>NZ_CP032684.1:2817000-3141000 GCF_003627795.1 Rhizobium sp. CCGE531 | reverse complement strand
GCGCGGTTTCGCGAGGTCGCCGTGGAGCAAGGACTTGCGGAAGATGCTCCGTGGGAGGCGATCGAACAAGCCGTGCTTCCGACGTTCGCCCAGGTGCCCGCAGGCCGGGTGGGAACCCTGGAGGAGATAGCCGATGCCGTTTCCTTCCTCGTCAGTCCGCGGGCCGCGTACATAACCGGTGTCAATCTGAGGCTTGACGGCGGAATGTTGCCGACTATCTAGGAAGAGTTTGTTGGAGATGGCCGCATTAGGCCGACAGCATCATGGCTCGAACGCGCCAATTGCGGTCATATAGCTACCGCAATTTAATAATTTGCGGTAGCGTCCAATAAAGACTCGAGATTGCTGGGACAATTCAAAAGAACCAGCATGACATCCAGCTAGTCCCTGGCGGTCCACATGGGAAACGTCTCTCGTTGGTCTCCCGCTCTGACCGCCTCCAGGTAACGCGGCTTCCAAACGTCACCAATGAACACCTCCATCGTTGTGGGCAATTTCGGACGATCCTCGTGCTCCCCATGGAACCTTACGATGCCATTGTTCAAAGCGTCAGCACTCAGGGTGTCGTCCTGCCATTTCTCCGGCGTCCCGAACCGCGCCAGAAATTCAGCTTCCACGTCTTTGCGGGTTGTCTCGATGTATCGGTACTCCACCGGCCTGCCGATCTCCTTGCCAATGATCACGGCCAGTTCGTTCATCGAGACATCTTCCGAGCCGACTTCGAGATAGACGCGGTGTCTGCCCGTCGGATTGGTCAGTTCCTTCGCTGCCAGCCATGCGATGTCATCGGTCGCCACCCAGGGCATCTTTAAATCAGGTTTGCAGAACCAGGCAATTCGACCGTATTTGGCAACCGGCCCCGTCCACGCCGACACGTCTTCCATGAACCAGGCGGCGCGCAGGTGGACCAAATTGATATTGCTGAGTTCGTTGAGCTTTTCGTCCAGATCGTGGAAGCACTCGAAATGACCCGTTTTCCCCTTCACGTCCGAACCCATGGCCGTTAGGCTTACGGCCAGTTTGACGGAGGATTTTTCGAGCGCATCGACAAAGCGCTGGGCAACAGCGGGGTAGTGTCCCTCGATGTTGTTCCAATCGGTCTTCACCATCAGGAACGCGGCATCTGCACCCTGGAAAAATTGGTCAAGGTCTCCCGCTCCTGTGTCAAAGCTTCCCAGGAATGGCTCTGCTCCGAGCTCGACCAGTGCGTCAAGCGCTGGGCCACCTCTCGACAACGCTCTGACCTGATGCCCGGCGCTCAGCAGGGTCCGGGTCAGCTTAGCGCCAACTCGTCCCGTGGCGCCGACGACAGAAATTCGCATGACAGTCTCCTTTCGGTTGTTGACCACCCAGTAGTAGACTATTGCAGTCCGTACGAATTTGGAGATAATGCCAAATGATCTCCAAATCGGGTCAATCCGCAAAACTGCTGCGTTCCTGCTACGACGACTTTGATCCCGACTGGTCAGATCGCCCGGCCGTCGCTGTCCGCCTCGACTTCAGTGACTATGAGGCTGAAGTGCCCCAGCACCAGCACAAGGAAGGGCAGCTCATTTTGGCTCTGCACGGGGCCGTCACATGCAGGACGGAGAATGGCATCTGGATTGTCCCACCGGACTGCGGAGTCTGGATACCCGGCGGCGTGCCCCACAGCAACCAGGTCACGTCCAACGCACGCCTGTCCTATCTGTTCGTTCAACCTGAAGCGGCCAAGCTGCCGCAGGAGTGCTGCACTCTGTCTGTGTCGCCGATGCTCCGCGAGATGATCCTCCGACTGGCGGATGTACCGGTCAATTCTGCTCCGGAGGATCATGTCGGCCGTATGGTGCGGGTCTTGCTGGATGAACTCGCGCAAATGCCGATACAGGGGCTGGACTTACCCGCGTCCAGCCATCCCAAAATCGCCGCGATCACTGCTGCCCTGATGGCGGAGCCGAGCGACCGTCGCACCCTGGTCGATTGGGCGGCACACGTTGCCATGAGTGAGCGATCCCTAAAGCGGCTGATGGTCCAGGAAACGGGACTGACCTTCGGCCGATGGCGGCGGCAACTGCACCTAGTCATCGCGTTGCGCGAACTGGCCAGCGGCGCGACGGTCCAGAGGGTGTCGAGCGACTTGGGATATGAATCCGCTACCGCCTTTATCGTCATGTTTAAGAAGGCATTGGGCACAACGCCAACGCGCTACTTCGCGAGATGATTTGCCGAGTGGCCGAATTCGGCAACACTGGTCGGCCTTTACGGCACGTGCCGTGACCGCAATGGGCCGAAAGTAGTCATTGCCGGCACTTGTTAAATAAGATCGCATCCTTCTCTGCCACTTGTTGGGAAAGGAAGCGGGCTTTCCAATTGTATTGACAGGATAGACGCAAAAAGCCCCGGCCGCATCGCGATCAGGGCTTTTTGTTCATGCGAACGCTACCTGAAATCAGGCAGCCTTTTCGCTGTCCTTCGTCCAGCTACCTTTCGCGGCGAGATAGTTCATCTCGGCGCGGTGGGTGAAGGCGCGCTGGCCGGCGGCGACGTTCTCAGCCTTGCCGCCCCATGCCTTCAGCGCGCTGTCCTGCAGGGCGCGGCCGTAGGAGAAGGTCACATGCCAGGGCAGGTCGTAACCGGAGTTGATGGCGGAGAGGTGGGCGGTCGCTTCTTCGGTCGACTGGCCGCCGGAGAGGAAGGCGATGCCCGGCACCGCGGAAGGAACGGTTTCCTTCAGAACCTTGACGGTGCGCTCGGCGACCTGCTCGACGGAGGCCTTGCGGACCTTCTTGCCGTCGATGACCATGCTCGGCTTCAGGATCATGCCTTCGAGGTTGATGCGGGCTTCCGCCAGTTCCTGGAAGACAATCTGCAGCGTCCAGCGGGTAACTTCCTCGCTGCGGTCGAGGCTCTGCGTGCCGGGTTCGCCATCCATCAGCACTTCCGGCTCGACGATCGGGACGATCTTTGCCTGCTGGCAAAGGGCGGCGTAGCGGGCAAGCGCGTGGGCATTGGCCTTGACGGCGCCATAGGTCGGGAGCGTGTCGGAAATGGCGATTACGCCGCGCCACTTGGCGAAGCGGGCGCCGGCGTCATAATATTTCGCCAGGCGATCGGCGAGGCCGTCGAGGCCTTCGGTGATGGTTTCGCCGGGGAAACCGGCCAAAGGCTTGGCGCCGATATCGACCTTGATGCCGGGAATGCTATCCGCAGCCCTGATGACGTCGACGAAGGGGGTGCCATCCGCAGCCTTCTGGAAAAGGGTTTCCTCATAGAGGATGACGCCGGAGATGTACTTCTTCATGGCGTCGTCTGAGCGGAAGAGCATCTCGCGATAGTCGCGGCGGCTCTCTTCCGTTGATACGAGAGAGATGGTGTCGAAGCGCTTCTTGTTTGTGGCGGTGGATTCGTCCGCCGCCAGGAGGCCCTTGCCACCAGCAACCATCTTTACGGCAATGTCTTCAATTCGTTCGCTCATTTTGTTTCTCCAAGGCGATTTCAGTCGGCGACAGGATCAATATAGATCGGCGATAACAGAAGTGTAGAAGGAGGGAAATGGCAGGCTAACTAATTGAAACGATTGAAATGATTTCAACCGTTTGAATGTTTCGGATGTCATCCTAGCACTCATGGAAAAGCCGCGAAAGTCTTGGCTTTCGCGGCTTCCGTCAATGATGGCAAAGAGGCTTGTTTACTTGGCAGACTGCAGAACGGCGACGCCGGGAAGAACCTTGCCTTCCATCCATTCGAGGAAGGCGCCGCCGGCCGTCGAGACATAGGTGAAGTCGTCGGCAACGCCGGCGTGGTTGAGTGCCGAGACGGTGTCGCCGCCGCCGGCGACCGAGGTCAGCTTGCCGGCCTTGGTGCATTCGGCGGCATATTTGGCGGCCGCGACGGTTGCGGCATCGAAGGGAGCGATTTCGAAGGCGCCGAGCGGGCCGTTCCAGACCAGCGTCGTGGCACGGCCGATCCAGGCGTTGACGGCCTCGACCGACTTCGGGCCGACATCGAGCACCATGGCATCGGCCGGGATGGCCTCGATCGCCACGACCTCGTTATCAGCGCCGGCCTTGAATTCACGCGCAACGACGCCGTCTTCCGGCAGGACGATCGCGCAGCCGGCCGTGGCCGCTTCGATCATGATCTGCTTGGCGGTGTCGGCGAGATCGTGTTCGCAGAGCGACTTGCCGACATTGGTGCCGCGAGCTGCGAGGAAGGTGTTCGCCATGCCGCCGCCGATGACAAGCGCGTCGACCTTCTTCACGAGGTTCATCAGCAGGTCGATCTTGGAGGAAACCTTGGCGCCGCCGACGATGGCGACGACCGGGCGGACCGGATTGCCGAGGCCCTTCTCCAGGGCTTCGAGTTCCGCCTGCATCGTGCGGCCTGCATAGGCCGGCAGCAGGTGGGCGAGGCCTTCAGTCGAGGAATGCGCTCGGTGGGCGGCCGAGAAGGCGTCGTTGACGTAGATATCGCCATTGGCGGCAAGCGCCTTGGTGAAGGCTGCGTCGTTCTTTTCCTCTTCTTTGTGGAAGCGGGTGTTTTCCAGCAGCAGGATGTCGCCGTTGTTCATCCCAGCAACCGCGTCGGCGGCAGGAGCGCCAATGCAGTCGGAGGCGAAGAGAACGGCATGATCCAGAACTTCCTCGACGGCGGGCACGATAAGACCGAGCGAAAGGTCCGGGGAGGGGCCATCCTTCGGGCGGCCGAAATGGGCAAGCAGGATGACCTTGGCGCCCTTTTCGGACAGTTCGAGGATCGTCGGAGCGACACGTTCGATGCGGGTCGCATCGGTGACCTTGCCATCCTTGACCGGCACGTTGAGGTCGACGCGCACGAGCACGCGCTTGCCGGTGATGTCGGTGAGATCGTCGAGGGTTTTGAAGGCTGCCATGGGGAGGATCCAATGTTGTTGGTGGCGAAAAGTGCGCCGACCATACTACGGATGATCGGAGACGCAAGGCCATTCAGGCGTCGTTTTTCCCGGCATTTGAATCGTTTGAAACGCCGTCTTCCGGGTGTTCCCGGCGCTTTTGCAGGTGAGCGCGAATGTTCTTAAAAATATCGTGGAGATTGATGAAGATCGGAAGGATGACGGGCGGTTCAACCGCCTCGAGCGACATGCCGACCGACTGAATATGGTCGTTCTCGTCGAGATCACGGACGATGAGGATGATCTCGCCCAGGCGAACGCGATCCGCATAGTCGGCCTTGCCGCCCAGGCGATGGCGCATGAGTTCGGCGATGGTGAGCCCCTTTTCCTGTTCGCTCAGCAGGCCAGGCCCATAGGCGGCATCGAGATCGGCGGCGGGGCGCAGCGGCGAGATCGAGAAAGCGCCGAAGAATTCGGCGTCGTCAGGGTCGACGGGTGCGCGGCTGGCGAAAAGCCGGTCGAGAAGCCGCGAATAATTGGGCGAGATGAAGAGATAGACGATATCGTTTTCGCGCAGGCGGCCGGCATATTGATAGCGCATGGATTTGCCGTCGCGGATGACGAGCGAGGGCATGGCCCAACGCGGAATGCGCTCGCCGCGCAGAACCGGACTATCCTTCACGACACGATAGGAGAGAAGTTCGTGGTTGACCGTGCCGGGCAGGTCGACTTCGACCTTGTCGATCGCTCCCATGCGCGGCGGAATGATGAGGCCGAGGCGGCGCGCCATCGGCTTGATGGTCCAGCCCTGGACGAGCAGCGACACCAGCACGACGATGAAGGCGACGTTGAAATAGGTCTGGCCGGCCTGCAGGTTGCCGAGGACGGGCATGATGGCAAGCAGGATGGAGACTGCGCCGCGCAGGCCGACCCAGGCGACGAAGCCGGTCTCGCGCTGGGTGTAGTCGAAGGGCAGCAGGCAGAGCCACACGGCGATCGGCCGGGCAATGAAGATCAGGAAAAGAGCCAATGCCACGGCGGGAATGGCGATGGCCGGGAATTGCGACGGCGTCGCGAGCAAGCCGAGGACGAGGAACATGATGATCTGCGCCAGCCATGTCATGCCGTCCTGGAAGCGCTTGATCGAGGCTGAGGCCGGCATTTTGCGATTGCCGGCATAGATGCCGGCGACATAGACGGCCAGGAAGCCGCTGCCGCCGACGGCGCCGGTGAAGGAGAAGACGAGGAGCGCCAGCGCCAGCACGAAGATGGGCGTCAGGCCGCGATCGGTTTCCAGCCGGCTGACGATGAGCACGATCATCATGCCGCCGAGCAGGCCAAGGATGACGCCAAGCCCCATCTGCTGGACGAAGGTGGCGAGCATGGCGAGATTGATGCCGGCGTAGCCTTCGCCGCTTGCCAGCAGCTCGACCAAGGCGAGCGTCAGGAAGATCGCCATCGGGTCGTTGGTGCCGGATTCGACTTCCAGCGTCGAGCGCACCTTGTCGCGGATATTGATGCCGCCGATGCGCAGCAGGAAGAAGACGGCCGCGGCATCCGTCGAGGCGACGATCGAGCCGAGCAGGAGGCCCTGCAGCCAGGTGAAGCCGAGCAGCCAGGTGGCGGCAAGGCCGAACAGCGCCGCCGTGACGATGACGCCGACAGAGGCGATGGTCAGCGCTGGTGCCGCAGCAAGCTTGAGGGCCTGGATCGGCGTGCCGTAGCCGGAATCGAAGAGGATGATGGCGAGGGCCAGCGAACCGAGAATATAGGCGAGATAATTGTTGGAGAATTCGATGCCGAGCCCGTCGGTGCCGGCGGCAAGCCCGATCATCAGGAAAAGCAGCAGCAAGGGCGCGCCGAAGCGGAAGGCGAGAAGGCTGGAAAAGGCCGC
Organism: Rhizobium sp. CCGE531; assembly: GCF_003627795.1. Classification (NCBI taxonomy): domain Bacteria; kingdom Pseudomonadati; phylum Pseudomonadota; class Alphaproteobacteria; order Hyphomicrobiales; family Rhizobiaceae; genus Rhizobium; species Rhizobium sp. CCGE531. The sequence goes on along the minus strand of NZ_CP032684.1, from coordinate 3,134,257 downwards.
AATGAGAACAAGGACCGTGCTGACCAGCACGATGACGTAAAATGCCTCCACCTTGTCTTCCCCTTTCCGTGCGCCGCTCCTGGGCCAAAAGCCCGGAATACGGAAATCCCTTCGTCATCCCATCATGCAGTCTTGCCGGCCACATTGGCAAATATGGCATCGTTCAGAGAGAGCTTTACGACTGAAGCCCGCTCCGACGATTGCGACGTCATGGTGTGATGCGCCTAGCCAGAACGGCGAAGCGGCTTGGAATGCTCTGGGAGACTTCCTACCCAAAATTTATTGGTAAATCTGGACCATAGCAGGGCAGGGAGAGCAAAGATTGGGGCGTTTTGAAGGGCAATTGCGACTAGTGCTCACGATGCTTTAGAGACACACCGAAAGGCTTGTGCGTGGATCCTCGGGTCAAGCCCGAGGATGACGGTGCTTGAGGATAGGCCAAAGATACATAGCGACTTTGGAGATGCATTTCGTTGATTGACTGCTTTGCGACAGTGAACTCTTATCTAAGAAACTATCGTCTGCCCGCCGGCCTAACCCAAATGCTCCGTCATCCTCGGGCTTGACCCGAGGATCCATGCACAAGCGTCGCTGCTCGCCGAATGAGCAAGGGTATCGATATCGATACCGCAGCTCAAACATCCACGCGCCTGAAATAGATCGGATAGTCGATCACCAGCCCATCCGCGTCGACCGGAAGATCGACGGTGAAATCCCTGTCTTCGGCGGCGTAGCGATAAAGTTTCTCCGGCACGATGCAGGTGTAGTGCTGCCCATCGCGCATCGGTTCGAACGTGTCGAACGGGAAATAGAGCATGGAAAGCCTGGCGGTTCCGCTTTCCGGCGTCATCTCAAGCCGGCGGATCGGCAGGCTGTTGGTGAAGGGTGAGCCGTAGAGATCGATATCGATGCAGCCATCGAATTGCGGCAGCGCCACGCCGTCCTCGGTGCGCCAATGTCCCTTGCAGTCCGAGTTTAGCGCGAGACGGCGTCCATCGGTGGTTTCGACGGAGAAGGAAAGAACGGCCCACTCGGCGGAGCAATCGATGCGGTAGGAGACGCCGTAGGGCGTGCCGCCGCGTCCGCCAATGATAATGCCGGCGGCGCGGATGGCCGCGGCGCCGACATTGTCGATAGGAGCGATCGTTAAGTGCTCCAGCCCGTCTCCTTCCATGGGACGCCAGCGGACTGTCGTCGGAAGGAGCGGGCGGAAGGCCATGATCAGATCAGCTTGGCAAGCGCGACGGCCGTGTCGGACATGCGGCTGGAGAAGCCCCATTCGTTGTCGTACCAGGACAGGACGCGCACGAAGTTGCCTTCCATGACCTTGGTCTGGTCGGTCGCCAAGATCGACGAGTGGCTGTCATGGTTGAAGTCGCGGGAAACCAGCGGCTCGTCGGTGTAGCCGAGGATGCCCTTCAGCTTGCCGTTCGACGCAGCCTTGATGGCTTCGTTGATTTCGCCGACCGTCGTTGCCTTCTTGGCCACGAACTTGAAGTCGACAACCGAGACGTTCGGGGTCGGAACGCGGATCGACGTGCCGTCGAGCTTGCCCTTCAGATGCGGCAGAACCAGACCGACGGCCTTTGCGGCGCCCGTCGACGTCGGGATCATGGACAGGGCTGCGGCGCGGGCGCGGTACAGGTCCTTGTGCATGGTGTCGAGCGTCGGCTGATCGCCGGTGTAGGAGTGGATCGTCGTCATGAAGCCGTGGTCGATGCCGACGGCGTCGTCAAGAACCTTGACCACCGGCACCAGGCAGTTCGTGGTGCAGGAAGCATTGGAGATGACCAAGTGCTCCTTGGTGAGCTGGTCGTGGTTGACGCCGAAAACGACGGTCAGGTCGGCGCCGTCAGCAGGAGCCGAAACGATGACGCGCTTGGCACCGGCCGTCAGGTGGGCGGCAGCCTTGTCGCGAGACGTGAAGATGCCGGTGCATTCCATCGCGATGTCGACGCCGAGATCGCGGTGCGGCAGGGTTGCCGGGTCCTTGATCGCCGTGACCTTGATCGGCTTGCCGCCGCCGACGATGATTGTGTCACCTTCGACCTTCACTTCGGCCGGGAAGCGACCGTGGATGGAATCGTAACGCAGCAGGTGGGCATTGGTCTCGACCGGGCCTAGGTCGTTGATGGCGACGACTTCGATATCGGTGCGGCCGGATTCGACGATTGCGCGCAGAACGTTACGGCCGATGCGGCCAAAGCCGTTGATGGCAACTTTTACAGTCATTGAAATTCACTCCCGTTCACTCAGGGTGTTTATCTATTGGATTTGAGAGCGCTTGTCAGCGCCCTCAGGAAAGCTTTGCCTCGGCGGCGGCGACAACGGCCTCCGTCGTGATGCCGAAATGCTTGTAGACGTCCTTGTACGGAGCGGAAGCGCCGAAGCTCTTCATGCCGATAAAGGCGCCTTCCGGTCCGATAAAGGCATCCCAGCCTTCGCGAACGCCGGCTTCGACGGCAACCTTGACCGGCGAATTGCCGATGATGTCCTTGCGGTAGGCGTCCGGCTGCTCGAAGAAGAGTTCGGTGCAGGGAACGGAGACGACGCGCGTGGAGACGCCCTTGCCTTCGAGAACGGTGCGGGCGGCAACGGCGAGTTCGACTTCAGAGCCCGAAGCGAAGATCGTCACCTTGGCGTCGGCATTGCCTGCCAGCGTGTAAGCGCCGAGTTCGCAGAGGTTCTTCTCGCTGTATTCGGTACGAGCGGCCAGCAGGTTCTGGCGGGTCAGCGCAAGGCCGGACGGACGGTTCGTCGTCTTGATGGCGATCTGCCAGCATTCGGCCGTTTCCGTTGCGTCCGCAGGGCGGAACAGCTGGAAGTTCGGGATGGCGCGCAGGCTGGCGACCTGCTCGACCGGCTGGTGGGTCGGGCCGTCTTCGCCGACGCCGATGGAATCATGCGTCAGGACGTGGATGGAGCGGATGCCCATCAGGGCGGCCAGGCGCAGCGGCGGGCGGCAATAGTCCGAGAAGATCAGGAAGCCGCCGCTGTAGGGGATCAGACCGCCGTGCAGCGCGATGCCGTTCATGGCAGCTGCCATGCCGTGTTCGCGGATACCCCAGTGCATGTAGCGGCCGGAGAAATCGGTCGGGGTGATCGACTTCATCTGGCTGGTCTTGGTGTTGTTCGACGGCGTCAGGTCGGCGGAGCCGCCGAGCGTTTCCGGCAGGAAGCCGTTGATGACTTCGAGCGCGTCTTCCGATGCCTTGCGGGTGGCGACCGTCGGCTTGGTTTCGGCGAGCTTCTTCTTGTAGTCGCTGATGGCGGCGTCGAAACCGGCAGGCAGCTCATGGGCGAAGCGGCGGTTGAATTCGGCCTTCCTGGCCGCATCGGCGGCGGCAAGGCGGCCTTCCCAGGCTTCGCGCGTGCCGATGGAGCGTTCACCGGCGGCGCGCCATTCACCGAGGATGTCGTTCGGAATGACGAAAGGCTCGTAGGGCCAGTCGAGCGCGACGCGGGTCGCGGCGATTTCCTCGGCGCCGAGCGGCGAGCCGTGGACCTTGTGGGTGCCCTGCTTGTTCGGAGCGCCGAAGCCGATGATCGTCTTGCAGGCGATCAGCGTCGGGCGGTCGGACTGGTGGGCGGCTTCGATGGCGGCGCTGATGGCGGCCTGGTCGTGACCGTCAACTTCGATCGTGTTCCAGTGAACGGCCTTGAAGCGCATGACCTGGTCGGTCGAATCCGACAGCGAGACGGCGCCGTCGATGGTGATGGAGTTGTTGTCCCAGAACAGGACCAGCTTGTTGAGCTTGAGGTGGCCGGCAAGCGCGATCGCCTCATGGCTGATGCCTTCCATCAGGCAGCCGTCACCGCACATGGCATAGGTGTAGTGATCCTGCAGGTCGGCGCCGAATTCCTCGCGCAGCTTGCGTTCGGCGATCGCCATGCCGACGGCATTGGCAATGCCCTGGCCGAGCGGGCCGGTCGTGGTTTCGATGCCGGTGGCATGACCATATTCGGGATGGCCCGCGGTCTTGGAGCCGAGCTGGCGGAAGCGCTGCAGCTCATCGACCGTCATGTCCGGATAGCCGGTGAGGTAAAGGACCGAATAGAGCAGCATCGAGCCGTGGCCAGCCGACAGGACGAAACGGTCGCGGTCCGGCCAATGGGGGTTCTTCGGATCGAAGCGCAGATATTTGCCAAAGAGAACGGTGGCGACATCGGCCATCCCCATCGGCAAACCGGGGTGACCGGAATTGGCCTTCTCGACAGCATCCATGGCAAGGAAACGGATCGCATTCGCCATCCGGTCGTGTTGTTCGCGAGAGTTCATGGGTTTTTCCGCAATGTTCCGGGTTCGGGGGATGGCCGCACGCTTGGGAAGGAGGGCCATCGGTTGAAAGGCGGGTGAAAGGCGACGCTCTTCCGAACGTCATTTCCAACGTCGCCTCAGGCGGCTGAGACATAGCAGTTAGGGCGAGCAAGTCAACAAATCGAGGGCTCAATCAGACCCTCCCGCGGCAATTTTTTAACATTTGCCCGTTCACTTTTACAAAAGACGACAATAGTGCGACAAGGCCTGTGCAGCCGGAAAAGGCGGTATTCATCCACAGAATAGGAGGGGTGTCACATGACAGCCTTTATTGACGTGCTGTTGCCGAGTTGAATATTGTTGCGAAATCAGACAAGTGGCCGGATGTTTTGATTCGGGCCTTGCGCGGAGAAGCGAAGGGTATGACACCTTCAGGCAAAACGGTGGATGCGGCGCTCGCCCAATTGCGCCAGGCACTCTCGACTTTGGAGAGCGCCGTCGACGGACGGTTCGAGCGGGAACGGGCACAGAGCGATATAGAAGGCGAGGTCCGGAGGGTTCACGCCGACCGTTCGCGCCTTGCCCAGGAATTGGATCAGGCCGAGTTCCGCGCGAACCGGCTCGAGGAGGTCAATCGTGAAGTGTCGCGCCGGCTGGTTACGGCGATGGAAACCATAAGAGCCGTGCTGGACCGCTGATCCCTCGGGAGGCAGCCGTCGCAGCGCGGCAGTGATCGGAAAGTCGAATGGCGCAAGTAACGGTAACGATCGACGGCAAAGCCTACCGGATGGCCTGCGAAGAGGGGCAGGAAGACCATCTGACGGATCTCGCCAATCGCTTCGACCGCTATGTCATGCATTTGAAGAGCCAGTTCGGCGAAATCGGCGATCTGCGGGTGACGGTCATGGCCGGCATCATGATCATGGACGAGGTGAGCGAATTGACGCGGCGCGTGTCTTCGCTGGAGGCCGAACTGGAAACCCTGACCAGCAGCCGGGATACGACCGTGGCCGCCAATGCGCGCGCGGAGGAAACACTGGCAAGCGTCATCGACGAGGTGACGATGCGCATTCACGGCATTACCGAGAAGCTTCTGGAGCGGCCGGGCGCCGAGCAGGCTTAAAGTTTATTTCTGCGGATGCCAACTGCGGGCCTCTGGTGCGACGGCGTAATTCGCTCTATATAGCTCAAGCGGTCTGCGCTTCCCGACAGGAACCACAATCCCTGGGGCCATACTCGATCCAAAGGGAGCTGTCCCTGACTAGGCCTGTGGGCCTGGACACACGGTGCCCACCTACGTTTGTAGGCACCCAGGATCGTAAACATCCATCGGTCGTCGTGGATCGCTCTCGAATTTTCCGGCTGATGGCCAATTTTCCAGCAGATGGCCAAGGAAGGCGCCGCGCAGTTCTTCCGCCGCGCTGACGCCACTCCTCCTCCCCTTATCCTTTCGACCTGAGATAGGCACCGCGCTCGAGTTCCGCCCGGTTCGTCGCGCTGCGCAGCCGCAGCAGGTCCTTGCGGGCGATCAGGCCGACGAGGCGGCCGGTCTGGGCCTCGACGACGGGAACGCGTCCCGTATCGGCATGGATCATGATATCCGCGACGCGCCCGACCGTATCGTCGGCATGGGCGACCGGGAGCGACGTATCCGAGATCACGTCATAGAGCGATTGATCCATCAGATCCGGCTCGCTCTGCCAGCGCAGGGCGTCGGCGCGCGAAATCATGCCGACGAGGCGATCGTTGTCCCCGACGACCGGATAGAAGCGATGCGCATCCGGCTGCTCCGTCATCTGCGCCAGCGCTTCCGACAGGCGCATGGAGGCGGGCAGGGTGTCCACCTTGGCGATCATGATATCGCGGGCGCGCGTCAGTTCGAACGGGTCGACACCATATTCGCGGGTGATGTGCTGGCCGCGCCGCGCGATCTTTTCCGTGAGGATGGAGCGGCGCAGCAGCAGCACGGTGACGGCATAGGCCGCGACTGTCGCGGCAAGCAGAGGCACCATTGCGCTGGTGTCTCCCGTCAGTTCGACGGCGAAGAAGGTGCCGGTGAGCGGCGCGCGCATGGTGCCGCCCATCATTGCGGCCATGCCGAGCATCGCCCAGAAGCCGGGATCGCCGGGCAGGGTAAGGCCCACCAGCCAGCCGAGCGTGCCGCCGAGGATGAGCAGCGGCGCCAGGACACCGCCCGATGTGCCAGAGGATAGTGCCACCAGCCAAATGCCTGCCTTGACCAGCAGGATCGCCAGCACGGCGCCGATGGTGACATGGCTGTGCAGGAGATCGGCGATGATGTCGTAACCGACGCCCAGCGCACGCGGCTCGATCAATCCGCCGACCCCGACGATGAGGCCGCCAAGTGCTGGCCACCACATCCAGTGGATCGGCAGCTTTTCGAAGGCATCCTCGATCTTATAGAGCAGGGTCGTCAGCAGGCCGGACTGCAGGCCCGAGATAATGCCGAGGCCGGCGGCGAGCACGACGCCCCACCAGGAGAGCGGCACATCGAAATGGGCGGGAAACAACGCGCCGCCGCCGATCAGCAACGGACGCCAGACGACCGAAACGCAGGCCGCGACCGCGACGGGGATGAAGCTGCGCGGCTTCCATTCGAACAGCAGCAGTTCGACTGCGAGCATGACGGCGGCGATCGGCGTGCCGAAGACCGCGGTCATACCGGCTGCGGCGCCGGCGACGAGCAGGGTCTTTCTCTCGGCCGCACTCATATGAAAGAGCTGTGCGAAGAGCGAGCCGATGGCACCGCCCGTCATGATGATCGGACCTTCCGCGCCGAAGGGGCCGCCGGAGCCGATCGAGATTGCCGACGATAGTGGCTTCAGCACCGCCACTTTCGGCGACATGCGGCTGCCGCCGATCAGGATCGCCTCGATGGCTTCGGGAATGCCGTGGCCGCGGATCTTCTCAGAGCCGTATCGCGCCATGAGGCCGATGACGATGCCGCCGAGAACGGGCGCGGCGACCATCCAGGGCGAGCGCGTCACCATGGTGAAGGACAACGGCTCGGTGCTGATCTTGAACAGCCAGACGGCATTGCTGACGAGTGCGATGAGATTGATGAGCACCCAGGCGGCGAAGGCGCCGCCCGTGCCCACGACGAGCGCCATGGCAATCAGCACCAAGACGCGCTTGTCCGTGGTGAAATCGCCATTGTCCTTGCGCGAGGCGCCGGCAGAGAAATCGTGACTGTGACTTGGTTGGATGGGGGTGTCCTGCATTGGAGGCCTTCTGTGCCAGAGCGCTTTCACTTTTCTTCGAATAGCGAAAGCGCTCTATCTTCCTGTTTTTACGCATTCCGGACGGAAAACCGCTGCGCACTTTTCCTGGAATGCTCCAAGCGCGGGGCCGTCCTTTTCAGCCGCTCCCCGCTTCGAGATGGCAAATATATCGTAATGCGATATAAATCAACCAAAGCGTATCGCGATCTGCAAGATTCGTTTTCGGCACTATAGTTCCTTGATCTGGAGCGCGATGTTGCTGCAGAACCGCTGAACATTCTGCGCGACATGCTGTAGGACCGCGAACTGCGGCAATGAGGACGATTTGATGGTGCGACGTTTGGATAAAAGCCTTTCTCAGGCGGATTACGAGGCGCTGGCGACACTGCGCCATACCCTGCGCAAGTTCATGGATTTCAGCACCTCGGCGGCGCATGAGGCAGGTTTGCCGCCGCAGCAGCATCAGGCGTTGCTTGCCATCAAGGGGAACAGCGCCGGCGAGGCGATGACTATCGGCATGCTGGCGGAAAAGCTGCTGATTGCGCCGCATACGGCGACGGAGCTTGTGGGACGGCTGATCGATGGCGGCTATGTCACCCGCCATCCCGACCCCACGGACAAGCGCCGCCAGACCCTGCAATTGACGGATAAGTCCGAAGAGGTTCTTCAAGCGCTGAGCTCGATCCATCTGGTCGAAATCCGTGAAATGGCGCCAAGACTGATCGAAATCCTCACGCAGCTTCAGGCGGATGCCCGCAATGGCTGAAGCGCCATCGCGGGTGTGGCCGGCAATGGTGCTGGGGATTACTGGCCGAGCCGGATGCCGCCGTCGCAGATCAGCGTATGACCGCTTGTGAAGCCGTTGCCGATCAGGAAGGCGATGGCTTCGGCGATCTCCCGTGGGCTACCGACGCGGCCAACCGGGGTGCGTGCCGCGAAGCCGGCGAAGGTGGGCTCTTTCTGCTCCGCGGATAGGAAATCCCACCAGGGCGTGTCGACGACCCCTGGGGAAACGCAGTTCACCCGGATGGGCTTGAGTTCGACGGCGAGGATCGGTGCTAAGGCGGCAATGGCGGCATTGATGGCTCCGAGGCCTGCGGTTCCGGGCATGGCCGCCTGCGCCGATACGGCGGAGACGAAGGTGATGCTGCCCTGTCTCGAGAGATGGGGAAGGCAAGCCTGGGCACAGGCGAAGTGCGCCAACGTCTTCTGCTCGAAACCTTTTCTGACATCGGCGAGATCAACGGTGGCGAAGGGACCGGCCCCATTTCCGCCGCCCAGTGCCAGGACGAGATGATCCAGCGGTCCAATTGCCTGGAAGGCTTTGACAAGACCGGTAAAGTCGGCCGCATCCATGACGGTGGCGGTGACATCGCCATGCAGGCTTTGTGCGGCTACCTGGAGTTTCGCCGCGTCGCGACCCGTGATCGTGACGCGATATCCTTTTTCGAGAAGATGGGCTGCGGTCGCAAGGCCGATACCGGATGAACCGCCGACAATAACTGCGTGTTGAGACGACATGAGTGTCTCCTTTCTGGGCTGGGGAAGTTGTGGGAAGGTTACCGCTCAGGCGAGCTGGGTAAGGCTTTGGCTGAGTGTTCGCAGGTTCTGTCGCGCGGTCGCATCATAGGCCTGGGCGATGGCGCGGGACGGGCGCAGTCCGTCGTAATAGAGGCCTGTGCGCCCTTCCAAGGCGTTGCCGACAGCCAGATTGAGGATCGCATCGGCGCCCTCATCGACGGAGCTCAGCGGTGCGACACCTGCCTGGCGCACCATGGTCGTGTCCATATAGGTTGCCGGGTGCAGGCAGTTGGCGGTGACGCCGGAACCGGCCAGCTCCTCGGCAAGATCAAAGGTGGAGGCGATCTGCGCCAGCTTGCTCTGGCAATAGGCGCGCACGCCGCTATAGCCGCATGTCAGCATGACATCGGAGAAGTCGATGGCCTGTTGACCGACCGAGGAAACATTGACGATGCGGGCGGGAGTGCTTGCCTTCAACAGCGGCAGGAGGCGGCGCGTCAGCAGAAAGCCGGCGAGATAATTCACCGCAAAGCGCAGCTCATGCCCATCGCGGCTCTCCTGGCGTCCCGCGGCGCCGCCGCTGGTGCCGATGCCGGCATTGTTGATGAGGACGTCAAGGCGATCATGGTCGCGTTCGACGGCATCGGCAAGTGCGCGGACTTCGTCCAGCGAGGAGAAGTCGGCGAGATAGATGGCCGCATTGCCGCCTTTATCGCGAATGCCGGAGACTACCTCTTCGGCCCGCGCCCGGTTGCGGCCGTGGATCAGCACCCTGGCACCCGTCTCCGCCAGTCTTTCGGCAATCCGCCGACCGACGCCATCGGTCGAGCCCGTGATCAGGATCGTCTTGCCGCTCATGTCCATCGCAACAGCCTCCATATAGTTTGCATCCGATATTTGGCAGCTTGCCGAGGCGACAAACAGTTCCGGTTTTATCCTAGTATTAATCCTGCTATGATGAGCGATGACCATCAATCAAAACCAGACCATTCTCGAAGCCAGGCGCCGCGAATTCGCTGCCTTCCTGCGCTCTCGCCGAGAAAAATTGACCCCGGCAGGCGTTGGGCTTCCTGAGGGGTTTCGACGCCGCACGCCGGGGCTCAGGCGTGAAGAGGTGGCGTTGCTCGCCGGTGTCGGCACCACCTGGTACACATGGCTGGAACAAGGCCGGGACGTACGCGCCTCCGCGGAGGTTCTTTCGGCGCTGGCCGACGCGCTGCGTCTCGATCCGGCCGAGCGGCGGCATCTTTTTACGCTGAGCGACCGGCCGTCGGCGGAGGTTCCGTCGCGCGGACCCGAGGATGTGCCGGATGCGTTGCTGCGCATGCTTGCGAGCCTTAAGGGCCAGCCCGCCTATGTTCTCGGCCGGCGCTGGGATGTGCTGGCCTGGAACGCGGCGGCAGTCGCAATATTCGGCGATTACAGCCGGTTGCAGGGCGATGCGCGCAACAGCATCCATCGGGTATTCACCGATCCCGCCCATCGGCAGCTATTGGTCGATTGGGAGATTGTGGCTGCGAATTCGCTGGCGATGTTTCGTGCCGATAGTGCCCGTTATGCCGGTGATCCGGATTTCGAGCGGCTGATCACCGGTTTGACGCAGGCAAGTCCGGAATTTCGGGCTTGGTGGCCGAGGCAAGACGTGTTGCGGCCATTGACCGGTCACAAGCGCCTGCGCCATCCCGAAGGTGGCCTCATGACATTCGAATATACCGCGCTTGCCGTCATGGATCGCGCCGATATGAAGCTGGTGGTCTATACCCCGCTCGATGGGGATGGAACGAGTGACAGGCTGGAGCAACTGTTGCATCGAGCTGGTGCGGTATAAATCCGGCTTGCGTCGACCGCGCCATCATTTCCCTTTTCAATCTTCCAAATCGCTTTTCAGTCGATCGAGGATAGATAGCGCATGGCTGGCATAAGCGCTGATCCAGCGGTCGTGGATCTTTTTGATCGGCAGGCTGTTCAGATGGTTCCAGCGCTCGCGTCCGTCCTTTTTGGCGATCACGAGATCCGCTTCCTCCAGCACTTTCAGATGCTGCATGACAGTACAGCGGTCCATATCCGTGAAGGTTTCGCAGAGCATGCCCGTGGTGCGCGGCGCATCCTTGAGCATGTCCAGGATTTCGCGCCGGCGACGATGGGCGAGTGCCTTGAAGATGAGGTCGCTATCCGATTCGTTTGACATGTTATGTTTTTATAACATAATAAGGCCGCTCGCAATGGAGCGATAGCGACAGACAGATAACGGAGGAAATGCCATGGCATTGAACGTTCGGATTTCAGGACGGATCGGCCGCAAGGTCGACGAAGTCTTCGATGCGGTCGTCAATCCGAAGAAGCTTTCGAGCTATTTCACCACCGTCGGCGGCGCCAGCGCGCCGCTCGTGGCGGGAACCACCGTCATCTGGTGGAAAAATGCGCCCGTCGAAGTCAATGAAGTCGAGGAGAACAGGCGCATCGTCTTCCACTGGGAAGGCGGCACCGGGGAAGACGGTGTCCGTTACAGGACCAGAGTGGAGATGACGTTCGATGCCTTGGACGATGGCGGCACGCTTGTCATTATCGAGGAATCCGGCTGGCGCGAGGACGAAGCCGGCCGTCGCGGCACCTATCTGAATTGCGAGGGTTGGACGCAGATGCTTTGCTGCATGAAGGCCTTCGTCGAATACGGCATCAACCTGCGCGAAGGCTTTTTCCTGAGCGAGATGCGCGGTGAGCCGGCGCAAGCGCCGGATCGTTGAAGGAATCTCGACATCGACAAAACATGCTTCCGGCTCGCCCGCACCAACCCGTGCCGGCGGCCGGTTTCATTTTGGCCTGATGATGCCGCCTGATTGGAATCTTGCCGAACGACCCGGCTTGGATGGTCTGCCGGTGGGAGGCAATGCCTGAGTGGACGGCGGCGACTGCAGGTGACCGCGCCGCGGATTCCTGATAGGGAGCAACGTTCAGGGGGAATGGGAAGATCATTTTTGTGTGTGGATAAGCTCAAAAGCCGGGTGAATGACAAAATCCTTTAAATAATAGCAGATTCATTGGTGGTGGAACGGGGCCTGCGCCAAAATTGCCTAAATTCAGAACGATGGGAGCGCGCGTCACAACGGGCCTATCGAAAGAAGTGTATGCAGCAACACGAAGACGCATCGTCGGTGTTACTGGATATTCGCAACGATCGGGACCGACGAAGGTCACTATAAACAGGTAGAACATGTCGAGCCCAATCGATCTGGAAAATGCCGATGAGGAATTGGAAGAGCGCGGCGGTATCGTCGGTTTGCTGAACCGCTATCGCGCGCTGATCATCGCCGTTCTCACTGTCGCCGTCTTCTGCATCGCCGGCTATGCGATCTACGACCTGACCAATGAAGTGCGCTATGACGACGTCGTCCACGCCTTGACGACAACGAAGATCTCATCGGTGCTGCTCGCGCTGCTATTCACCGGCCTGAGTTTTGCTTCCCTGATCTTCTACGACCAGAACGCGCTTGACTATATCGGCAAGCGGTTACCGTTCCCGCATGTGGCGCTGACCTCCTTCAGCGCCTATGCGGTCGGCAATACCGCCGGCTTCGGTGCGCTCAGCGCGGGTGCGATCCGCTATCGCGCCTATACCCGGCTCGGCCTGTCACCCGATGACATCACCCGCGTCATCGCCTTCGTGACGCTCGCCTTCGGTCTCGGGCTGGCAGCCGTCGGCGCCATTGCGTTGCTTATTATCGCCGACGAGATCGGCCCGTTGATCAATGTCGATGGATTGTGGTTGCGGCTGGTTGCCATCGCCATTCTTGCGGCACTGGCCTTCGTCGTCCATGCCGGGCGCAACGGCCGCGAGGTTCGCATCGGGCCGATCGCCGTCCGTCTTCCGGATTCGCGCACCTGGTCCCGGCAGTTCCTCGTCACCGCATTCGATATCGCCGCATCGGCTTCCGTGCTCTACGTGCTGCTGCCGGAATCGTCGATCGGCTGGCCGGGCTTCTTCGCCATCTATGCCATCGCCGTCGGTCTTGGCGTGTTGAGCCATGTCCCGGCTGGCTTCGGCGTCTTCGAGACGATCATCATTGCCTGGCTCGGCAGCTCGGTGAACGCGGATGCGGTTCTGAGCTCGCTGGTCCTCTACCGCGTCATCTACAACGTCATTCCGCTCGTCATCGCGATTGCCGCGATCTCGGTGGCGGAGCTGCGCCGTTTCGTCGATCATCCCGTCGCTTCGAGCATGCGCCGCATCGGCGCTCGCCTCATGCCGCAATTGCTGTCGGCCTTTGCCCTGCTGCTCGGCATGATGCTGGTCTTTTCGAGCGTGACGCCGACGCCGGACCGGAACCTGATCGTGCTTTCCGATTACTTGCCGCTGTCGCTCGTCGAAAGCGCGCATTTCCTGTCGAGCCTTCTCGGCCTTGCGATCATCGTCGCAGCGCGCGGCCTCAGCCAGCGTCTCGACGGCGCCTGGTGGGTCTCGATTTTCTCGTCGCTGCTCGCCCTGTTCCTGTCGCTGCTGAAGGCCATTGCCCTCGTCGAGGCCGGGCTGCTCGCCTTCTTCGTCTTCAATCTCGTCGTCAGCCGTCGCCTGTTCAAGCGGCCGGCTTCGCTTCTCAACCAGACGCTCACCGCAGGATGGCTGACGGCGATTGCCGTCATCTGCATCGGCGCTATCGTGGTCCTGTTTTTCGTCTATCGCGATGTCGGATACAGCAACCAGCTCTGGTGGCAGTTCGAGTTTGCCGACGAGGCGCCGCGCGGCCTTCGAGCAGCCCTTGGCATTTCCATCCTGTCCTCGGCGATCGCGATCTTCAGCCTGTTGCGTCCCGCGACAAAGCGGCTGGAGCCCGTGACCGACGATGCGGTGACGCGCGCCGTGGAAATCGTCCGCAAGCAGGGTGTCGCCGACGCCAATCTGGTGCGCATGGGCGACAAGAGCATCATGTTCTCGGAAAAGGGCGATGCCTTCATCATGTACGGCAAGCAGGGCCGTTCCTGGATTGCGTTGTTCGATCCGGTCGGCCCGCGTCAGGCGCTCCCCGATCTCATTTGGCGCTTCGTCGAGGCCGCGCGAGCCGCGGGATGCCGCTCGGTGTTCTACCAGATTTCGCCGGCGCTTCTGTCCTATTGCGCGGATGCCGGTTTGCGCGCCTTCAAGCTGGGTGAATTGGCCGTGGTCAACCTCGCCAATTTCGAGCTGAAGGGCGGCAAATGGGCCAACCTCAGGCAGACCGCGAGCCGTGCGGTTCGCGACGGACTAGAATTTGCCGTTATCGAGCCTCAAGATATACCCGCTGCTATGGATGAGCTTGCCCATGTGTCGGACACATGGCTCTCCGATCACAATGCCAAGGAAAAGAGCTTTTCGCTTGGCGCGTTCGATCCGGATTATGTGTGTTCGCAGCTGATCGGCGTCTTGAAAAAGGATGGAAAGATCGTCGCATTTGCGAATATTCTGATGACGGAAACCAAGGAGGAGGGTTCCGTCGACCTGATGCGTTTTTCGCCCGATGCCCCGAAGGGTTCGATGGATTTTCTGTTCGTGCAGATTCTCGAATACCTTAAGGAACAGGGCTTTCAGCGTTTCAACCTCGGCATGGCGCCGCTGTCGGGCATGTCGAGACGGGAATCGGCGCCGGTTTGGGACAGGGTCGGGGGGACTGTGTTCGAACACGGCGAGCGCTTCTACAACTTCAAGGGGCTTCGTGCCTTCAAATCCAAATTCCATCCCGAATGGCAGCCGCGCTATCTGGCTGTTTCGGGAGGTGTCAGTCCAATGATCGCGTTGATGGATGCCACATTCCTCATCGGAGGCGGACTTAAGGGGGTCGTGAGGAAATGATCTTGAAATACGCAATGTCGTTGGCTTTCGCAGGCATGGTGTCGCTGGGCCTTCTGGTATCAGGCTCGGCCCGGGCTGAAGCTGACGATGCCAAATACGATCTGGGCGTGATTCCGGCGCCGCATATCATGCGTCCGCAGGGCAAGGTGACGAGCGAAGTCATTCTGATTTCAGACCTCGCCGGCTGGAGCGACAAGGAAAAGGCGGTCGCCGATAAACTCGTCGCCAGCGGCTCGCTGGTCATCGGCATCGACTATCCGTCCTTTCTGGCTTCGCTCAACAAATACGACGTCAGTCAGAATGACGGCTGCATCTATATCGTCGCGGATCTGGAATCGCTGAGCCAGCAGGTGCAGCGCTCCTTTGCCGACAGCACCTATCAGCTGCCCATCATTGCCGGCGTCGGCGCGGGCGGCGCCATGGCGCTGACCATTGCCGCCCAGACGCCGGATGCGACGGTCGCCGGCACGCTGGCCGTCGATCCGACAGCCGGCATCGGGCTGAAGCAGGAGCTCTGCACGCCTGCCGAAAAGAAGACCGATGGCGACATGGTCTCCCTGGGCTTGCAGGAAGGCGCTTTGCCCAATCCTATCCTCGTGACCTTCACGCCGAATGCACCGAAGGATGGTCGCGACCATGTCGAGGAGATCCAGAAGGAGCACCCCGACGTCCAGTCGACCGATTCCGGCAATGCAGATACCTATGCGGCGCTCGAGGCTTCGCTCGCCGACCTGATGAAGTCGATCGACAGCTCCAAGTCGCCGCTCGGCCTTCCTCTCGACGTTATGGAAACCACGCCGACCGAGGATACGCTTGCGATCGTCTATTCGGGTGATGGCGGCTGGCGCGATATCGACAAGGAAGTCGGCAGCTACCTGCAGGATCAGGGCATCCCGGTCGTGGGCATCGATTCCCTGCACTATTTCTGGTCGGAGCGCGATCCGCAGCAGACGGCCGATGACCTTGCCCGGATCATCGATTTCTACACCAAGCGCTTCAAGGTCAAGCATGTGGTGCTGGTGGGTTATTCCTTCGGCGCCGATGTGTTGCCGGCGAGCTATAACCGCCTGAAGCAGGCCGAAAAGGACAAGATCGTCCAGATGTCGCTGCTGTCGCTGTCGCAGAAGGTCGACTATGTGATCTCGGTGATGGGCTGGCTTGGCGCTTCAAGCGCGGGCAAGGGCGGCGATCCCGTCAATGACCTCAAGTCCGTCAATCCGAAGATGGTGCAGTGCGTCTACGGCAAGGACGATGACGAGGACGTCGCATGCCCGGTGCTGAAGGGCACCGGCGCCGAAGTCATCGCCATGGATGGCGGTCATCATTTCGATGACGACTACGAGGCCCTGGCGAACCATATCATCAATGGCCTGAAGAGCCGCCTTGGCGAATAGCACTCATGGCGCGCGGCACCCTTATTGCCGCGTTCCTTCCCGTCCTTCCCCGTCACCACAGGCAGATGCCTTTTCCCGGATGCCCGGCGCAGCATTCATTTGCTTCTTGCCGCGGCTGCCGCTAGTCGGGAAGGGCGCATAGCATGAGCGCCTGTTTTACGACGCCGCTCGCCGTCAGATCCAGAAAGGCCCACCCTTGTCCGCTGCATCGTCCTCCGCCTTCACCAAGACCTATTCCGGTTTCCTGTTCGACATGGACGGCACGATCATCAATTCGATCGCGGCCGCCGAGCGCGTCTGGGGCAATTGGGCCCGCGGCAAGGGTCTCGATGTCGAAAAGTTTATGCCGACCATGCATGGCAAGCGCGGTGTTGATACGATTGGCCAGTTGAATCTGCCTGGCGTCGATCCGGTCGCGGAGGCACTGAAGATCACCGAAGCCGAGATTGCCGATGTCGAGGGTGTGGTCGCACTGCCGGGCGCCGTCGATTTCCTCGCGTCACTGCCGCCGGAGCGCTGGGCGATCGTTACCTCGTCGCCCTATCGTCTGGCGCTGGCGCGGCTGGACGCTGCGGGGATCCCGGTGCCGCGCTTCATCGTCACGGCCGAGGATGTGAAGGTCGGCAAGCCTGATCCGCAAGGCTATATCCTCGGCGCGCAGCGCCTTGGCCTCAGCCCTTCGGAATGTCTGGTGTTTGAAGACGTCTTGGCCGGCGTCAAGGCGGGCGAGGCGGCGGGTGCCGATGTGCTTGTTATCACCGCGACGCATTCGCATCCGATCGAAACCAATCACACGATGCTGCAGAATTATGAAAACGTCCGGGCACACGTGGCTGGCGAAGGTCTGTTGTCGATCCTTCACAGGGATTGATCTCATCGCGCATTCACCGGCGGGCTTGCATGTCGCTTTCGCGCATTGCAATAGGCCGCCGGCTCATTATGTTTTCGTGATCTCATGAATTTCGCTAGGATCCGATGACCCCTAAAGAGCTGAAAGCCCGATATCGCAACGAATGCCTGGCGGCGCGCGATGCCATCCCGGCCGATGAGCGTATCGAAAAAGGCCTTGCCATGCTTGCCCATGGCGGCGATGTCATCGATGTCGAACCGGGAAGGGTTGTCTCCGGCTTCCTGCCGATCCGCTCCGAAGTGGATATAAGGCCATTGATGGCGCGGCTGCGGGAGCGCGGCGGGCGGCTTTGCGTGCCTGTGATCCTCGACCGCAGCACGATCGTCTTCCGGGAGCTCGTTGCGGGTGCGGCGTTAGTCCAAAGTGGGTTTGGGACCTTTGGGCCGGGACCTGATGCGGAAGAACTGGACCCGGATGTCATGCTCGTACCCCTTTCGGCGTTCGACAACACCGGCCATCGCATCGGCTATGGGGCCGGCTATTATGATCGCGCGATCGAGCGGTTGCATCAAAAAGGGTTGAATCCCCAGCTGATCGGCATTGCATTCGATTGCCAAGAAGTGCCATCAGTACCGGCTGAGCCGCATGATGTCCGTCTTGACGCGATTTTGACCGAGAGCGGACTCAGTTTCGTTTCGGAAGTGATTGGATAGCGAATGCGGCTGCTTTTTCTGGGTGACATGGTCGGCAAGACGGGACGAAGCGCGGTGTGGGAACGCCTGCCGGGGCTCGTATCCGACCTGAAGCTCGATTTCGTCATCGTCAACGGCGAGAATGCCGCCGGCGGATTCGGCATTACCGAGGATATCTTCCTCGAGACGATCAATGCCGGCGCCGATGTCGTGACGACGGGCAATCATGTCTGGGACCAGAAGGAAGCCGTCGTTTTCTGCGAGCGCCACGACCAGTTCCTGCGCCCCGCCAACTATCCGGCCGGCACGCCCGGTCGCGGCTCCGGTATCTATTATGCCCGCAATGGCGCCCGCGTCCTCGTTGCCAACATCATGGGCCGGGTCTTCATGCATCCGGAGCTGGACGATCCCTTCAAATCGGCAGAAGCCATCCTCGATGCCTGTCCGCTGAAGGAACAGGCCGATGCCATTATCTTCGATTTCCATGCTGAGGCGACGAGCGAGAAGCAGTGCTTCGGCCATTTCGTCGATGGTCGCGCGAGCTTCGTCGTCGGCACGCATACGCATGTGCCGACCGCCGACGCGCAGATTCTCAATGGCGGCACGGCCTATATATCGGATGCCGGCATGTGCGGTGACTACGATTCCTCGCTTGGCATGGAGAAGGAAGAGCCGCTCAACCGCTTTATTTCGAAGATGCCGAAGGGCCGTTTCGAAGCGGCTTCGGGGCCGGCCACCATCTGCGGCGTCGGGGTGGAGATTTCCGATGCGACGGGGCTGGCCGAAAAGATCGCGCCGCTGCGGCTCGGCCCACGGCTTTCCGAGACCATTCCGGACTTCTGGCGCTGATCGCTGCACGACAATTCATCATCGCCACACGATGACAAGAATGTGAGCAATCGCGCCTGATTGTTGCTGGACCCGTGTCCGCTCATGCCGCATCCTCTCGGGCTTGAGGGGATGGCATGATGCCGCGATTTCCTGTCCTTGCCGTGTTCTTCCTGTCGATGATGTTCTGCTGGAGCGCGGCTGAGGCCCAGCAAGAGCCTTTGCGCCCGCAGCCCAGCCAATGCCAGGCGATCGCGCAATCCCTGCCCAAGGCAACATTCGCCAGCTTTTCTCCTCCTGGTCCGACGCTTGCCAATGATCCCGTCGATGGCGTCATCAATGGCCCCATCGGTGGCGACGTGAAGATCACGTTCCTCGGCCACGCGACGCTCTTCATCGAAACGCCGGGCGGCGTTTCCATCGCCACGGATTATAGCGGCGCATATCCGCCGCCCTATACGCCCGAAGTCGTGACGATGAACAAGGCGCATCCGAGCCACTATACGCTGACGCCCGATCCGGCGATCAAATATGTGCTGCACGGGTGGAGCGATGTGCCGGGAGAGCCGGCAAAGATCCATATGACCGTGGGCGACACGCTGATCCGCAATGTCGTCACCGACATTCGCTCCTGGGGCGGTGGCGGCATCGAGGCCAACGGCAATTCGATCTTCATCTTCGAGGTGGCGGGCCTGTGCATCGGCCATCTCGGACATCTGCATTTCGAGCTGACCGATCAGCAATATGCCGAGATCGGCAGGCTCGATGTGGTGATGGTGCCGGTCGACGGTGGCCTGACCATGGGGGCCGACAGCATGAGCCGCGTGGTCAAGCGGCTGCGCTCGTCGCTCATCCTGCCCATGCATCGCTGGGGTCCGCCGGTCGACCAGTTCCTTGCCCTGTTCGGCCCGGACTTCGACGTAGCCTATGCGCCGACGCCAAGTGTCACGGTGTCGGTGAAGACCTTGCCGCGCAAGCCGCTGATCTATGTGCTCAAGGGGCTTTGATCGCCACGGCCGCCCCTGCGATCTTCTTGATATGCAGCATCCTCCATCCCCATTATCCGGCTTTTTGCTTGAATGAAGGCCGCTTCGCTCTTATAAGGCGCCATTCCCAACAAAAGACGTGAACAGGGGTGCCATGGCTGGCCATTCACAGTTTAAAAACATCATGCACCGCAAGGGCCGTCAGGACTCGGTGCGTTCGAAAATGTTCTCGAAGCTGGCGCGTGAAATCACCGTCGCCGCCAAGACGGGCCTGCCCGACCCGACCATGAATGCGAGCCTGCGTCTGGCGATCCAGAACGCCAAGGCGCAGTCGATGCCGAAGGACAATATCGATCGCGCCATCAAGAAGGCCTCCGGCGCCGACACCGAGAATTACGATGCGGTCCGCTACGAAGGCTACGGCCCAGGCGGCACGGCGATCATCGTCGAGGCGCTGACCGACAATCGCAACCGCACGGCTTCCAACGTCCGCTCGATCTTCACCAAGGCGGGTGGCGTGCTCGGTGAAACCGGTTCGGTATCCTTCTCCTTCGACCACGTCGGCGAAATCACCTACAAGCCATCAGTCGGCGATGCCGACAAGGTGATGGAAGCGGCGATCGAAGCCGGCGCCGACGATGTCGAAAGCGACGAGGAGGGCCATGTGATCATCTGCGCCTTCGAATCCCTCGGCGAAGTTGCCAAGGCGCTTGAAGCGACGCTCGGCGAAGCCGAAACGGTCAAGACGATCTGGCGCGCGCAGAACAACGTGCCGGTCGATGAAGAAAAGGCCCAGTCGCTGATCAGGATGATCGACAGCCTCGAAGATGACGATGACGTTCAGAATGTCTATTCGAACTTCGAAGTCTCCGAGGAAGTATTGGCCAAGCTCTCGGCCTGACCCCTCGCAATGAATCAGAAGAGCCGGCTGCAGCGATGCGGCCGGCTTTTTTGCTTGAGAGCATTTCCGCTTTTCTCCGAAATGCGAAAACGCTCTATCGCGTTGTTTCTTTGCGCAATTCCGGACGGAAAACCGCCGCGCACTTTTCCCGGAACTGCTTTATGGGGTCGTCGCGCGGGTGAAGTCGTCGCGGAAGGCGGTAAGATCCGGTGCAGCGACATCGGAGATGGCCCAGAAGACCAGCCCGTCAGCATACCATTCGACGAAATTGTAGCCGTCCTTTTCGGCGGTTCCCCGAGTTCCCGACGCGCCCGGCCAGATGAAGAGATTGATGACATGGCCGTGCCGATGATAGATCAGCGCCGCCACCACGCGGCCGTCGAGATAATCCACCCTGCCGCCGACGAGCGGAAAGCCTTGCACCGCCAGATCGACCACGGGCGGTGAAAAATCGATCTTGCCGTTGAACCATGGCTTCACGGTATGCTGGTCGGAGGTCAGCACGTCGGTCAGATGATCGGCCAGCATGGAGCGGACGTGGCTCGCAAGAAGTTGGTCTTCGAGGGTCTGGCTCTGCTGCGGCACGTTCAGCACCAGCATGAGGCTTGCGGCGAGCACCGCGAGCGACGGCACGAAGCTCCATTCTCGGACGAACCGCCAGAAGCGTTGCCACGGGCTTTCCGATTGGCTCGCGGTAATCGTTGCGCGCCTCATCATGGCCTGTTCCAGTGTAAGCGCCGCCCGCACGCGGGCATGGACAGCCTCCGGCGCCTGCCATTTCACGCCTTCGTGCGCTGAAACACGCTTGACCATCAGAGCATTCTCCATCTCGTCGGCACATTCCCGGCAGGTAGCCAGATGCGCCTCGAAACGCGCGGCATTGGCTGCGTCCAGTTCGCCGTCGATGAAGCCGTGCAGCAAATCCGCCCATTCGCCATGATCATTGTGCTTCCCACCGCTCATCGCGCCGCCTCATTTCCTTCGAGGCTACGCCAGACTTCGCCGAAATCGCGACGGGCCCGGGCGAGGCGCGACATGACGGTGCCGATCGGGGCATCGATGATCTCGGCGATTTCCTTATAGGAGAGATCCTCCAGCTCGCGCAGGACCAGGACTTCGCGCATGGTATCGGGCAGCTTGTTGATGACCTCGCGCACGCGCAGCGTTTCCGTCTTGCGGATAAAGGCTGCCTCCGGCGTGTCCTCTTCGGATGCGGGATCGGGGGAGGGCGAGCCTTCATCGAAGTCTCTGTCGTCGCCCATCGGCTGTTCATAACGGGCCTTGCGCCGCCCCTCCTGCAGCCAGGCGTGATAGCAGTTGCGGACGATGGTGAAGGTCCAGGCCCGCGCATCGCCATCGCGGAAACCGCCAAAGCCGCGATAGGCGCGAAGATATGCCTCCTGCACGATGTCCTCGGCGGCATTGGCGTCCCGGCTCAGGAAGCGCGCGAAATTATAGGCGGCGTCCAGATGCGGGATGATCGTGTGCTGGAAGCGTCGCATGGTCTCGTCGGGAGAGGAGATCGCATGCTGCAACGACGCGGCATCTGCCGATGGTTTCGCCATCGTCATGAGGACGGCGCGTTTGAGCGTTTTCGGTTCAGCAACAAGCGCGCGCAGGCGGGTCGGAAGTCGCGCCAGCCTGCTTGTCGCGGTGTCTCGCAGCCAGCGCCAGGTCCACCAGGTCCATGTGTGGAATGGGTCGCCGAACGTTATCGAACTCATAATTCGGGCGTCTGTCATCATGATCCCCGCAAAACGCCGATGCCGACTGTAAGCTTCGGATAGGGCGCTTGCAATGTTGCCTGAAAGGCTAGATCGCGCTCGCGCAGGTTTTATTCCCGATCGAATACAAAAATTCGCGGGCGCGAAAAGCGGATGCGCGCCATTCCATCGTTTCAATCCATGTTCGCTAAAATAATCAAATATATTTCAATAGCTTGCGAGAATTCCGCGTGCTGCGGGGAATAAGTACCCACGACCGCCGATCTTCTTCCTCAGCGGATGGCCGCGATCACTCGCGACCTCCGCTTGGCCCGAAAGCCATAACCCTGAGGAGATAGTGCGATGTTTGATATGACCCGCCGCGCCGTGCTCGGCACGGCCGCCGCCGCGGCAGCCTTCGGGCTGTCGTCGAAGCTCGAATTCATCCCGCAAGCCTTTGCCGCAACACCGCTGGAGCCGACGGTCGGCTTCTACAAATACAAGGTCGGTTCGATCGAGGTCACGGCCGTCTATGACGGTATCTGGCGCAAGCCGCACGACCCGGCCTTCATCAAGAATGCTTCCGTCGACGACACCAAGGAAGCACTCTCCAAGGCCGGCCTGACGACGGAGTTCATGCCCATTCCGCTGACGGTCGTCGTTCTCGATATCGGCGGGCGCAAGATCATGATGGATGCCGGCTCGGGTGTCGGGCAATGGCAGACCAATGCCACGCATCTGCCGGCCAACATGGCCGCCGCCGGCATCGACTACAAAAAGATCGATACGATCATGATCTCGCATTTCCATCCGGACCATGTCTGGGGCCTGATGGAAAAGGGAACGAATGAGGCCGTCTTCCCGAATGCCGAGCTGATCGTCAACGCGGCCGAATACAATTGGTGGACCGATCCCGGCCGCGTCGACAAGCTGGCGGAGGGCCGCAAGGAGGCCGGCCGGCGCATCGCCTCCGTCTTCCCGAAATGGAAGAACTGGAAGCTGGTCGATGATGGTGCCGAAGTGGCACCGGGCGTGCGCATCATGGCGGCACCCGGCCATACGCCGGGCCATTCGATCTTCCTCGTCGACGGCGGCGGCGAGCAGCTGATGGTCTCGGCCGACATCATGTATGTGCCGGCGCTGCTCGCCCCGCATCCGGAATGGCAAGGCGCTTACGACCAGGACGGTCCGATGGCCGTTGCAACCCGCCGCAAGCTGATCGATCGCGTCATTGCCGACAAGATCAGGATCTGCGGCTCGCATTTCCCGTTCCCGGGCTCCGGCACCTTCGTCAAGGACGGCAATACCTACGGATTCACCCCCACCATCCAGGCCTGAACGGCCAAACAGAGGAGCAAGACCATGTTCAAATATGCCATTTTCGGGTTCGCCGGCCTGTGTGCCGTCACCATCCTTCCGGCCGCCACCGCAGGCGTCGCCTTTGCCGTCGACAATATGGAATCGACCGACGCGCCGGATCTGACCTCGGTGCGTGCCAAGATCGATGCGAAGGATTATACCGGCGCGCTCGCCGAGCTTCGCGACATTGCCGAGGAGCATCAGCAGGCCGATGTCTACAACCTGATGGGCTTCACCCTGCGCAAGACCGGCGACTTCCGGACATCGCTGACCTACTACACCAAGGCCCTGGAACTACAGCCGGATCACAAGGGTGCGCACGAATATCTCGGCGAACTCTATGTCGAAACCGGCGAAATGCCCAAGGCTCGCGAGCAGCTTGCCGCGCTCACCAAGCTCTGCCCAGCGGGCTGCGAAGAGCTTGAGGACCTGACCAAGGCGATTACCGCCAAGGCAACCAACTAACTCGGCCTCAACCGATCCGGCGGCATTTCCATTCGACCGAGTCGTGGAGATGCCGCCGGGCGGGATCGGAAGCCGCGCGGATCTTGATGGGAAGGAGATAGGCCATGGAATTCGAAGAGGAGAGTGCCGTTCTTGTCAATATGACCGATATGGCATTGCTGTTCGGCCGCATACTACTGTCGTTGCTCTTCCTGGAAGAGGGCATCGAGCTTGCCAGTAATCTCGACAATGCGTTGGATGCCATGGCCAGACTGGGCGTCATGGCCCCCGTCGCGATTGCAACCATCGTGCTGCAGCTTGGCGCGGGTCTCGCCATTGCGCTTGGTCTGATGACCCGGTTGGCGGCGTTCGGCCTCGGGCTGTTCTGCCTGCTGACGGCAATGCTCTTTCACACGAACTTTGCCAGCCACAACGAGCTGCTGCACTTCGAAAAGGATTTGGCGATCTCGGGCGGCATGTTCGCGCTGATCGTCGCCGGCGCCGGCAAGCTGTCCCTGGACATGCTCATCCGGCGTCATTGGAAGACGAGGCTCGTGGCTTGAGCCCGTCCGTCATCCGGTGAGCCGGATATACGAAATCGGCTCACCGGATATTCTCCTTTTCTGGAAAATCAGGACACTTTCTGGAAGCTTGGAAGTGTCGCGAACAGCTCCACCGATTTCAAGCGTGCCTCGATGTCGTGAATCGGCATCGAAATGATGACCTCATCGGCCTCGGTGTCCTTGATGAATTGCGAGAGCTTCGTTTCGGCTGTTGCCGGCGAGCCGACCACGGCGTAGCGCAACGTATTTTCCACGTTCAGCTTTTCCATCGGCGTCCAGAAATCATCCATGTCGCTGCGCGGGCGCGGGAAGGGGCCGCGCACGTTGCGGCGAAGATTGACGAATTGCTGCTGCGCGGAGGTGAAGTGATATTGCGCCTCTTCATCCGTGTCGGCCACCGCGCCCATCACGCCGACCATGACATAGGGCTTGCCGAGCGTGGCCGATGGCGTGAAGCGCTCGCGGTAGATGCCGATGGCATCGAACAGTGCTTCCGGCGCGAAATGCGAGGCGAAGGCATAGGGCAGGCCGAGCATGCCGGCGAGGTGGGCGCTGTAGAGGCTGGAGCCGAGGAGCCAGATCGGCACATTGGCGCCATGACCGGGAACGGCAAGGATGATCTGGTTCTCGTCGGCGGGGCTGAAGAGATGCTGCAGCTCGACGATATCGTTGGGGAAGCTTTGCGCGCCGGCCTCGATATTGCGGCGCAGGGCCTGCGCGGTGCGCATGTCGGTGCCCGGCGCGCGGCCGAGGCCGAGATCAACGCGGCCGGGAAACAGGGCTTCCAGCGTGCCGAACTGCTCGGCAATCACGAGCGGCGAATGGTTCGGCAGCATGACGCCGCCCGAACCGATGCGGATGCGCGAGGTTGCCGCGCCGACATGGCCGATGACGACCGATGTCGCGGCGCTGGCGACGCCCGGCATGCCGTGATGCTCGGCGAGCCAGAACCGGTTATAGCCCAGCTCTTCCGCCTTCTGCGCCATGCGCTTCGAACTGTCGAAGGACTGGCGGATGGTGCTGCCTTCGGCAACGGGCGAAAGATCGAGGATGGAAAAGGGAACCATGGCAAGAAACCTGCGTGGTGGACGGGAGGGTTGCCTCCACATGTAGGAGTGCCGGCCGCTCATTCCAAACCCTGTCGCCGCAATTTCGTCACGATGTTTTCGGCGTGGCGCTCAGAGGCGCAAACTGTGTCTTGTTTTTGTTTTGTTCACATTTTTCTGGCACATGTCAGGCCTGAAAGATAGGTTGACCCCATGCAGAATACGATTCGCATCATCGGCATCGATCCAGGCCTGCGCCGCACCGGCTGGGGTATCATCGATACGCTCGGTAATTCCCTGCGTTTCGTGGCATCGGGAACCGTGACGTCGGATGGCGACATGGATCTCGCATCCCGTCTTTGCCAGCTGCATGACGGGCTTGCCGATATCGTTCACAGCTATCAGCCGGATGAGGCGGCGGTCGAACAAACCTTCGTCAACAAGGATGCGGTAGCGACACTGAAGCTCGGACAGGCGCGCGGCGTCGTCATGCTGGTCCCGGCTCGCGCCGGCCTGCCTGTTTCGGAATATGCGCCGAATGCGGTGAAGAAGGCAGTGATCGGCGTCGGTCACGGCGAAAAGCAGCAGATCCATATGATGCTGAAAATCCTGATGCCCAAGGCCGAGTTCAAGGGCAACGACGCGGCCGATGCGCTTGCTATCGCCATCTGCCATGCCCATAACCGCGGCGCCAGCCGGCTGCGGCAGGCGGCATTGGCAGGGTAGTTTGTTCTTGACTTGTTCTTGTGGTAATGATAATTCTTACCGCGAGATTGGAGAGCAGGAATGCGTGTGACATCCAAAGGACAGGTGACCATCCCTCGTGACTTGCGCGAGTTGGCCGGCATAGAGCTCAACAGCGAAGTCATATTTTCCATCGAGGATGGAAAGCTGGTCGTTTCGCCCAAGAATGGTAAGCGGGAAATCGAGGATCGGCAGCGGCTCGATCGGTTCATGGCCACTCTCAAGCGCCTGGAAGGGACCGGCGATCAGGATATCGACGCCGAAGCGCTGATGTCGATGACGCGTGACCGGTAATCATGGTCACCATCGTCGACACGAATGTGCTGGTTGATCTGGCGATACCTGGTTCAGCTTGGCATGGCTGGTCCAGCGGCCAGGTTTTCTCCGCTTTCAAGCGAGGGCCTGTTGTCATCAACCCCATTATCTATGCGGAATTCTCGGTGCGTTACAGCAGCATGGATCGAGTGGATGAGCTGCTGCCGCAAAGCGAGTTTCGCCGTGAAAGCCTGCCCTGGTCAGCAGCCTTCGCCGCAGCGGCGGCTTTTCGGGTTTATCGTCAGGCTGGCGGCGGGAGAGAACGCATTCTTCCTGATTTTCTGATCGGCGCACACGCTGCGGTGCGCGGCTATTCCATATTGACGCGAGATCCCAAGGGCTACCGTGTCTACTTTCCCTCGCTTGACCTCATCTCTCCCGAAACCCACCCCTGACGGACATCACCCATGATCGGCAAGCTGAAAGGCACAATCGAAGAGATCGGCGAGGACTATGTGCTCGTGGACGTCCATGGCGTCTGCTATGTCGCCTATTGCTCGGCGCGCACGCTGTCGAAGCTCGGCTCCGTCGGCGAGGCCTGCGTTGTCTTCATCGAAACCTACGTCCGCGAGGACCAGATCCGGCTCTTTGGTTTCATGACAGCCATGGAACGCGAATGGTTCAACATCGTGCAGACGGTTCAGGGTGTCGGAGCGAAAGTTGCGCTCGCCCTGCTGTCGACCCTCACGCCGGCTGAGCTCGCCAATGCGATCGCCTTGCAGGATCGTGCCGCCGTCTCGCGGGCGCCGGGCGTCGGCCCGAAAGTGGCCATGCGCATCGTGACCGAACTCAAGAACAAGGCGCCGGCCCTTGCCGGCGATGCGATCAATATCGGGCTCAAGCAGGAGCTGGGCGAAGGGGTTGCCGCTGCACCCGTTGCCGACGCCGTTTCGGCGCTGACCAATCTCGGCTATTCGCGCGATCAGGCCGCCAATGCCGTCGCAGCTGCGATGAAGGCGGCCGGCGAGGATGCCGATAGCGCCAAGCTGATCCGGCTCGGCCTCAAGGAACTGTCGCGGTGAGGCTTTGCACCTTCCGCAATCCTTACTATTGTCGCAAAGTCGAGGGATCGAGCTTCGGCGTTCCTTCGTCAAAAAATATTTTTGATGTGGTGGGTTTGATACCGCCTTCGGCGCGGGAGCCGCAAAACGCATACCGGGAATGGAACCTCTGACATGAGTGAAGCCGCACGTCTGATATCGCCGGAAAAGCGGGGCGAAGACATCGATGTGACGCTCAGGCCGCAATCGCTGGACGAATTCACCGGCCAGGCAGAGGCGCGCGCCAATCTGAAGATCTTCATCGAAGCGGCCAAGGGGCGCGGCGAGGCGCTGGATCATGTGCTGTTCGTCGGTCCGCCCGGCCTCGGCAAGACGACGCTGGCGCAGATCATGGCGAAGGAACTCGGGGTCAATTTCCGTTCGACCTCCGGCCCCGTCATCGCCAAGGCGGGCGATCTTGCGGCGCTGCTCACCAATCTCGAGGAGCGCGACGTGCTCTTCATCGACGAGATCCATCGTCTCAATCCGGCCGTCGAGGAGATCCTCTATCCGGCGATGGAGGATTTCCAGCTCGATCTCATCATCGGCGAGGGACCGGCAGCGCGTTCGGTCAAGATCGATCTCGCCAAGTTCACGCTAGTCGCCGCCACCACCCGTCTCGGCCTGCTGACGACGCCGTTGCGGGACCGCTTTGGCATCCCGGTGCGGCTGAGTTTCTATACGGTCGAGGAGCTGGAGCTGATCGTTCGGCGCGGTGCGCGGCTGATGGGTCTCGGCATGACGGATGAAGGCGCGCGCGAGATCGCGCGCCGTGCGCGCGGTACGCCGCGTATCGCCGGCCGGCTGCTGCGGCGCGTGCGCGATTTCGCCGAGGTCGCCAAGGCCGAAGCGGTGACGCGCGAGGTTGCCGACGAGGCCCTGACGCGGCTTCTCGTCGACAATGTCGGCTTTGATCAGCTCGACAAACGCTATCTCAACATGATCGCGGTCAATTTCGGGGGCGGTCCAGTCGGCATCGAAACCATTGCCGCCGGCCTCTCCGAGCCACGCGATGCGATCGAGGATATTATCGAGCCCTATATGATCCAGCAGGGTTTCATCCAGCGTACGCCCCGCGGCCGTGTTTTGACCGCGATCGCCTGGAAACATCTCGGCATGCAGCCGCCCAAGGATCTGGAGGCCGCACAGTTCGGGTTGTTCCGGGAGGAAGATTGAATGCTCGGCCGTCGTGCCTTTTTGAAGCTTTTCGGCGGCAGCATATTCGGATTGATGGCACTTGGGGGATATGCCTTCGGGTATGAGCCGGTCGTCCGTCTCAATGTCACCCGCTACGCCTTGGTCCCGCCGGGATGGACGCAGGGGCTGAAGCTCAGGATCGTGGCGCTTGCCGATTTCCATGCCTGCGAACCGTGGATGAGCACCGAGCGCATCGCGTCGATCTGTGCCCGCGCAAACCAACTCGGCGGCGACATTATTTTGTTGCTCGGCGATTATACGTCGGGAACCGATCTCATTACCGCCCGGGTCGATCACCGCCTATGGGCGGCAGAACTGGCAAAGCTGCGGGCGCCGCTCGGCGTTCACGCCATCGTCGGCAATCATGATTGGTGGCATGATTCGACCGCGCAAAGAACCGGCCACGGACCAACGTTCAGCCACCGGGCATTGGAAGCTGCCGGCATAGAAGTCTATTCCAACCGCGCGGCGCGCCTGGAGAAGGACGGACAAGCCTTCTGGCTCGCCGGCGTCGAGGATCAGCTGGCTTTGCGCCGGAGCATGCGTTGGAAGCGCCCCTTTACCAGGGGACTTGACGATCTCGGCGGCACGCTGGCGCAGGTCGGCGACGATGCGCCCGTGATCCTTCTTGCGCACGAGCCAGATATTTTTCCCAACGTTCCCCAGCGCGTTTCGCTCACCCTTTCGGGACATACGCATGGCGGGCAGGTGAGGATTTTCGGCTGGTCGCCCTATTCGCCCTCGCGCTATGGTGACCGGTATGTCTATGGCCATATCGTCGAGGAGGAGCGCCATATCATCGTTTCCGGCGGCCTCGGCTGCTCCATCGCGCCGGTCCGCCTCGGCGTTCCGCCTGAAATCGTCGTAATCGATGTGGGGTAAGGGATCATGCCGAAACGCAAACACATCAGATTAAATTCTGGCCGTGCGCGCTTCCAGATGCGCGTTGCGGGGCTTGGATTTCGGGACGGATATGTCCTGGTGCATCGTGCCGTACACGAGCACTTCTGGACTTTTCCCGGCGGCCGCGCCGAGATCGGCGAGACCTCGGAAGAGACGTTGCGGCGGGAGATGATGGAGGAGATCGGCGTTGACGTTACGGTCCGGCGCCTGCTGTGGTCGGTCGAGAATTTCTTCCATTATGAGCAGCTGGACTGGCATGAGCTCGGCCTCTACTACCTGATGGATATTCCCGTGGAATTTCCCTTCGATCCTAAGGACATCGTGCATCGCATTCAGGATGGCGACAACGATCTGGAATTCAAATGGGTGCGGGCGACGCGAGAGGCGCTGGTGGCACTCGACATCCCGCCCTATTTCATCGCCGAGGAAATCGAAAACCTGCCGCTGACCTCCCGCCATCTCGTCTGGCGGGACGGTGATCTCGACAAGGCTTAGGGGGATTTGATGGCCGCCTTCGATCCGGTTCGCAGCTTTCGCAAGCTTGCCTATAACAATTCCTTGGCGAATGTCCGCCTGCATCGTGCCTGCGC
Organism: Rhizobium sp. CCGE531; assembly: GCF_003627795.1. Classification (NCBI taxonomy): domain Bacteria; kingdom Pseudomonadati; phylum Pseudomonadota; class Alphaproteobacteria; order Hyphomicrobiales; family Rhizobiaceae; genus Rhizobium; species Rhizobium sp. CCGE531. The sequence continues at coordinate 3,103,860 of NZ_CP032684.1, read as the reverse complement.
GGCATTGCAGCCGGGCGAATTCGAAGCCGAGCGGGTCAGTTTCTTTCCATCGATCAAGGCGACCCTCAATCACATCCTGACCGTCGATTGGTTCTATGTCGATGCGCTCGAAGGCGGCACGCTGGGCCTGAAGGCTTTCGACATCGAGGAGCCGTATGATCGCCTGGACGAATTGACTAGGCAGCAGGCGGATGTCGATCGCCGGTTGGTGGTTTTTTGCGAGGCGCTGACACCGGAGACCGCGATGCGAATCATCGATATCCAACGCGGCGGCCGCACCCAGCGGGAGAGGGCGGATGATGTGCTGAACCATCTGTCCCAGCATCAGACGCATCATCGTGGGCAGGTCCATGCCATGCTTGCCGGAACCAGCGTCGCGCCGCCGCAGCTCGATGAATTCATCGTCGCCGACGATGCGCGGTTCAGGGGCGAGGAATTGGCCGCACTTGGTTGGGACGAAACGAAACTGATGCGCTGAGGTCAACCTGCGGCGGCACCGTCTTCGCCAGCGTTTCGATCGTCTGCTGCAGCAACGCCTTTCCTCCGCCTTTCCATCCGAGCGCGCGGATCTTCGACGTATTCATGGCGTTGGCCCCATACGCTGCAGGCGCCGGCAGCGCGTGGGGACAGCCCGTTGCGCCTTGAAGATGCCCCAGGATTTCGCGCGTGTCGGTCAAAATATCCGAAAGATTGAAGGCCTCGGCATCAATCCGGCCCGCTTCTGTCTCCAGCAAGAGCCGGATGGCGCGGCCAAGGTCGCGGCCATGAACTTCGGTTCCTGCCCGCGAGGGAACCGGCTTGCCGTTCAGATAATCGTCGAACAGATCGTCCCATTTATTGGGCCGCAGGCCGCCATAGACGCCCGTCGCCCTCAGGCTTGCGGTCGCAAAGCCGGGTGCGGACAAGGAGAAAAGTGCGTGTTCGGCGTCGCGCTTCACCTCGCCGTAGAGCGTGTTCGGCATCGGCTTGGTCGCTTCGGTCAGTTCCTCTCCGGCAATGCCATCGCCATAGACGGCGCGGGAGGAGAGAAAGATGCAGCGGCGAATGCCGGCCTTTCTGGCGGTTTCGAACAGCTTGACCGAGCCGTCGAGATTGAGGCGACGAAAGCTTTGCGGATCTTCCCCTTCGCCGCCGCGATATTTGCCGGCGACATGGCTGAAGGCCGCATGGACGAAGAAATAGGCGTCGTCGAACGCGCAGCTTTGATTTTCTGTGGGATCAAGGCCCAAGGGGACGAAGGAGACTGGCTGCGGAAAGAAATTGGCCGGCGGCGGATTGCGCCCGCAGATTGCAACCTTGTATCCGGCCGACAGCAGCTCCTCGGCGATGTATCGGCCAACGAGGCCCGTTCCGCCTGAAATCAAGGCTTTCATGCCGCAGCTTTCGGATTTGCCAGCGTGGCGATATCCGGCATGTTTCGGCCGGTATGGAAGCTGTACCACAGGTCGATCAGCGGTCTGAGCTGTTCAGCCTTGGGATGGTTTTCCTCCCAGGGCTTCTCATACTGATAATGCAGGATCGAGATGCTGTTCCAATCCCAGAGCGCGGGCATGCTGAACCAGACATATTGCAGCATGTTCATGAATACAGGCAGTCCGTGCCAATCCCGGAAGAAGGTCTCGAGAAAGGTCTGGTCCGTGCGGCGCCAGAGGACGTCGGGACGGTCGAGGCTCTCCAGCATATGCCGGAAGGTCGCAAGCGAAGGCTTGGCGACGAAGACGCCCGAATTCAGCCGATGGAAATCGGCGAGGCTTTCATAGACGTTCGGCGCAGCGGAAAATTCCGGATAGTCGAAGAGCCGATCGACATTCCTCAGCACCAGCGCATCCGCATCGATGAAGACACAAGTGTCGTATTCGATCAGCTGCCAGAGCCGCAGCTTGCAGAAATTATCGAGCGGCGTGTGGAAGGAGGGCTTGCGGCCCTTGGTGAAGGGAGCCGCGGCGTGAACATTGCCGCGGGCATGCCGCTCGTTGAAACCGTCCGACAAAGGCAGGTGTTCGACTTCGACCAGCCGGCAGTCGAGTGCGGACAGCGGGGCAAGGTCGTCTTCATTGACCCCCGCCGTGTGGAGCACGACGATATCGGCCTTCGTACCGCTGCGAACGATGGAGCGCGCCAAAGCCACCGCACCCATGGCGTAATCGGCATTCGTGACGAGCGTCACGAATGCCTGCCCGGCACGGGGGCGGCTGTGAGGCCGCAACCCCTGCAGCATTTCGCTTCCCGGCATCATGACACGGACTTCAACCTCTTCCCCTCAGGGTCATGGTTGACCGTCGCGGCGAGATCCTTGGTCCAGGCGGAAATGGCCGGAACGCGCGATCGATCGACGCGATAGGCATATTTCCTGGCGACGTCGACGATTTCGCTGAGAAGACCGGCTTCGAGCGTAATCGGCGCCAGCCCGAGATCGAGGAACTTGTCGTTCTTGACGATCAGGTCGTTCTCGGGCGCTTCCTTGCGCGGATTGGGCAGACGGACGACTTCCGCGCCGCTCGTCTTGGCGATCATTTCGGCGAGATCGCGGACGCGATGTGTTTCCGTCATCTGGTTGAAGATTTCCACGCGAGTGCCGCGGGCCGGCGGGTTCTTCAGCGCCAGCTCGATGCAGCGCACGGAATCCTGAATATGGATGAAGGCGCGGGTCTGGCCTCCGGTGCCGTGCACCGTCAAGGGATAGCCGATCGCCGCCTGGATGAGGAAGCGGTTCAGCACCGTGCCATAATCGCCGTCGTAATCGAAACGGTTGATCAGCTGCTCATGCCGGCGGGTCTGCTCGGTATGCGTGCCCCAGACGATGCCCTGATGCAGGTCGGTGATCCTGAGCCCGTCGTTCTTGGCATAGAACTGGAACAGCAGCTGATCCAGGCATTTCGTCATATGGTAGATCGAGCCGGGATTGGCGGGGTAAAGGATCTCCTGGCTGACGGTGCGGCCGTCGGTGGTATCGATGCCAACGGGCAGATAGCCTTCGGGGATGGCGGCCCCAATCGTGGAATAACCATAGACGCCCATCGTGCCGAGATGCACGAGATGCGCGTCGAGATTGAGTTCGACGAGCGCGTTCAGGAGATTGTGGGTGGCGTTGACGTTGTTGTTGACCGTGTAGTTCTTGTGGCGGTCGCTCTTCATCGAATAGGGGGCGGCGCGCTGCTCGGCGAAATGTACGATCGCGTCGGGGCGGTGCTCGGCCAGCCACTTCTTCAGAAGCTCGTAGTCCTTGGCGAGATCGATGAGGTTGAAATGGATGCGGCGGCCGGTTTCGGCGTGCCAGATGCGGGTGCGTTCCTGGATCGAATCCATCGGCGTCAGCGACTGGACGCCGAGCTCCGTATCGATCCATCGGCGAGAGAGATTGTCGAGGATGTGGACCTCATGACCGGCGTCGGAGAGATGGAGCGAGGTTGGCCAACCGATGAATCCGTCACCACCCATTACCGCAATTTTCATGAAGTGCTTCCTTCTGCGCCGATCCGCTGTCCGGCACCATTCCGGATAGTCGGAGTCTATGACAATTGTTCAAAGCTTGCTTGATGGCGGAACTTCGGCCAAAGAGGTGCCGGACATACAAGGAGATGCGGCAACGATGAACAGCCCCTTTCTGATAGCTGGGGAACTGGAAGCCGGAAGCCACCGGCTGATGCAGCGAGTCTATTACGAAGATACGGATTTTTCCGGCCTCGTCTATCACGCGCGCTACCTGCATTTCCTCGAGCGCGGGCGCACGGACTATCTGCGCTGTCTCGGCGTGGAACAGCGCGAGCTCCTGAATGCCGATGAAGAAGGGCTGGTTTTCGTCGTCCACCGCATGGAGATCGATTTCAGGGGGCCGGCGCGCATGGACGACGTGCTGACGATCCGCACGGTCACGGAAAAGGCCGGCGGCGCCAAGATGGTGCTGTCCCAGGAGATACGGCGCGGTGATACATTGCTGATCGCCGCCAAGGTCATCATCGCCGTGATCAACGCGAGGGGACGGCCGCGCCGCTTGCCGGAAAAGCTCGCGGCGCAAATGCTGGCGGCATCGGAAAGCGCCGGCTAGCCAAGGATTTGGCGTGTTCACGGCCCAGGTGGCCGCGAGCAAAGATATTACGATTGAAAACAGGCTGCTTGCAATAACTTGAGTTTTATGTGAAGGAATTAGCCGCGCAAGATTTGTCTGCGTTTGCCGCCGGTTTCGTCCGGTCAGTTCTTCCCGGGAGCTAGAATAGCCATCGCCGCCGTTAAATTCTTCATGTTTCGACGCTAACATTCTTTTAACCATAATAGTGTCTTACTGGTTATGTCGGAGTTTGTGCGGTGCACGCCTTCCTTTGACCAAATTTGACGGCAAGAAGGCAGTTGTAAGCTTGGAAGGCTTGACCAGGGCGTTCAGCGGCGGCTGCCAAACAATTCTTGTGAGATCACTTTTAGCCGCCCGGTCTAGCGCCGGGCGTTTGGATTCGGGGATTTTGGATCAATGGAACAAGTAGCATTGGCGGCGGCCACCACACCGGACATCACGCTCTGGTCGCTCTTCATGCAGGCCGGCTTGGTCGTCAAGCTCGTCATGATCGGCTTGCTGGCAGCGTCCGTATGGACCTGGGCGATCGTCATCGACAAATATCTGAGCTATGCGCGAGCGCGCAGACAGTTCGATCATTTCGAGCAGGTCTTCTGGTCGGGCCAGTCGCTCGAAGAGCTGTACCGCACGCTTTCGGAGCGCAACAATACCGGCCTCGGCGCCATCTTCGTCGCCGCCATGCGCGAATGGAAGAAGTCCTTCGAGCGCGGCGCCCGCTCGCCGATCGGCCTGCAGATGCGCATCGACCGCGCCATGGACGTGACGCTGGCGCGTGAATCGGAACATCTGATCGCGCGCCTGGGCTCGCTCGCCACCATCGGTTCGGCCGGTCCGTTCATCGGTCTGTTCGGCACCGTCGTCGGTATCATGACCTCGTTCCAGGCGATCGCGGGCTCCAAGTCGACCAACCTCGCGGTTGTCGCTCCGGGTATCGCCGAAGCGCTGCTCGCAACCGCCATCGGTCTGGTCGCCGCTATTCCCGCGGTTATCGCCTACAACAAGTTCTCTGGCGATGCCGGCAAGCTTTCGGCTCGCATGGAAGGTTTCGCGGACGAATTCTCCGCCATCCTTTCGCGCCAGATCGATGAGAAGCTGCAGCCTCGCCAGGCGGCCCAGTAAGTAGCGGACAGGACCGGAGTAATACACATGGCAATGTCTGTTGGAGGCAAGAGTGGCGGCGGTGGCCGCCGGGGCGGTCGTCGTGGCGGCGGCCGGGGCGGCCCGATCTCCGAGATCAACGTGACGCCGCTGGTCGACGTCATGCTCGTGCTGCTGATCATCTTCATGGTGGCGGCACCGATGATGACATCGGGCGTGCCGATCGACCTGCCGCAAACGCAGGCCGGCGCGCTGAACGCCCAGACCCAGCCCATCACGATTTCGATCAAGGCCGATGGTCAGGTATTCATCGGGGAATCGCAGATTCAAGCCACCGAAATCGCGGACAAGCTGAAGGCGATCGCCACCACCGGCTATAGCGAACGCATCTTCGTAAAGGGCGATGCGAAAGCGCCTTACGGCGTCATCGCCGACGTTATGTCACGCATTCAGGAAGCCGGTTACAAGAATATCGGCCTGGTCACGCAGCAGATAACGGATCACTGACGAACCGACATGAAGCGCAGTATTGCTACATCAGCTGTCATTCATATCCTGGTGCTGATCGGCGCCATGGTGACACTGAGTGCGCCGGCGCCGCTGGAGACGCCGGAAAGCACGGCGATGGATGTCGATATCGTGACGGCGGACCAGCTCCAGCAGGGCGAGAAGAAGGCGCCGGTGACGGATCACGTCTCGCGCAAGCAGACCACGAAACAGGATCAGGTCGCCAACGCCCAGAATGTCGGCGAGAACAAAGTCGATATCAAGAACCCGGTCGTGCCGACCCAAAGGCCGGAGAGCGATACCGCGGCGTTAGCGCCGAAGAAGGTGGATGCGCCCGTTCCGCAGGACGATCCGCGGCCGAACGACGTCAAGACGATCGAGCAGAAGGAAACGGAGGCCGCACCGAAGGAAGTGGCTGCCATTCCGCAGCAGAAGCCGGAGGTGACGCCAACGGCGAAGCCTGATCCTACGCCGCCGACCCCGAAGGCCGATGCGACGCCGACCCCGCCGCCGACTGAACAGCCGACCCAGCAGGCCGAAATTCCGGTGCCGAACAATGTTCCTGTGCCCGATGTGAAGCCGCAGCCGACGCCGCCGAAGACTGCCGAGCAGAAGCCGGAGGTCAAGCCGGCGCCGAAGCCGGACGTGAAGGTCGCCGAAGCAAAGCCGACGGACAAGACGACGACGCAGAGCACGAGCAAGACCACCTCGGCCGATGACGGCAAGAAGGATGCTGACAAGAAGCGCGAGACGCCCAAGGGAGCCAAGTCGCCCGCCAGCGATTTCAACGCCGATGACATCTCGGCGATGCTGAACAACACATCGTCGAAGGGCGGTGCGAAGCGCTCGTCCCAGCAGGCTTCCGCCGGTGCCGATGCGCAGGTCGCTTCGCGCGGCGGCATGAGATCGCTGGGCGGAGGTAAGCTTAGCCAGAGCCAAAAGGACGGTCTGCGCGATCTAATTGCCAAGAACTGGAACGTTCTCCCCGGCATGGAAGGGGCGAGCGATGTCAGGATCAAAGTTCATGTTCGTCTTGACAAATCAGGTCAGATTGTTGGCGCACCGGAAGTTGCCGTCAGCGGCGGGCCGGCCACGACACAGGAAGCCCTAAGGGGTGCGGCCGAGCGTGCGGTGTTAAAGAGCCGAACCGATTTGCAGAAGGAAGTGAACGGCGGAGGGCTGTTGCCGCCGGATAAATATGACGGCGCGGATGGTTGGAACGAGCTGGTGCTCAACTTCGATCCGAGGGACTTGGGGCTGTGATGCTGGGATTGCAGTCTACGACGAATCACTGTCCGCACATTGGCCTCAGCCTGCTTATGGCCTTGGGGATGATGTTGACGGCTCCCAAGTTGACGCACGCGTCGAATGCCACTGCCCCCGCCGCCGTGCAACCGCATGAAAATTTGGCTACGAACAGCATCCGCGAGGACGTCGCGAAGAACTGGAATATCGCTCCTGGCATGGCGGGAGCGAAGCATGTCCACGTCCGGCTGCATCTCAGGCTCAGCCGAAGCGGAGAGATTGTCGGTGAGCCGAAGGTTACCGTGACCGGCGGCCCCAAGGCAACGCAGCAAGCCATGACTGCTGCCGCGATGCGAGCCGTGCTTCGGGCTGCTCCGTTCAATAACCTGCCAATAGATCAATATGACGACTGGAAAGAAGTGACGATTAACTTCGATGCCAGTGATCCAGCGAATTAGTGCTGAAAGGCTTGATACATATGATCAGAAAATCCTTCGTCCGTCTCCTGCTGGTGCTAGCAGGCCTGATGGCTGTGGCATCCACCCCGGCCTATGCCGTGGTCGAGCTCAACATCAACAAGGGCAATGTCCAGCCCATGCCGATCGCTATCACCGACCTTCTGTCGAATGATAGCCTTGGCCAGCAGATCTCCGGCGTGATCGCGGCCGACCTGCAGCGTTCGGGTCTGTTCGCTCCGATCAACAAGCAGGCCTTCATCGAGAAGATCACCAATCCGGATTCGACCCCGCGCTTCCAGGACTGGACGTCGATCAACGCGCAGGCGCTGATGACCGGCCGCGTCACGCAGGAAGGCGGCCGCCTTCGCGCCGAGTTCCGCCTTTGGGATACCTTTGGCAACAGCCAGATGATCGGCCAGCAGTTCTTTGCCCAGCCGGACAACTGGCGCCGTGTCGCCCATATCATTGCCGATGCGATCTACCAGAAGATCACCGGTGAGAAGGGTTATTTCGATACCCGCGTCGTTTTCGTTGCCGAAAGCGGCCCGAAGACGGCCCGCAAGACGCAGCTCGGCATCATGGACCAGGACGGCGCCAATGTGCGGATGCTGACCGACGGCAGCGATCTGGTGCTGACGCCGCGCTTCTCGCCCAACCGGCAGGAAGTGACCTACATGTCCTTCGCCAACCAGCAGCCGCGCGTCTATCTGCTGCAGCTGCAGACGGGCCAGCGCGAGCTGGTCGGCAACTTCCCCGGCATGACCTTCTCGCCGCGCTTCTCGCCGGATGGCCAGCGCGTGATCATGAGCCTGCAGCAGGAAGGCAATGCCAACATCTATACGATGGACCTGCGTTCGCGCACCACGACGCGTCTGACCTCGACGGCCGCGATCGATACGTCGCCGTCCTATTCGCCCGACGGCTCGCAGGTCGCCTTCGAAAGCGACCGCGGCGGAAAGCCGCAGATCTATGTGATGGGTGCCGATGGTTCCAACCAGCGCCGCATTTCCTTCGGTGACGGTTCGTACTCCACGCCGGTCTGGTCGCCGCGCGGCGATCTCATCGCCTTCACCAAGCAGTCCGGCGGAAGCTTCTCGATCGGCGTCATGAAGACGGATGGTTCCGGGGAACGCCTGCTGACCACGGGCTTCCACAATGAAGGCCCGACCTGGGCACCGAACGGCCGCGTCATCATGTTCTTCCGCCAGCCGGCCGGCTCCGGCGGCCCGCAGCTCTATTCCATCGATCTGACCGGCTATAACGAACAGAAGATCCCGACCCCGGGCTTCGCTTCCGACCCGGCATGGTCGCCGCTTCTCGAGTAGTGAAGGGCTTGCCACGTTATCGCCGCAAAGTCCTGTGAGTGGACCCATTCGGGACGATTTTAGGACATCATTAACCATATTTGTTGGAATCGCATTAACCGAACCCGGTTACAGTCTGGCAACCCTGATAGAGACTTAAGGAGAGACCGGCCATGAGCCGCATCGCAACCCCGGCCGTTGGCCACATGCAGAACCTCGCACGCAACCCGATCATGATCGCGCTTTTCGTTGGCCTTTCTCTGGCCGGCTGCGCCTCCAAGAAGGGTCTGCCGAACGATGCCAACGGTCTCGGCCTGAACGGTGCCGGCAATGCTACTCCGGGTTCGCCGCAGGACTTCACGGTCAACGTCGGCGACCGCATCTTCTTCGATACCGACAGCACCTCGATCCGTTCCGACGCCGGCCAGACGCTCGACCGTCAGGCTCAGTGGCTCGCTCGCTATCCGAACTATGCGATCACCGTTGAAGGCCATGCCGACGAGCGCGGCACGCGCGAATACAACCTGGCGCTCGGTGCCCGTCGTGCGGCCGCTACCCGTGATTATCTCGCTTCGCGCGGCGTTCCGGCCAAGCGCATGAAGACGATCTCCTACGGCAAGGAACGTCCGGTCGCGACCTGCGACGATATCTCCTGCTGGTCGCAGAACCGCCGCGCCGTCACCGTGCTCAACGGCGCCGGCTCCTGATAGTCGCAAGACCAATGGAAATGCAAAAGGCGGCCCCCGTGGTCGCCTTTACTTTTTTGACCACACTTTGGCCGAACTCCGTTGCTTTTTGAGAGCAATTGTAAAAATCTCCTGTTCGAGCCTCCGGCCCGAAGAATCAATGAGACAGGACGATCCATATGAGAAAACTTGTCGTGGCGAGCATGCTTTGTCTCGCTGCCTTTGCAGGTAGCGAGCGCGATGCTTCTGCCTTGTCGCTGTTTGGAATCCACCTCGGAGGCCGCGATGCTTCCGCGCAGTCGGTTTCCAACAATGCGCAGAGACAAGCGCAATACGGCCAGGCACCGGTCGTCAATGTTCAAAACAGCGATGCCGAAGTTCGCCTGCAGCGGCTCGAAGACCAGATGCGCCAGCTGAACGGTCGCGTCGAGGAAATGAGCTATCAGCTGCTGCAGATGCAGGAGCAGATCCGCAAGGCGCAGGAAGACAACGAATTCCGCTTCCAGCAGCTCGAAAAGCGCGGCGGCAGCACGCCGGCGGCGGGCGGCGCGATGAAGAAGAGCGAGGCCGATGTTCCGGCGCAGGGCTCCGGCAGCCCGCAGCAGGATGATATTGCTGGCGTCATCGGCGATTCGCAGAACAATGCTGCTGCTTCCCAACAGGGAAGCGGCGCGGGCAAGCCGCCGAGCCAGCTTGGTTCGATCCAGTTCGACCCGGGCGGCAAACAGGTAGGCTCCTCCATGTCGGGGGGCAACAATGGCTCGGGCGCGCCGCCGAGCGCCGGCTCGGGAACGCAAACTGCTTCCCTTGGCAATGAAGGCGACCAATACAAGGCTGCCTACGGCCACGTCCTGTCCGGCGATTATAGTGTCGCCGAACAGGAGTTCCGCCAGTATATCGACAGTTATCCCAACAGCGGACGGTCGGCGGACGCGAATTTCTGGCTCGGCGAAGCGCTCTATTCCCAGGGCAAGTACAACGACGCCGCCAAGACCTTCCTCAATGCGCATCAGAAATATAGCGGCTCCGAGAAGGCACCGGAAATGCTCCTGAAGCTCGGCATGTCGCTCGCTGCCCTTGATAACAAGGACACGGCCTGCGCCACGCTTCGCGAAGTGACCAAGCGTTACCCGAAGGCCTCGAAAGCCGTAACCGGCAAGGTCGCCAGCGAAGAGAAGCGGCTTGCCTGCTGAGCGCCATGTCCACTGATGCTGTGACCGCTGGCGCCACAGCCCTCATGCCAGAAGCCGCCGCGACAGAATTCCTCCAGTCCCTATCGACACCTGCTCATATTCTGATTGCCGTTTCCGGCGGCAGCGATTCCACCGGGCTTCTGATTGCCCTTGCCGAGCGGCTGAAATCCTATTCCTTTAGAGATATCACCCTCAGCGCCGCGACCATCGACCATGGCTTGCGCGCCGCCGCGGCAGACGAAGCGCGCGAGGTCGCAGCACTCTGCGCTTCGCGCGGCATTTCCCATTTTACCCGTCGCTGGGAGGGTGAAAAGCCCAGGACCGGCATCATGGCTGCGGCGCGCGAGGCACGGTATGAGTTGCTCGCCGATCTCGCCGCGGAGATTTCGGCCAATCTCATCGTCACCGCGCACACTATGGATGATCAGCGCGAGACCATGGTCATGCGCCGCAAACGCCTGCTGGAGGACGTGGGCGGTATTGGTACCGGCATCGCCGACGCGATGCTGTTTGACCGGCGTATCTGGATTGTCCGGCCGTTTCTGGCCTGCCGGCGGGTGGATATCAGAGCCTATCTCGAGATGCATGGCATATCCTGGCTCGATGACCCCAGCAACGAGGATATGAGATACGAGCGCGTGCGTACGCGCATGGAACTTGAGGCGGATCCCGTAGAATCGCTATCGGGAGATGAGGGTGCCGGCCGCGCCGCGCTATCCGAAAAGGCGGCAGCATGGCTGGACGACCACGTCACCATCCATGCGAATGCGCTTTGTGCCGTCGACCGATCCGGCCTTTCGGCGGATAAAGCGGTCGTCGCCTATGTCTTGTCCTACCTTGCCGCCGTTTTCGGCGGCAGGACCTACGCGCCGGGGCGCGCGCAAATGGAGCGTATTCTCGAATTTGTGAACGGTACTGATCCCGGCCGGCGCACGGCCGGCGGCGTGGTCTTCGACCTGCGTCGCGATGGGCTTTACCTCATGCGAGAAAGTCGCAATATCGCACCGTTGTCGGTTCCATCAGGCAAAAAGGCCAATTGGGATGGTCGCTTCGAGATAAGGAATTGCGGCCCGACGCCGGTTAGCGTGAGTGCCTCCGGAGCGGAGAATGCGACGATTTTTCCATCGAATCTGCCGAAAGGGGCCGTGCGGCGCGCCCGGGCAGCGATGCCGCTGATTGCGACCGAAGCGGGGACAAAGGCGGGATCTGTTGCCGTTGAGCCTCGTCTTGCGCCTTTCGACCGCTTTTTGACACGATTCGACCTCACATTTGCAGATCGGCTTTCAGTCGCTTTTGGCCGCCAAGCCTATATGCGGCCGCCGCTTTCGGTCCTATAGACGGAAAAAACATGCGGCGATGCGGTTTGCCTTGGCAACGGCTTGGCGCAACCCTATGTTAGGGATCAAGTAATGCCGTCGCTTAAGCGGCGGAAGTTTCAGTGCTGGGGAGTTCGATGAACCCTAATTTTCGTAATTTCGCTCTGTGGGCAATCATAGCTTTGCTGCTGATTGCCCTGTTCAGTATGTTTCAGAACGCGCCGGCACAAACAGGCTCCAGGGAAATTCCGTATTCGCAGTTCCTTCGGGAAGTTGATTCCGGCCGCGTCCGTGACGTGACCGTTACGGGCAACCGTATCATCGGCAGCTATGTCGAAAACAGTACGGCCTTCCAGACCTACGCTCCGGTCATTGATGGCAGCCTGCTTGAACGCCTGCAGTCCAAGAACGTCACCGTCGCCGCCCGCCCGGAATCGGACGGTTCATCGAGCTTCCTGAGCTATCTCGGCACGCTGCTGCCGATGCTCCTGATCCTCGGCGTCTGGCTGTTCTTCATGCGGCAGATGCAAGGCGGCTCGCGCGGCGCCATGGGCTTCGGCAAGTCAAAGGCGAAGCTTCTGACGGAAGCGCATGGCCGCGTCACCTTCGATGACGTCGCCGGTGTCGATGAGGCCAAGCAGGATCTGGAGGAAATCGTCGAGTTCTTGCGCGATCCGCAGAAGTTCCAGCGTCTCGGCGGCCGTATTCCGCGCGGCGTTCTGCTTGTGGGACCTCCCGGTACGGGTAAGACGCTTCTGGCGCGCGCCATTGCCGGCGAAGCCAATGTGCCGTTCTTCACCATCTCCGGTTCCGACTTCGTCGAAATGTTCGTCGGCGTCGGCGCAAGCCGTGTGCGCGACATGTTCGAGCAGGCCAAGAAGAATGCGCCCTGCATCATCTTCATCGACGAAATCGACGCCGTCGGCCGCCATCGTGGCGCCGGTCTCGGCGGCGGTAACGACGAGCGCGAACAGACGCTCAACCAGTTGCTGGTCGAGATGGACGGCTTCGAGGCCAATGAGGGCATCATCCTCATTGCCGCCACCAACCGTCCTGACGTTCTCGACCCGGCGCTCCTGCGTCCAGGCCGCTTCGACCGCCAGGTCGTGGTGCCGAACCCGGACATCGTCGGTCGCGAGCGCATCCTCAAGGTGCATGCCCGCAACGTTCCGCTGGCACCGAACGTCGATCTCAAGGTTCTGGCACGCGGTACACCGGGCTTCTCCGGTGCCGATCTGATGAACCTCGTCAACGAAGCAGCCCTGATGGCCGCCCGCCGCAACAAGCGCCTGGTCACCATGCAGGAATTCGAGGACGCCAAGGACAAGATCATGATGGGCGCCGAGCGCCGCTCTTCGGCAATGACCGAAGCGGAAAAGAAGCTCACCGCCTATCACGAGGCCGGTCATGCGATCACGGCGCTCAAGGTTGCCGTTGCCGATCCGTTGCACAAGGCGACGATCATTCCGCGTGGCCGCGCGCTCGGCATGGTCATGCAGTTGCCGGAAGGTGACCGTTACTCCATGAGCTATACGTGGATGGTGTCGCGCCTCTGCATCATGATGGGCGGCCGCGTTGCCGAAGAGCTGACTTTCGGCAAGGAAAACATCACATCAGGCGCATCCTCGGATATCGAGCAGGCCACCAAGCTTGCCCGCGCCATGGTCACGCAATGGGGCTTTTCCGACCAGCTTGGTCAGGTCGCCTACGGCGAGAACCAGCAGGAGGTGTTCCTCGGCCACTCCGTCTCGCAGTCGAAGAACGTGTCCGAGGCGACGGCGCAGACGATCGACACTGAAGTCCGCCGTCTGATCGACCAGGCGTATAAGCAGGCCAGGGATATTCTTACGGAGCATCACGATGGCTTCGTGGCGATCGCCGAAGGCTTGCTCGAATACGAGACGCTGACTGGCGAAGAGATCAAAGCTCTCCTTCGCGGCGAAAAGCCGGCGCGCGATCTCGGCGACGACACGCCTCCGAGCCGTGGTTCGGCCGTGCCGAAGACCGGCGCCAAGAAGGATGGTTCGCTCGGAGCCAAGGGCGACGAGCCCGAAGGCGGCTTCGAACCGCAGCCGCGCTGACGCAGGGAGCGGATTGATCATGTAGACGAAGAGGCCAGTTCTCCTTTGATTAGGGAACTGGCCTTTTTCTTGATGACTGCGGGTGACGAACAGAGGCCGAGGGTTGGTACCGATGATGGCCCGAACATCGAAATTGAACGGAGAGTGGGCCGCAATTCGTAAATCGGCATTCGCCGGTCTTGTCACCGGCATGGCCCTACTGATGATCGGATATCTCCATGCGTAAAGCATCCGTGATCCTCAGTTCCACGATTACCTGCCCGATCTGCGGTTTCAAGGCGACGGAAACGATGCCAACCGACGCCTGCCAGCATTTCTATGACTGCAAGGGCTGCGGTGCCGTCCTTCAGCCGAAGGCCGGCGATTGTTGTGTGTTCTGCTCGTTCGGAACCGTTCCTTGCCCGCCGATCCAGGCTCAAGGCGGGCAGGGCCGCTGCTGTTGATCGGCTGATGGCACGGCAAGGGCAGCCCGGCGATGCACAATCGTCGTAGCCCGGGGAAGTAATATGGGCAGCTTATGTTGTGAATTGGAATATTGTCCGCTTCCACCTAATGCGGTTTTTTAATGCTTATTAATGGTAACGCGTTGTAATAGGCGGTCTCGGTAATTTAAGTGCCGAGTTTTACAATCTGTGGCATGAGCCACAGGCATCGATGCTCGAAGCGTCTCTGGATTCAGAGCAGTGTTTTCGATGCCGCTGCATGTCTCGCGAAGATGCAGCAACGACAGGAGTGCATATGAAACGTCGCTATTTCGGAACTGACGGAATTCGCGGTCAATCCAACATCTATCCGATGACGCCGGATCTTGCCATGCGCGTGGGTATCGCCGCCGGCACGATCTTCCATCGCGGTAGTCACCGTCACCGCGTCGTCATCGGCAAGGACACACGTCTTTCCGGCTACATGCTGGAAAATGCAATGGTGGCGGGCTTTACTGCGGCCGGCGTCGATGCCTTCGTTCTCGGCCCTATTCCGACGCCGGCCGTCGCCATGCTGACGCGTTCGCTGCGTGCCGACATCGGCGTCATGATTTCCGCTTCCCACAACCCTTACGAAGACAACGGCATCAAGCTTTTCGGGCCGGATGGCTACAAGCTGTCCGACGATCTTGAAATGAAGATCGAGGATCTGCTCGACAAGGACATTGCGGAGCATCTCGCCAAGGCTGAGGATATCGGCCGTGCCAAGCGCATCGACGGCGTGCATGACCGCTATATCGAGCATGCCAAGCGCACCCTGCCGCGTGATGTCACGCTGCAAGGCCTGCGCATCGCCATCGACTGCGCCAATGGTGCCGCCTACAAGGTTGCCCCGGCCGCTCTTTGGGAACTCGGCGCCGACGTCGTGACCATCGGCAACGAGCCGAACGGTACGAATATCAACCTCAATTGCGGTTCCACCAGCCCTGTCGCCCTGCAGAAGAAGGTGGATGAAGTGCGCGCCGATATCGGCATCGCGCTGGATGGCGACGCCGACCGCGTCATCATCGTCGACGAGACCGGCACGATCATCGATGGCGATCAGCTGATGGCTGTCATCGCGGAGAGCTGGGCCGAGAGCCAGACGCTGCGCGGCAACGGCATCGTGGCGACCGTCATGTCCAATCTCGGCCTCGAGCGTTTCCTGGAAGAGCAGGGCATGTCGCTTGCCCGCACCGCCGTCGGCGACCGCTATGTCGTCGAGCATATGCGTCAGCACAATTACAATGTCGGCGGCGAGCAATCGGGTCATATCGTGCTGTCCGATTACGGCACGACGGGCGATGGTCTCGTGGCCGCGCTGCAGATCCTTGCCTCGGTGAAACGCACCGGCAAGCCGGTCAGCGAAGTCTGTCGCCGTTTCGAGCCGGTGCCGCAGCTCCTGCGCAATGTCCGGATTTCCGGCGGCAAGCCGCTGGAGGATATTCAGGTGCGCCAGGCGATCGCCGATGCGGAAAGCGAGCTTGCCCGCAACGGCCGCCTGGTCATTCGCCCTTCCGGCACCGAGCCCCTGATCCGGGTTATGGCTGAAGGCGATGATCGCGGCCAGATCGAGCGTATCGTCGGCGGATTGATCGACGTGATTTCGAGCGTCCGCTCGGCGGCCTGAGCCCCACCGTCAGACTGTCGGATTCATGGCCGTCTCTTCGAGGCGGCCATATCGTTTTCGGGTTCCCGGAGCGACGGGTCGGCTTACTGGAACATTTCGCCGGGATAGGTGCCCCAGAGCTTGTCCTGCCTGACATAGCCTCTTGCCGGATGGTCCTTTACCGAAACACGGCACCAAGTTCCGCTACAGGATTGCAGCGAAACAAGTACGCGCGGCTGCAGCTCGGCGACGGCCTTTCCAGCGGGATTCGGATCGGTGCGCAGCATGGCATTCTTGGTCAGCCATGGGGCGATAACGGCTGTGCGAGCGCCGGAGAGCAGGGCACTGTGCATCCAGCCGGCAACCCCAGTATCGTCGCGGACTTGCCGCCAGTGGCCATATTCGTCGATGATTTCCAAGGGCAGGCCGGGCTTCGTATAGATCCATTTGGTTGCGTAGATGGTCGATGGACCCACGCGCATGCGTGCCTTCTGAGCCTTCAGCGAGACATAACGGGGGATCGGCAATCCGGTTTCCCGCCCCTTGTTCCATGCCGTGGCGGCGACGGGCTTTATCGGCAGCGCGCCGGCCAGAGCAGCAGGGCTCAGGAAGACAAAGGCAAGGCTGAGGCCGGCCCATATTTTTCGATGATGAGTCAACGACGCTCTCCTGAGTTGGCTTCCCGGCATAGCACTGTAATGGCGCGTTTCTTGCCAATTCGTTTAGAAATTCGAGGCTCCACGGCACTCGTGGCGCCTGTCCTCTCGAAGAAGGGAAGGAGGGAAATGAGTGCATCTCGTTCTCTTTATTATAAAATGACCAATTTCTAATATATTAAGTAAAGTATAGTCTTCGAATAAACAGGGTAAATATTCGTAGTTAATCAGGTTTTAACTCCTCTTCATCATTATCCCTGTCATGTCTTTTCGATTGGCAAGCATCTGCTGTGCCAAGGCAAGAAATTTGGAGCCAAAGCCATGATGAAATCCCTAATAGGAGCACTTGCCACTTTGCTTGTCGGCACGTCGGCCTTTTCCGCCGATCTCTATACACCGGAACCGGTCCAGCCTGCGCCGGAAGTGTCTGTCGCCCAATCCAGCGGCTGGTACCTGCGCGGCGATGTCGGTTATGCCTTCACGAAGCTGCGCGGCGCCAATTATTTCCAGGGCTCCAATTCCAGCCTGGTCGATTTCGATAGGGCAACGCTCGGCGACAACCTCACGCTCGGTGGCGGTGTCGGCTATCAGATCAACAACTACCTGCGCACGGACCTGACGTTCGACTATCTCTTCAAGTCCGACTTCAAGGGTTCGACGAAGGGCAATTGCGGCGGCTGCGGTCCGGACTTCACGTCCGTCCCGGCAACGTCCCGCGACCTGGCATCCTTGACGGCCTTCAGCTTGCTTGCCAACGCTTATGTCGATCTCGGCACCTACGGCATCTTCACGCCTTATGTCGGCGGTGGTCTCGGTGGTACCTACGTCAAGTGGAGCAATCTGAAGAACACGTCCTGCTCCGATGCCAATCCGGACTCCTGCGACGGGTCGGTTACGCATAACGGCCGCGGCAGCTGGCGCTTCACCTACGCGCTGATGGCCGGTACCTCCATCGATCTGAGCTGCAATCTCAAGGCCGACGTCGGCTATCGCTATCGCCATATCCAGGGCGGCGACATGTTCGGCTTCGCTGAAAATGGCGGCCCCGGCTACGACAAGGGGCTGAACCTGCATGAAGCTCGCATCGGTGCCCGCTACACCTTCGGCGGCTGCCAGACGGCAAGCTACATGCCGCCGGCCGATATTCCGGTCCAGCCGGTCTACAAATAAGCACATCTCACGCAAGCCATTGAAAAGCCGTCCGGTTTCCTCCGGGCGGCTTTTGCCTTTCCTCCCCCCCGTTAAGCAATTCTCCCGCGCCTTAAAGCTTCATTAACCATGAATTCCCTATGGTTAATGAAATGAGAATGGCGGTTTTCCCGCAGGGTCTCTTCTCTGACCGGCTCGCAGGGAAGCAAAGATCGACCGATTCGACGCGCGGGCATTCGCCCGAGGATAGAAGGCGAGGGGTAATGATCCGTTTTGACGCTTTGGCGCTGGCCGCAGCGATGGCAGGCGTATCGGCGGGCGTTGCTCTTGCGGGCGATACGCCGCCGGAAATCAAGATGGCCGAGGTCAGCGTCAAGGATGCGAAGGGATGGTATGTCCGCGGTGATGTCGGTTATGCCGTCAATGCCAGCCGCAACGACACGAGATTCCGCGCCTATAATCCAGCCGGTGGCGATTACAGTTCGAGCCGTTTCGATTCCAGCCGCTTCGGCGGTGACTTTTCCGGCGGCCTGGGTGTCGGCTATCAATTCAACGACCTATTTCGCGCCGACGTCACTGGTGATTTCTTCAGCGGCGATTTCGACGGTCGAATCTCCAGCAATTCGCCCTGCTCCGGTGGAGCGGCCGGCACCGGTTGCTTCACGAAAGCGCATTCTTCCTTCCACGCCGGCAGTCTTATGGTCAACGGCTATGTCGATCTCGGAACGCTTGCCGGCTTTACGCCCTATGTCGGTGCGGGGCTGGGCGCGACGCGTGTCTCGTGGAGCAGCGTCAATGCTATCGGCTCCTGCGTGGACGGCGCTTCCGGCTGCGGTGGCGCGGCTTCGATCAGCGCGCGCTATCCGGGCGACAGCGACTGGCGCATGACCTATGCCTTGATGGCAGGCGTCGCCTATGAAGTTGCGCCGAACATCAAGGTCGATCTTGGCTATCGCTTCTCCCACGTCGCCGGCGGAGACATGTTCGGCTATTCCGCCGCCGATTCGGCCGCGGGCGCAGGCGGCACGATGGGCCGCGACGGCGCGCTCTCACGCCACGAAATCCGGATCGGTCTCAGGATCACGACCTGGTAGGCTCGATGCCCAGAGCGGTTCAGCTTTTCACCGAATCTCCGAACCGCTCTATTTCTTTGTTTCCTCGCAATTCCGGACTGAAAACCGCTGCGCATTTTTCCTGGAATTGCTCTATGGCGTTATCAGCACATAGCCGATACGCCGAAAGAAATCCCAGGTTCGGAAGATGTGCGCGGGTATGCGCCGCCAGGCAGAAGACTTGGCGGCGCGGTAATCGCGGCGCCAGCCGATCATGGTGGTTCTCTGCAGCCGGCTAAAGCCGGCGATATTGGCGCGTGTGCTGAAGATCGATATATGCATGTCCCAGCCACGCTCCACCGCCACATCCCAAGGCAGCGACATGACCGCCAGTGATTTGACGATTCTCTCCGCGCCGCGGCGCGTGACGAGATAGCAGGCGGTCGAACCCTGCGGGCCGAAAAGGCAACGGCCGACAATATCTCCCTTCCTGCTGCGCATCATGGCACGAAAGCCGTTCCAGCGGTGGTTGACAAGCTTGATCAGGTCGGCGGTGGGTGCGGCGTCCTTGGCGGCTATGGCGCGCGCCAGGAAATCGGCATCCAGGGCGACATCATCCTCGATGATGATGGCCATTGCGTCATCACCCGCAAGGAACTGGCGTAGTGCCAGCAGATGGCTGCGATAGCAGCCGTATTCACCAGGCAGGATGGTCCGGCCGTGCCGGCGCCGGAAACGGTCGTGGTCCACGTCGGTCCATCGGTCGCGCGGGATGAGGGCGCCGTCGACGCCATCGATGCGTTCGAATCGGAAGCCGAATTCATCGCTCTGCCGTCGGATCTCCGCCAGCCTTTCCGTCGCTCGGTCTATATTGATCAGATAGACCGGCACGGTCTGTGCAGGCATGAAGGAGCTTTCGGCGAGCGCAGTTAGTGACATTGGGCACACTTATTATTTCTAGCGGCGCAACCAAGGGGCGCCAAACCTTATATGATTGTGCTTCGGCACAAAAACCAGTTTTTATGTGGCCAAATTTGGCTGAATCGCATTGTGCGTAACTTACGCACCATCAAACTTTTCGCACGACTTTGTTATCGGGCGCCATCCGCAATTTTTGCTATTGCACTCCGGGGCGGCTTCCAATATACCCGGCGGCGGGACACTCCTCCCCAACGAGGAGCTTTCTATCTGAGAGGATAGCATCATGACTAAGCTCGCCAAGCCGGACATCCGTCCGAATAATACTCATTTTTCTTCTGGTCCATGCTCGAAGCGTCCAGGTTGGACGCTTGACGCTCTTTCCGACGCGGCCCTTGGTCGTTCGCACCGCGCGAAGGTCGGTAAAGCAAAGCTGAAGCAGGCCATCGATCTCACTCGCGAAATTCTGGAAGTGCCGGCGGATTACCGCATCGGCATCGTGCCGGCTTCCGATACCGGCGCCGTCGAAATGGCGCTGTGGTCGCTGCTCGGCGAACGCGGTGTCGACATGCTCGCCTGGGAAAGCTTCGGCGCCGGCTGGGTTACCGACGTCGTAAAGCAGTTGAAGCTCAAGGACGTCCGCAAGCTCGAAGCCGGTTACGGTGAGCTGCCCGATCTTTCCACCGTCGATTTCGACCGCGACGTGGTCTTCACCTGGAACGGCACGACCTCCGGCGTACGTGTTCCGAACGCCGATTTCATCCCGGCCGACCGCAAGGGACTGACGATCTGCGACGCCACCTCGGCCGCTTTCGCGCAGAACCTCGATTTCGCCAAGCTCGATGTCGTCACCTTCTCCTGGCAGAAGGTCCTGGGCGGCGAGGGCGCACATGGCGTCATCATCCTGTCGCCGCGCGCCGTCGAGCGCCTGACGACCTATCAACCGGCCTGGCCGCTGCCGAAGATCTTCCGCATGACCAGCGGCGGCAAGCTGATCGAAGGCATCTTTACCGGCGAGACGATCAATACGCCTTCGATGCTCTGCGTCGAGGACTATATCGATGCGCTGCTCTGGGCCAAGGACCTCGGCGGCCTGAAGGCGCTGGTCGGCCGCGCCGATGCCAATGCCAAGGTCATCCATGACTTCGTTGCCGCCAACGACTGGATCGCCAATCTCGCCGTCAAGGCCGAGACGGAATCCAATACCTCCGTCTGCCTGAAGATCGTCGACAAGGATATCGTCGCTCTCGATGCCGATGGCCAGGCGAATTTCGCCAAGGGCCTGGTCGCGCTCCTCGAAAAGGAAGCGGTTGCTTTTGACGTCGGCCATTATCGCGACGCGCCGTCCGGCCTGCGCATCTGGGCGGGTGCGACGATCGAAGCTTCCGACATGCAGAAGCTGATGCCCTGGCTTGCCTGGGCTTTCGAAACGCAGAAGGCGACGCTTTCCCAGGCTGCCGCCTGAGACCTTGAGCGTTCATGGCTCCGCCGATAGGGCGGAGCCCAGCATCCGAAATTCTCATTGTGTTCACGCAGTTCCATACGGAAAGCCGCTTCGCACGTTTCCCGGAATTGCTCGTCTTAGCTGACCTTTTTTCAGGAGGCCTCAATGGCACCTCGCGTTCTCGTATCCGACGAATTGTCGGAAACCGCCGTCCAGATCTTCCGTGATCGTGGCGTCGAAGTCGATTTCCAGCCGCAGCTTGGCAAGGACAAGGACAAGCTGTTCGAAATCATCGGCAACTATGATGGTCTCGCGATCCGCTCCGCCACCAAGGTAACGGAAAAGATCATAGAAGCGGCCAAGAACCTCAAGGTCGTTGGCCGCGCCGGTATCGGCGTCGACAACGTCGATATTCCCGCTGCCTCGCGCCGCGGCATCATCGTCATGAACACGCCGTTCGGCAATTCGATCACGACGGCCGAACACGCCATCGCGCTGATGTTTGCCGTCGCCCGCCAACTCCCGTCCGCCGATGCCTCGACCCAGGCCGGCAAGTGGGAAAAGTCGAAGTTCATGGGTGTCGAAATCACCGGCAAGACGCTCGGCATCATCGGTGCCGGCAACATCGGCTCCATCGTCATTACCCGCGCCATCGGCCTGAAGATGCACGTCGTTGCCTATGACCCGTTCCTCTCCAAGGAGCGCGCCGAGGAAATGGGCGTGACCAAGGTCGAGCTCGACGAACTCTTCGCCCGCGCCGACTTCATCACACTGCACGTGCCGCTGACCGACAAGACCCGCAATATCATCGACGCCGGCGCCATCGCCAAGATGAAGGAAGGCGTGCGCATCATCAACTGCGCCCGTGGCGGACTGGTCGATGAGGCAGCCCTTGCCGCCGCCATCAAATCAGGCCATGTCGCCGGTGCCGCTTTCGACGTCTTCGAAGTCGAGCCCGCCAAGGAAAGCCCGCTCTTCGGCCTGCCGAATGTCGTCTGCACGCCGCATCTCGGCGCTTCCACCACGGAAGCGCAGGAAAACGTCGCCCTGCAGGTGGCCGAGCAGATGGCTGACTACCTCGTCAAAGGTGCCGTCTCGAATGCCATCAACATGCCCTCGATCACCGCCGAGGAAGCGCCGATCCTGAAGCCGTTCATCAAGCTTGCCGATGTTCTCGGCGCCTTTGTCGGCCAGGTCACGGAAGATCCGATCAAGGAGATCGAGATCCTTTATGATGGCGTAACCGCCAACATGAACACGAAGGCGCTGACGAGCGCGTTGCTCGCCGGCCTGATCCGCAATCAGGTTGCCGACGTCAACATGGTTTCGGCGCCGATCATGATCAAGGAAAAGGGCATCGTGCTCGCCGAAGTCAAGCGCGACAAGACCGGCGTCTATGACGGCTACATCAAGCTGACTGTCACCACCGACAGCATGACGCGCTCCGTTGCAGGCACCGTCTTCTCGGACGGCAAGCCGCGCTTCATCCAGATCAAGGGCATCAACCTCGATGCCGATGTCGGCAATCACATGATCTATATCGCCAACACCGACGTTCCCGGCATGATCGGCTTCATCGGCACGACGCTCGGCTCCGCCGGCGTCAACATCGCCAACTTCCAGCTCGGACGCGACAAGCAGGGCGGCGATGCCATCGCATTGCTCTATGTCGATGGCCCGCTCAGCGATGACGTGCTTGCCAAGCTGACGGCGCATCAGGCGATCCGCCAGGCCAAGCCGCTGGTGTTTGCCGTCGACTGAGCCTGCCCGCCTTCAAAGGGCGGCGGCCACACATCGCTCCTCCCAAGAGCCAATCCGGAAGCCCGGCGCGACGCGAGTTGCGCCGGGCTTTCTTCATGGTTGCGAGGGTTGTGGATAAGGTCGGCCGGTGGACTATCGAGGCCAATGAAACGCGCCTATTTCTTTTGTCATGGAGGCATTGCGGAGGAACATTTTCGGGGAGGGGATGGGCACGCCGATCGAGTGGCTGGCCAAGCCCGTTTCCGTGGCGATCGTATTGTTTGCGCGCGCCATCACCGCCGTCCGGGCGATCTGGCCCGAGAGCGGCATGCAAACCCGCCGCTGCGTCTATTTCGCCAATCATTCCAGCCATGGCGATTTCATCCTGGTCTGGGCCGTCCTGCCGCCGCGGCTTCGTCGGCGCGTTCGGCCGGTGGCGGGTGCCGATTATTGGCTGAAATCGCCGCTGAACAGCTTCATCGGCCGCGACGTCTTCAACGCCGTGCTGATCGAGCGGGATCGAGAAGCGCGCAAGGAGGATCCGGTCACGCAGATGACGCAGGCGCTCGATGCTGGCTCCTCGTTGATCCTGTTTCCGGAGGGTACCCGCAATCTGACCGAGCAGCCGCTGCAGACCTTCAAGAGTGGGCTTTTCCATCTTGCCCAGGCGCGTCCGGATATCGATCTCATCCCTGTCTGGATCGACAACCTCAATCGCGTCATGCCCAAGGGCGAGTTCGTGCCCATTCCGCTGATTTGCACGGTCACTTTCGGCGAGGCGCTGCATATCGGCGAGGCCGAGGAGAAGGCGGAGTTCCTGGCGAGAGCTGAAGCGGCGCTGCTGGCGCTGGCGCCCAAGCGGGCGGGAGACTGAGCATGAGTGCGGCAAGCGCCGATCTGATCCATCTTGTCCTCGGCATTTTCGGCGTCCTGATCGTCGCCTCCATTATCGGCTATGTGCTGCAACAGCGCCTGTCGCCCGACGGATCGAATGCCGCGATCGAAAACCTGAATGCGCGCATCAGGGCCTGGTGGGTGATGGTGGTGCTGATCGGCATCGCCTTCGTGGCCGGCCGCGCCGGCGTCATCCTGCTCTTCGCCTTCTGCTCCTTTGCGGCGCTGCGCGAGTTCGTGACGCTGATCAACACGAAGCGGGCGGATCACTGGGCGGTCGCCGCGGCCTTCTTCGTGGCCTTGCCGGTGCAATATTACCTGCTCTGGGCCGAGCAATACGGCATCTATTCGATCTTCATCCCCGTCTACGCCTTCCTCTTCATGCCGATCATCGCGGTATTGCGCGGCGACACCGAGCGGTTCCTGGTGCGGATTGCGGAGGTGCAATGGGCGCTGATGATCTGCGTCTTCTGCGCCTCGCATGTGCCGGCGCTGCTGACCCTGCATATTCCCGGCTATGAGGGCCGCAACGTGCTGCTGATCGCCTTCCTGGTGATCGTCGTGCAGCTCAGCGACGTACTGCAATATGTCTGGGGCAAGCTTTTCGGGAAAACCAAGATCGCGCCGCGGCTGTCTCCATCGAAAACGGTGGAGGGCTTCGTCGGCGGCGTCATCAGCGCCTCTTTGATCGGGGCGGCGCTCTGGTGGGTAACGCCGTTCACGCCGCTGCAGGCTGGCTTGCTCGCCTTCGTCATCACGATCATGGGCTTCTTCGGCGGGCTCGTCATGTCGGCGATCAAGCGGGATCGCGGCGTCAAGGATTGGGGCCA
Organism: Rhizobium sp. CCGE531; assembly: GCF_003627795.1. Taxonomy (NCBI): domain Bacteria; kingdom Pseudomonadati; phylum Pseudomonadota; class Alphaproteobacteria; order Hyphomicrobiales; family Rhizobiaceae; genus Rhizobium; species Rhizobium sp. CCGE531. The sequence continues at coordinate 3,079,153 of NZ_CP032684.1, read as the reverse complement.
TCTCATCGAGGGGCATGGCGGGCTGATCGACCGGCTTGATTCGGTCGTCTTCTCCGCGCCGATCTTCTTCCATCTCGTGCGCTACTGGTGGTCGCTGTCATGAGCGGAAAGCTGAGAGCGCTTGCCGGCAGCAGCATCGTGCACGTACTTTTCGCTTTCCTTGCCATGGGCAGCTGGGCCGTTTTCGCCAACCGCATGCACCCGATGCCGCGTCCTTTGATATCAGGCTTTGTGCAAGGCGTACTTTCGGGCTGCCTGACGCTGTTCCTGAAATCCGTGGTCGAGGCTTTGTCGAGGCGGTTCAGCGGCTTTGCGCGCCTTTGGGCGCCGCCGCTGATCGCATGCCTGGGCTCGGCTACAATCCTGGTCGTCATCCATGCGCTGAGCGGCACGCCGGAGATCCTGAAGACCATTGCCGTGCCGCTGCTGGTCTCTTCCAGCTATGCGGCGATCTACAATTACTCGATATCAGGCGGAAGGCTGCGAAACCATGAGAGGTGAGGGGCCATGACAGGTGAGGGCCAGGCAGGCAAGGGAACCGGTGACAGGCGGCCGCTGGCCAGCCGCAACACGCGATGGGCTCAGACGCTGGCGCGGCGTATGACGGCGCTTTCGGTGACGCCGAACCAGATATCGCAGGCAAGTATGCTGATGGCGGCGTTGGCGGGAGCCTCATTCTGGCTCTCCGGTACGGCCGGCAGTGCCGGGATGCATGTGACATTGTTGATCCTGGCCGCCTTGTTCTGCCAGCTGCGCCTGCTCTGCAACCTGCTTGACGGCATGGTGGCGGTCGAGGGCGGAAAGGGCGAGGCCGATGGACCCTTCTGGAACGAATTCCCGGATCGTATCGCCGACATCCTCATCTTTGCCGGCATCGGCTATGGCATCGCCGCGCCAGGGCTCGGCTGGGCCGCCGCCGCCCTTGCGGTGCTGACCGCCTATGTCCGCGAGCTTGGCCGGGCCACGGGCAATCCGAGCGATTTCGGCGGACCGATGGCCAAGCAGCATCGCATGGCGGTCGCCACGGCTGCCGCGCTCCTCTCCATTGTCGAAGCTTTTTGGAGTGGCGGTGTATGGGTTTTGACCATTGCCCTCTGGGTCGTCGCCATCGGATCGGCGGTCACGGTATTGCGACGCAGCCGCAATCTGATCTGGCATTTGAAGGCAAAGGGGTGATTCGCACTTTCGCCGACCCCTTGCGCCGGATAGCGATCCTTTCTATATCCCTGCAGAAATAGGCGGGCTGCGAAGAGCGTGGCCCATTGCCCCGCATGAAAATTCGCCGCTTTTGCATGGCATCCGGCGGTTAAGAAGCATGATCCCAAAAAGTGTGCAGCGGTTTTTGGATCAGATCATGCGAAATCAAATAATGAGAGCGTGACGACGTTTCGAAGAAAAGTCATCCGCTCGGCAGCATCGAAGATCGTTCAAGACTGGCGGCAACGACCGTGAATACACTGGATTTTGACAAGAGGCCGGAAGATACCCGCGTCGTCGTCGCCATGTCTGGCGGTGTCGACAGCTCCGTCGTCGCCGGCATTCTGAAGCGGCAGGGCTATGATGTGCTCGGCATCACGCTGCAGCTCTATGACCATGGCGCTGCCGTGCATCGCGCCGGCTCCTGTTGCGCCGGCCAGGATATCGATGATGCGCGCCGCGTCTGCGAAACGCTCGGCATCCCGCATTATGTGCTCGATTATGAAAAGCGCTTCCGCGAAACGGTCATCAATCCTTTCGCCGAGAGCTACGTCGCCGGCGAAACGCCGATCCCCTGCGTTGCCTGCAACCAGACCGTCAAGTTCGCCGATCTTCTGCTGACCGCCAAGGAACTTGGCGCCGATGCGCTGGCGACCGGCCATTATATCCGCTCGCGCCTCAATCCATCCGCGGAGCGCCCGCATCGTCGCGCGCTCTATCGCCCGGCCGATGCCGATCGCGACCAGAGCTATTTCCTCTTCGCCACCACGCAGGAACAGATCGATTACCTGCGCTTTCCGCTCGGCGGCATGCCGAAGTCGGAGACGCGGGCGCTTGCCGAGGAAATGGGCCTGGTCGTCGCCAAGAAGGCCGACAGCCAGGACATCTGTTTCGTGCCGCAGGGCAAATATTCCGACGTGATCGCCAAGCTGAAGCCGAACGCGGCGCTCGCCGGCGAGATCGTCCATCTCGACGGCCGCGTGCTCGGTCAACACGAGGGCATCCTGCATTATACGATCGGCCAGCGCCGTGGCATCGGTGTCGCGACCGGTGAGCCGCTTTATGTCGTCTATCTCGACGCCCGCTCGCGCCGCGTCATCGTCGGCCCGAAGGAGGCGCTGGAAACGCATCGCGTCTATCTGCGCGATGTTAACTGGCTGGGCGACGAGCCGTTGGTGCTGGCGGCTTCCGGCGACGGCTTTTCCTGTTTCGCCAAGGTTCGCTCCACCCGCGCGCCGTCCCCTGCCGTGCTGCATGCCGACGCCAGCGGCATCTATGTCGACCTCACGGTCGGCGAGGCCGGCGTCGCTCCGGGCCAGGCCTGCGCGCTCTATTCGGCGCCGGGTGACGACGCCCGCGTCTATGGCGGCGGCTTCATCGAACGTTCGGAACGCGAGCCGATGGCGGAGGCTTCCTTGAAGGCTTTGCTGGCATGCCCGGTCGCTGCTTAACGGCCGGTCGGCTTCGGCAATGAGAAAGCACTGATTTTTCCAAATCATCCGCTTGACACCAAGCCGAACCGCACCTTATAAGCCGCTCAACCGACGGGCCAGCGCTTTTCGAGCGGCGGTTCGTTTGACCTTTGCGTGTGATGTTCAGCATCAAACGTGGCGTGGCGGAGTAGCTCAGTAGGTCAGAGCAGAGGAATCATAATCCTTGTGTCGGGGGTTCAAATCCCTCCTCCGCTACCAAAAATCCAAGAAAAATCAAAGGCTGATTGATTTCCTGAGGGATGCTTTCTGCGATTTTCAGTTGCGTCTTGACTCAAGAACCTGCCGAGCCAATCCCTTTCGGGCCATCGAGACGGGCGATGTTTTCGTCTAAAGATCGCACAGCCTCTATCATCGCGCCCAGTGCCGACATCATGAGCGCGTGGTCATGACCTTCCGGGGACTGGGATAACGCAAGAGCTCGCGCGTGAAGCTGTTGGTTAATCGAGCCGAGTCGGTCGATCGTGTCCTGGTTCATAGTCATCTCCTTTGCAAATAAATCGAACAGAGCGTCCTATTTTCGGGAATGCTCCGCGCGCGGCATTTGTTCCGGTGGTGTGCTTGCTGGCTGTGAAGCAAAACGCGCCGATGCGGCGGCATCGAAAAATTCTTTGCCGCGCTTTTGAATGATTGTCGGAACCAAAAGCCGCATGCCTGCGTAAAGATAGGTGACGAGCTTCGCTCGATCCTCATATGGAACCGGGCACCTTGAGCCGCGCGAACTCAGAATGGGGTGCGCTGCCTTCCATGACGACACCAAGAGCAACTTCGAAGGGAGTCCCTGATGTCGAGCTATAAGCTTCTTATTATGTTCTTTCTGTCCGCCGGCCTGCTGATCTGCATGATCGTGGTTGGCCTGCTTTCGCTGCATCAGTGAAAGCACCCAGCATGGCACACCTCTTTGAAAGGGTTCCGGCGCGACGCGCTTGTGGAGAGAGGCAGTCTCACACGAACTCAACGCCTATGCTGTTGATTTTTCGCCAACGCACCTCGCAGGGCAGCAGCCTGTCGTCCGGAAATTGCAGATTGAAGGCGTTTGGTGCCGCGAGCGGGTTTTCGATTTGGATCATGGCACCGGTATCGGAAAGGTTTTTCACGATGCAATCAAAAACCGAACGTCCGTCGTTGAAGATGATCTTTGCGCCGAGAAGCGTACGCTTTCGGGTGGATACTCGGCCTTCGGGTGAGAGTGCCGTCATCGCGTAGGCTCCCTGATTTCCGCTTTTACTAATATGCCATGTTCTAATATCGAAGACGTTAAGGGGGCGCTGTGAATTGCGCGCTTTTCACATGCCGGGGCCGATGAAGCGACGGGCGGGGAAGCTCCAGGGAGGCCGGCCTTCCAGCTCGATTGCGGCCGAATATCTCCGACAAAGCCGGATAGTCCAATTCTCCGGCGAACAAGTTGTCGTCATTCGCGTTGTATTTCCAAACAGTCACCGCAAATCCGTGCAACATGTATTGCAAGAAGAAACATGCTCTGGCACCGTACCGCCATAGGGGATCGGGGTTTTCAATGAGACTGTTTTTGGCGGTGACCACTGCATTGGTGGTCGCCAATTCTGCAATGGCTGCCGATGATGCCGCGAACAATGCGTTCCGGGTCTGCAAAATGATCGACAATACCGGCTTGTTTACTGCGCCGTGTCAGGTTTCCAGCCGGAAATACGCGGTCGTGGCGACGATAGATCTGCCGAGCGCCGACGCCAGAAAGGCATGCATGCAGATTGCCGGCGTGGTTTCCTCAAAGGGATTTCATTTCCCTGGCGGCGAATGGACCGTGCAGATCAAGTCGCCGACCAGCGGCGACAAATCGATCGCATTCTGCAGGCTGCCGAAATAGCGGGGTCAGGCCGAGGCGTTCAGCTCTTCCTCGGCAAAGGCGAGCTGCAGCTCCATCTGGACTGCGTGCATATAGAGGCCGGCTTGCCGGGAGATCTCGGCGTCTTCCATTCCCTGTTCCCGCAGGATGGCGGCAAAGCTCGCCATTTCCGAACGCCAGAAGCGGTTTGCCGCCTCTCCGTGAAGCTGCTGCAGGGCTTTGGCACACCGCCTGACATCACTGGTACGCCTGTCGGCCGGGAATGGTAGAAGCGACATATTTTCTCCATCATTGGCAGCGCGAATCGCCTGCCTCTGTTGGCAAGATCGCCGGCAGTCCTTCATAAAAAGTGAATTATCTCAGAGAGATCCCGCATGCGGCGGGAAGGGCGGGGCGATTTCATTGCAATACGGATATGCCTGCTTCCCGGGCGGCCTTGATCAAGGCCTCCCTCGCGGCCTCGGGCGGGACAGCGCCAAGCATCGCTTCTAGGCAGATGCGTACCGCGGCGACATATTCCTCGCCATTCTCGACCGGCCAATGCTCCAACAGCAGTTCCGCAACCTGATGTACTGAATTGACGCGGCGTTGTCCGCCGTTCTCCCCAATCACCAGCGTGACAACTGGAAATGGTCGTAAAGTGTTTCGTTTCAATACGCATTACCTCCGAAACGTTCATGCTTCGGTAACGTTGCAAAAAGCATTCCGGATCGAACGGCTTTTGGCTGGCGTCATCGAGCTGGTTTCGTTTGTCCACCGGGAGCGGCATAAATGCCGGCCATCCGCAGGGCTTTACGCATCGGCTGGCTGCTGCCGCGACACTTGCAGATCTGCCTCCACCGCTGCGTCGCACGGTTGGGGGCCGGTCTATTGGCACTCCGCCTAACGGATCAGAATGGACGCCGCCGAAAAGCTCGGGCTAGCTTGAACGCCTTGCTTCCCGGAGCCAGCGACGGGTTCGAGATAGGCCTAATCCAGTACGTCGGCTTCGATGCAGGCTTCGACAAACATTTTCCTGGCCCTCTCGCAGAGAAGGGGATCGTCGTTGGCGGCCAGGCAAAGGCTCCGGGCCGAATTGTATTTCTCGCCTCTGATGGCAGGCCAACGGAAAAGGAGGTGGCTGTGGGCTTCTTCTGGACTTCGAATTGCTTCCGGCATGCCATAACCGATACGCAGATAAACGGGCTCAGGCCAGCGGCCCTCGCCACTATTAAAAATCATGGTCATTTTCAATGGTGCTCCGACATTGTGATCGAAACTCCCGTCGCAGCAAAAAGTTTCGCAATTTATGAAAAATCGATCGCCGCCATTATGCGGGGAGCGCCGCGGCATGCCGCAGGCGAACAGCCGGGCAGGGGAAGGCCAGCGTCAGGTTTCACCGATCAGTTGATGGATCTATCACATGGAGAGGCAGGCAGCCGTGTCGCGCGCGAACGAGTGCGGTAGTTCTATTGAATCACCGGAATTTCGAGGGGAACCCCGGCCTCCGCCGCCGCTATGACAAAGCTGCTACGGGCCTCCAGCGGTTGTCCCTGACCTCTCTCGACGTCGGCACAGATTTGCAGAGCCATCATGAATGCCTTGCCCTCCGCCACCGGCCAGGCATTCAGCAACATCTCCAACGCTTCCTTCGTGTTGGCGACCGTATAAATTTTTCCGGTGCGCTTGCAGATGACCATGATGGGATAATTCCAGTCTTTATTATTCATGGTACGAGGCTCCGATCCGATACCGCCGAAATTAACGCTGCGCTGCGCGAAATCTCAAGTTAATTTCGAGACGATATCTGGAGCAGCCTGGAACTGTTTCAATCATCGCGAAATTCAATTCATACGCCGGCGCGATCAACTTTCGAGTCATATCTTTGGATGCCGTGTTTCACAGGCGATCATTGCGTGGAGATTACTTGCGCGGCGGCGGAAGATCATAAAAGACTTGGGCGACAGCCTAGCCGACGGGAGAAAGCGATGACGAGCTTTGCGGAGATCAAGGAACGGGCCGAGAAGCGCAAGGGTGGTGCCGAGGGGCTGAAGGCATTGATGCCGAAGGCGCCGAACCATGATGTCCTGCGCGCCCTGCCTGATGACCGCATCCTGTCGGAGATGACGCGCTACATCTTCTATGCGGGCTTCGTGCGCAACGTCATCAATGCCAAGTGGCCGGGTTTTGAAGCTGCTTTTTCCGGTTTCGATCCTGCCTTTCTCAATCTCGCGCCGGATGATTATTGGCATGACCTGACCTCCGATACGCGGGTCATCCGCAATGGCGCCAAAATCATGTCGGTACGAACAAATGCGCAGTTCGTCCGCCGGCTTGCTGATGAACATGGCAGCGCCGCCCGCTTCCTTGCCGATTGGCCGCTGGAGGATCAGATCGGCCTGCTTGCCGTCCTCGGCAAGCAGGCGAACCGGCTCGGCGGCATGACCGGCCAATATCTTCTGCGGGCGATCGGCCGCGACAGTTTCGTCATGAGCCATGACGTTCTCGTCTGCCTGCGGCTTTCCGGCGTGCCGATCTCCGAAAGCAAGCCGACGAAGAAGGATCTGCGGCTGATCCAGGATCAGTTCAATGCCTGGCGCGCGGAGACAGGCCTGCCGCTCACCCATCTCTCGCGTATCTGTGCTTTCTCGGTCGGAATGCCTGACGAAGAGGACGAGCCTGATTGATCTGATCCGTCGAATGCTATTGGATCGCGTCCAGAGACTGGGAGGAATAGAATGACCACCGACAGCACGCCCTTGGCCATCAGCGCGCCGGAGCCGCGCTCGCTCGAGCTAATCTTCACTAGGGACGCACTGTCGCTCCTTCACTCGAAATATCGCCTCGTCGAGGCGGATCCGGACGATATCGCCGGATTGGGCGACGAGGTGCTCGGCGAAGCGCGCTACATCATCGGCCAGCCGCCGCTTTCGAGGGAAACGCTCGACCGAATGCCGCAACTGCGCTGCATCCTGAATGTCGAGAGCAACCTCATCAACAACATGCCCTATGAGGTGCTTTTCGAACGCGGCATCCACGTGGTCACCACCGGGCAGGTTTTCGCCGAACCGGTCGCCGAGATCGGCCTTGGATTCGCCCTGAGCCTGGCGCGCGGCATCGTCGACGCCGATCTGGATTTCCGCGAGGGCAGGGAACTCTGGGGCGGCGACGGCAATGCCAGCGCCCGGCTGCTTTCGGGCGGCGATATCGGCATTGTCGGCTTCGGAGACCTCGGCAAGGCGCTAAACCGGGTGCTCTCCGGTTTCCGTGCCAATATCAGGGTATTCGATCCCTGGATGCCGCCCTCGATTCTCCGAGAACACGGCGTTCAGCCTGCGCGGCTGGACGAAGTGCTGGCGGGCAGCGATTTCATTTTCGTGGTCGCGTCGGTCACCAGCGAAAACAAAGGCTTTCTCGGGGCCGAAGCTTTCGCGAAGATGCGCAAGGGAGCGGCCTTCATACTGCTTAGCCGGGCCGATGTCGTCGATTTCGATGCGCTGATGGCGGCAGTCGCGTCCGGTCATATCGTGGCGGCAAGCGATGTCTATCCGGAGGAGCCGCTCGGCTTCGATCACCCGGTGCGCAAGCTCAAGGGTTTCCTCCGCTCGGCCCACCGTGCTGGTGCGCTCGACAGCGCCTTCAAGAAAATGGGCGACATGGTGCTGGAAGATATGGATCTGATGGATCGCGGCCTGCCGCCGATGCGCAGCAAGCGCGCGGAGCGGGAAACGGTATCGCGCATGCGCTCGAAGCCGGTGACGCGGAACTGATCACTCGTTTTCATTCCTGGCGCAGAGAGACGCTGCGCCAGGAATGGATTGGTATCGGCAAGACTAGCGGCGATCGAGCCGGTTGGCCAGGCGATCGCCGAGCCATTGCATACCCCAAACCAGAATGATGAGGACGATGACGACGGCGATCATGACGTTCGTTTCGTAGCGCTGATAGCCATAGCGGATGGCCAGGTCGCCGAGGCCGCCGCCGCCGATCGTGCCGGCCATGGCGGAGGCGCCGATCAGCGTCACCATGGTTACGGTGAAGCCGGCGACGATGCCGGGCATGGCTTCCGGTATCAGTACCTCGCGGACAATGGTCCAGCGATTGCCGCCCATGGCGCGCACAGCGTCGATCAAGCCGCGATCGACATCACGCAGAGAAACCTCGGCAACACGTGCGTAATAGGGGATGGCGGCGATGGTCAGCGGCACGATCGCGGCCGTCGTGCCAAGCGCCGTGCCGACGATCAGGCGCGTCAGCGGAATCAGGGCGATGAGCAGGATGATGAAAGGCACGGCGCGGAAGCCGTCGACCAGGATACCCAGAACGCGGTTGATCGCACCCTGCTCGGCGATGCCGCCGCGGCTGGTGACGACGAGGGCGAGGCCGAGCGGCAGGCCGATGATGAGGGAGAGCAGGCCGGATGCGCCCGTCATCCAGATCGTTTGCCAGAAGGAGCGCCAAAGCAGGCCGAGGATTACATCAGTTGTCATAGCCTAGAACCTCCACCCGGGCGGAACGGGCTTTCAGAAAATCGCTGACCTGGGCCGGCAAGGTCGCATCGCGCGTCGGCACCGCGACGAAGAAGCGGGCGACGGGCTGATTCTGGATATGGTCGATGCCGCCGTGGACCAGCCGGAATGAATGGGGAAGGGCGGCCGAAAGCTCGGCAAAGAGCGCACCTTGCGCGGCAGGGCCGGCAAGATCGACGCTGAGAATGGCCTCGGTGCCCGATGCCGGGGAGAGACGGGCAGCGATATGCTCCGGAAGCTGCGGGCGGATACTGCTGAGCAGGCTTGCTGCGATCTCCGTTTGTGGATTGGCGAAGACCGCCCAGACCGAACCTTCTTCGACGATGCGGCCGGCGTCGATAACCGCGACGCGGTCGGCGATCGAGCGGATCACCTCCATCTCATGGGTAATGAGCAGGATCGTCAGGCCGAGCTTGCGGTTGATGTCCTTCAGGAGTGCCAGGATGGACCGGGTGGTTTCCGGGTCGAGCGCCGATGTCGCTTCGTCCGACAGGAGGATGGCGGGCCGGGCGGCAAGAGCGCGGGCAATGCCGACGCGCTGCTTCTGGCCGCCGGAAAGGGCGGAGGGATAGGCCTTGGCCTTGTCGGCAAGGCCAACGAGTTCGAGCAGTTCGCGGGCGCGCTGCAATCGTTCGGCTTTGCCGATGCCTTCGATCTTCAGCGGCAGCGCAATATTCTCCTCGACCGTCCTGGAGGAAAGCAGGTTGAAGTGCTGAAAGACCATGCCGATGCGGCGGCGCAGCGGCTGCAGTTCTTTTTCCGAAAGGCGGGCGATATCGCGGCCCTCGATGTGGATCTCGCCGCTGTCGGCGCGCTCCAGCCCGTTCAGGCAGCGGATCAGCGTCGATTTGCCGGCGCCGCTGCGACCGATGATGCCGACGATTTCGCCGCGCCGGGCGGTCAGCGATATGCCGTCCAGCGCCGGCGTCGTGCCGAACCGGCGGCGAACATCGACCAGGCGGACGATGTCATCGCCGGGGGATCGTTCGGGCGGCGACTGTCCGTCTATGGCAGTGGCTGGGGTGAAGGAATTCATTATGTGTCTCTTTGTGTAAAAGCGGCCTTCAAGTTCGTTGAGGCCATTATACCCCCCTCTGTCACTGTCGTGACATCTCCTCCACAAGGGGGGAGATCGTTGGGAGTAAGCCGCGCACTCTGTGAAATAAATCAGCCAGGTGTCAGCAGATGCGATGTTCGCTTCTGGCGATGGCTTGCCATGAGTTTCCGATCTCCCCCCTTGTGGGGGAGATGTCACGACAGTGACAGAGGGGGGTATGTACCCTCCGCGAACTCCATAACCAACTATAAACTTCATCGCATCCCAAAATCGGGAAAACGCCGAAGGCGGCCCGGGCAAGATGCCCCGGCCGCCTTGCCGCTCGGCGCTGCCCCCGCGCCGTCCTGATATCAATAGGCGCTCTGGCCGGTGCCCTTGTAGACCTTGTCGAATTCGGCCTTGACGGTGTCGTTCTGATAGGAAGCGACCAGGGTCTTCACCCAGACTTCGTTCTCGCTGCCCTTCTTCACGGCGATGAAGTTGCGGTACGGGTTGTCGTTGGTCTGCTCCTGCGCGATGCGGTCCTTCGCAGCCAGGCCGCTCTTCAGCGCCCAGTCGGTGTTGACGACGGCTGCGTCGAGGTCGTCGATCGAGCGGCCGACGATGCCGGCGTCCAGTTCCTTGATTTCGACGTTCTTCGGATTTTCGGCGATGTCTGCCACGGTTGCCAGGATGCCGGTGCCATCCTTGAGCTTGATCACGCCCTCATGCTGCAGAACGAGAAGCGCGCGGCCTTCGTTGGACGGGTCGTTCGGCACGCCGATGACGGCGCCCTTCGGAAGCTCGGCCACGGTCTTGTACTTCTTGGTGTAAAGGCCGATCGGCCAGATGCCGGTGAAGCCGGCATTGACGATATGGTAGCCGTGCTGCTTCACCTGGTTGTCCAGGTAAGGCTGGTGCTGGAAGGCATTGGCGTCGATTTCGCCACGCTCCAGGGCCTCGTTCGGCTGGGTGTAGTCGTTGAAGACGACAGGCTCGACCTTCAGGCCCTTCTTGGCAGCCTCGGCGGTCACCGCGCGCCAAACGTCTTCATCCTCGCCGCTCATGATGCCGACCTTGATCGTCTTGTCCGCCGCGAAAGCCTGCGGGGCGGTTGCCGTCAGGCCGAACACGGTGACAGCGGATGCAAGGATGGCGGCAAGGCCGGCGCGGCGGGAAAGGTGCAGCGCGTCGAAACCTCTCGGAAGCTTTTCAGTCATGGGAAATCCTGTTCCAGATGATCGAGATCGTTTTTCTCGTTGACGGACTAATCATCTCAGACGCGTATTGGCGCCGCGAAGCAGGATCATGCGTTGTGCGGTGCAGTTCTGAAAAACTCTTTTCAGTGCGATGCGAAAGAGCAGACTAATTTTCTATAAATGTAGTAGATTATTAATGCGGCAAAATGGGCACTTGCCTAAAAATTGAGCGCATCACCGGTGAATCGGATCCTTCCAGAGGACTTCTTCCGGCTTCTCGATGGGTTCTATGTCGAGATTGACGACGACCGGGTCCTGACCGGAGCGGACCAGAACGCATTCCAGCGTTTCATCGCGGTTGGCATTGATCTCCTGGTGCGGCACATAGGGCGGCACGAAGATGAAATCACCCGGGCCGGCTTCGGCGACGAATTCCAGGTTGTCGCCCCAGCGCATCCGCGCCTTACCTTTGACGACGTAAATGATGCTTTCGAGATCGCCGTGATGGTGGGCGCCGGTCTTGGCGTTGGCGTGGATCGTCACGGTTCCCGCCCAGATTTTTTCCGCGCCGGCGCGTGCGTGGTTGATCGCGGTCGCGCGGTTCATGCCCGGGGTCTGCGCCGTATTCGGATCGAGGGCATTGCCGGGAATGATTTTGACGCCATGTTCACGCCAATCGACCGGCTGATGGTCGTGATCGTTCCCGTCCTGATGCCCATGCTCATGATCGCCGCACATGGTCGTCCTTTCGGTTTTGGAGGGAGATTCGCATGCCGTCCACAGGAGCGCTGTCGTTCCACTCTACGCGAAGCCATTCAAAAATAAAGGGAATTGCAGAAAGTTATCAATGAGGCTTTTCAAGTCGTGATTAATCTATAGACTTGATCAAGTTACATGACCGGTGGGAACATTTCGTGTGGTTCCCGCGTTGCGCCGGTCACAAGATGGTTTGCCGCGCCGAAGTCCCTCATTTTCAGGTGCGCCAGACAGCAGAAGCAGCGCTTGGGTCTCCAAGGAGACCATCGTCTTTCATACATGCGCCGGACTTCCAATTGAAAGGAGACAGACATGTCGAATGCCTTGCCGCCCCTTCATGAGGGTCATGCCCCCATCACGCTGCAGCAGCTCTTCCGTGAGGCACTCTACGCCTTCGAGGAGTGGGACAGCGAAGTCACCGAGCCGATTGTGACGTTCGAGGGACGCATTCATCCCATCAGCGTCGTTTTCGAAACCATGCGCGAATGCACAGACATCGTGCCCAACAATATCGTCTCGGCCGTGACCGAGCGGTTGACCAAGCCCTGGGAGGGCGAAGGTCCGCTTGACACGATGACCTTTTCGACGGCCGCCCGCGTCATGGGCGTTCTGGTCCGCAAAAGGCTGCTCGCGGTGAACAACGGCGTCAGCGTCGCTGCCTTTGCGGCAGATAGTCAGGCATCGGAAACCTCGGATCGCTAAAAATAGCGAAGACCGTTTGTGGAAGGCCCGCCGGCATGTGCCGGCGGGCCTTCTGCGTTTTATCGGCCTGTTACATCGAACTCCGGATCTACGGGGATCTGCATCGCCGTGACCAGATGGTTGGTCTGTCCGGCCAGTCCGATGACCGCCAGCAGCTCGCCGTGCTGGGCGTCGGTCATCCCCTTCGCCCTGGCGGCTGCCGTATGGGAATGGACGCAATAGGTGCAGCCGTTGGCTGTCGATACGGCGATATAGATCATTTCGCGTACCAGCGGATCGAGCGCGCCTTCCGCCATCATGACTGTTTTCAGGCCTTCCCAGGTCCGCTTCAGCAGCGCGGGATCATTTGCCAGGCCGCGCCAGAAGTTGTTGACGAAATCGGACTTTCGGACCGCGCGAATATCGTCGAACACCGCCTTGACCGCAGGGATTGCGTTTGCTTCCGCATCATCGAGCAATTTTACCGTCGCCATCCTGAAACTCCTTTCAACAATCATGAATCTCGGCGAAGCATAGCGCATTTTCCGGCTGGGCAGGCTCGTTGGCTGACGAATATCCTCTCCTCTTTTCATTTGCAAAAATCATCCATATGTGAAAATACTATTCACATAAGAAGATTGAGGCCGACGCAGAAACCGGTGGCGAGGATGTTCCTCGAGGCGGAGGCATCTTCAGCCGGAGCAATGTCAGGGGGCAGGAATATCGATGGCGTTGAAGAAGGACTTGCCGCTGGCCGGGCTTGTTGTCGTCGACATGAGCCAGTTCCTGTCAGGTCCCTATTGCACCCTGCGGCTGATGGATCTCGGCGCGAGGGTCATCAAGATCGAGCGGCCAGGCGGGGGCGATCTCTCGCGCGGGCTCTATCTCAGCGACCATGAAAGCGGCGATTCGACGATCTTCCATGCGATCAACCGCTCTAAGGAGAGTCTCGCGATCGACTTGAAGAACGAGCGCGACATGAGCGCGCTGCGCAAGCTCATCTCCAAGGCCGATGTTCTCGTGCAGAATTTTCGCCCCGGCGTGATCGAACGGCTGGGGCTGGATTATGAAGCTGCAGCCAAGCTCAATCCGCGCCTCGTCTATTGCTCGATCAGCGGTTACGGCGAAGAGGGGCCGTGGGTCTCGCGGCCGGGGCAGGATCTTCTGGCGCAATCGCGCTCCGGCGTGATGTGGCTGAACGGCGATGAGGGGCAGGGGCCGGTGCCCTTCGGCCTTGCGATCGGCGATATGCTGGCGGGTGCGGCGGCGGCTCAGGGTATTCTTGCGGCTCTGGTGCGGCGCGGGGTGACGGGCGAAGGGGGACTGGTGGAGACCAGCCTGCTCGAGGCCTTGGTCGATCTGCAGGTCGAGGTGCTGAGTGTTCACATGAATAGCGGCAACCAACTGCCTGAGCGCTCCCATGTTCGCAGCGCCCATGCCTATCTGTCAGCCCCCTATGGCGTCTATCCCGCCGCCGACGGCTATCTCGCCATCGCCATGACGCCCATTTCCAAGCTTGCCGATCTGCTCGGCATGGAAGAACTGGCGCCCTATCGCGATGATCCGAAAAGTTGGTTCACCGCGCGCGATGACATCAAGACGTTGATCGCGGCTCGCATCGCCACCCGCAACGTTGACGATTGGCTTGCGATCCTCGAACCCGCCGACATCTGGTGCGCGAGGGTGCTGAACTGGCCGGAGCTTCTGGGCAGCGAGGGCTTCCGCGTTCTCGACATGGTGCAGACGGTCGGGCGCGATGATGGCGTCATCCTGCATACCACCCGCTCGCCCATCCGCATCGACGGGCAGCGGCCGAAATTCGAGCGTGCGGCCCCGCACGTTGGCGAGCATAATACGGCACTCCGGGAGGAGTTCGACCTTGGTTAAAGGGATCGAGAGGTCGCCGATGGATTTAGAAGGAGTTTTCCAATGACGCGCATCACCAATCTTCGCGTTTTCGATTTGCGCTTCCCGACATCGCAGAGCCTTGACGGTTCGGATGCGATGAATCCGGATCCGGATTATTCGGCTGCCTATGTCATTCTCGATACCGACAAGCCGGGACTTGCCGGCCATGGCCTGACCTTCACCATCGGCCGCGGCAACGACATCTGCTGCATGGCGATCGAGGCGATGCGGCATCTGGTCGTCGGCACGGAGCTCGCAACAGTGCTGGAAAACCCCGGCAAATACTGGCGGCATCTGACCAGCGACAGCCAGCTACGCTGGATCGGCCCGGAGAAGGGCGCGATGCACCTGGCGACCGGCGCGGTCGTCAATGCCGTCTGGGATCTGCTTGCCAAGGAGGCCGGCAAGCCGGTCTGGCGCCTGGTTTCGGAGATGGATGCGGAGCAGATCGCCGATATCGTCGACTATCGCTACCTGACTGACGTGCTGACCCGCGACGAAGCTGTTGCCATCCTCAAGAAGGCGGAAGCCGGCAAGGCCGACCGCATCGCCACGCTCGAGCGCGAGGGCTATGCCTGCTACACGACCTCGGCCGGCTGGCTCGGCTATGACGATGCCAAGTTGCGTCGCCTGTGCCAGGAGGCCATTGACGCCGGCTTCAACCATGTGAAAATGAAGGTCGGCCGCGACCTCGAGGACGATATTCGCCGCCTCACCATCGCCCGCGAAGTGATCGGTCCCGACCGCTATCTGATGATCGATGCCAATCAGGTATGGGAAGTCAATCAGGCGATCGACTGGGTGCGCAAGCTTGCCTTCGCCAAGCCCTTCTTCATCGAAGAACCGACCAGCCCGGATGACGTTGCCGGACATCGCAAGATCCGCGAAGCCATCGGTCCCGTAAAAGTTGCGACCGGCGAAATGTGCCAGAACCGCATCATGTTCAAGCAGTTCATCGCCGAGGGCGCGATCGATATCGTCCAGATCGATTCCTGCCGCATGGGTGGTCTGAACGAAGTTCTGGCGGTACTGCTGATCGCCGCCAAGTACGGGCTCCCGGTCTGGCCGCATGCCGGCGGCGTCGGCCTCTGCGAATATGTACAGCACCTGTCGATGATCGATTACATCGCCGTGTCAGGCACCAAGGACGGCCGCGTCATCGAATACGTCGACCACCTGCACGAGCACTTCATCGACCCCTGCATCATCCGCGACGCCGCCTACATGCCACCGAGCCTTCCGGGCTTCTCGATCGAGATGAAGCCGGAATCGATCGCGGAATATACGTTCAAGGGGTGATCTGCCGCAAGTTCCTTCTCCCCTCGGGGCTATTGGATTCACACATTGTCGGCGGCGGAGAGGAGGAGTGCTACGCCGCGCTTGGCGGCCTGGAACTGTTGCCATCCGTCGAGCATGACGATCGGTCCTGGCTTTCCGTAGTAGCCGGTCCATCCGCCGAGGCGGGCGCAGACCCAGGCGGCATAGGCCAGCGACCCTCTGGGATGGGGGTTCTTCTGTTTGGCGGTCTTGCCCTCCAGCTTGGCGCAGAAGGCTTCCAGCAGCGGCTGGTCGCTTGGCTCGAAGGCGTCTTCGATGGGGCGCAAGGTGGCGCCGGGCGGAGCGCCGTCGCGGGCATGGACCAGTTGCTGCACGATCACGGCCGCGACGAAGGCAGCCATCACCAAATTGCTCAGCGCGCCCTCGTCCTCGATGCGCAGGCCTTCGATATCAAAGCCCTGCGTCTTCAGGGTGCGGAACAATTGCTCGATCGCCCAGCGACGGCGATAAAGGGCGATGACCGCCGCCGCCTCGTCGGCATCCGACACGGCATAGCTTGTCAGCAGCCGCCAATGGATCGGCGTCTCGCCCGGTGGTGCGGCGGTCTCGCGCACATCCACCAGATAAAGACGTACGCCATCCGGGGTCTTCCTGTAGATGCCGTTCTTCGGGGGCAGCAATGTCACCGCGCTGAAGCGGATCGCCAGTTGCGTGTCGCGCTCCTTGCGGCCCGGCTTGGCCGGCAGGCTAAAGGCTAGGTTGACCGCAACCGGCAAGGCATCCGCCAGACAAAGCAGCGACGGCTGGTCCTTGCCGAGGCTGCGGTCCCTCGCAACCCGGATGACGAGGTCGACATTGACGGGTCGGCGGGCGAAGGCCTCGTAGATATCGCTTTCACGGTCGGCAATGATGGTGATGTGGCGTGCAGCGGCGCAAACCTTCGCCGCACGATCGGCGCCCTCCAGCCAGCGATAGCTCTCCTTCTCCTCGATCGGACGCGCGCGCTGCGTGCCGCGCTCGCCCTGGTCGCGGCTTAGAAACTGCCCGTGGATTGCCCCGACGATCGCGCCATCGTCGGCGTCGACCCCGATCATCGCATGCAGATAAAGACCGCCACCGCCGTCGGAGCGGACCACCGTCGTATCCTGAATGGCCAGGATATGCCGATCCGCGCAGCGGCTAGCCGTGCGCAAGGCCGCCTCATCGATCATCGCCTGCGGATCGACCGCTCCATTGCGCAAGAACCGGCTCAAGCGGATCTCTCCGGCCCGATTGCCGCCGAGCTTGCGCACCCGCATTCCCTGGCCTGCCGTCGAAACCAGGCGCTCCAGCAAGAACGCCCCCCTTTTTCCAGCCGACGGTCGCCAAACCGTCCCAAGCTCAAATCATCCATCGCTCAATTCTCCTGCCGGCAGCAACAGAATCAGAACATCATTCCATACGCAATTCCAAATGTGTGAATGCCATAGCCCCGAGGGGAGAAGGTGGCCCGAAGGGTCGGATGAGGGGGCTGACCGATTTGAACGCGGGGATTTTCGTGCTCTTGGCTGGCACCCCCTCATCCGCCTGTCGGCACCTTCTCCCCGAGGGGAGAAGGGGGCACGCCGCGTGTCAGTCCTACACGTCTTGCTTCAACCAAGCCTGAATGACCGGCACGTCGGCATCGTCAAACTCGTGGCCGGCGGGGACGGTCGCCAGCTCAACCGCTGCGCCGCCATCACGCAGACGTGCGGCGAGGGGCTCGGCGTATGGGCCATACAGATCTTTCTCGCCTGCGATAACGAGTATTTCGGTGTCCGACATATCCGCTGCCGGCGGATTTTCCAGCGCGGCCATGGAGCGCAGCAGCACGGCGCGGCGGATGAGATGCGGATGCAGCGACAGCATGGCGTTCAGCAGGTTGGCGCCGTTCGAATAGCCGATATAAACGATACGGTTCGGATCGATCCCGTAGGCATGGATCGCGCCATCGATGAAGGCGGCAAAGGCTTCGGCCTCGCTGGCGATATCGGCCTGATCGAGGGACATCGGGCCTGTCCGGCGAAACCAGCGGGGCGCACCTTCCTCGAGCGCACGGCCACGCACGCTGAGCAAGGTCGCATCGGCGTCGATCTTGTGGCCGAGCGGCAGCATCGTCGTTTCGTTGGCGCCGGAGCCGTGCAGCAGGATGAAGACATTGCCGTTCGGCCGCTCTGGCGTGAAGAAGCGATGGATGAAGGGCAGATCGCGATAGATGACGCGCGGTTCGCCGGGCATGGAGAACTGCGGCAGGATCACGTTCAGCTCGGCCAAAAGCTTCGGACTGTCGCCGGGAGCGAAGAGGCGCGTGCCAAGCGTTGCCTCGTCCTCATCGACCAGCATGCCCGGCGCGTCTGTTGCGAGTTCGAACAGGATTCGGCCGGGCTCGCGGACGTAGAGCGAGCGGAAATACTTGCGGTCATGCATCGTCGTCGGCCCGGAGTTGATTGCCTGCAGCGCGGTGTGGACCGATTGCAATTCCGCATCGTCGCTGGCGCGAAAGGCGACATGATCGACCGTGCCCGTGCCCGGAGCGCTTGCCCAGAAGCCGCGCGCATCCCGGATGTCGAGGATATCGCCCGGCGCCGATACCAGCCGACTGATCGCTCCGCTGGTTGCCTGTGGCCGATAGTCGAAGTGATCGACAAGGATGGCCTGCGTCTCCTCGGGCGTTTCACTGAAAAGCGTCGCGCCACGAATACGCCGGATTGCATGCTCTTGCGGAATGGTATCGCTCGTCCACGGAGCCGTAGCCCGCAGAATTGTGGTTCCCACAAGCTTGACGATGACCCCGTCCGGATCCTTCAATCGCAGGACCGGCTCACCGAACTCCTCGGAAGGGCCTTCCGGCTTCAGGCCGGCGCTCAAGGCGCGTGTCAGCCAGAAGCCGATGCTTGCCGGATCGATCGCGAGTGAAATCTCGCCGACCTGGCCGACGCCGGCACGGCCTGGAGCGCCATCTTCCCAGACGAGAAAGGTGATCAGCGAGCCGGGCGAACCTTTAGCGTCGCCATAGATGAGATGAAGCTGCGTGGCATCCTCGAAACCGCCGGTGCGCTTGACAAGGCGCAGGCCGAGGAAGCCGACGTAGAAATCGACATTCGCCTGTACCTTGCGGGTGATCAGCGTGATGTGATGGATGCCGACGACCATGGGATGCTCCAGACTGTTATTTCTTTCTGGTCGCTATTTAGGCCGGGCCCACTGTTCAATTCAATGCACGGTCCGTGGAGGCAGTGTTCACAAAAGGCGCAACGTTTTTGTCGCGTTACCTCATTCGTCAGATTCGGTTTCAGCCGTTCCCGATTTTTTGGGAGCCTTTCGTTTGGACTTTGTCTTTGGCTCCGGCGGTGATTGCAGGGCTTCCTTCTCAAGCCGAAGCTCGCGCAGACGGGCCGTTTTTCGCTCGCGGATCGCATGCTCGCTGGCGAGAATTTCCTTGACCGCGGAATCGAGCTGGTTCGCTTTGTCTGTCGGCGCCTGTCTCTTGGAGCCGAATAGGCTGTCTTTATTCGGTGGCGTCATATCAGCCTCCTTGGGGGTTGTATCATGTTGATGTTGGTCGCAAATAGCCCAAGTTGATCGACTGCGCCTACAACACGGATGATATCATGCTGTAGCAGAAGATGTCCGGCATTAGCGATACAATTCCGCAATCCTTCGCGAAACAGGCGGGCGGAGCCCAAAGGACAGGACCTTTCAATATCTACTCATAAGCGGCATTATCAATCGACATCATCTATGTCGGCTTTTGATCGACAGTCCAAGTTTTTGATATTTTAGATGTTTCTGCTTGTGAAGAATATTCGTATCGGATACAAGTGCATTATCGATATTTGTGAATGACGATTTGCCTCGGCGCACTCTGCGCGACAATGACGAACTTCCCTCTCAAAATCGGTCCAATATCATCCGGGTATTTCCTGGGTTGACGTCTTTATGTGAGTGATTGAAAGGTCATCGTTATGAGCACAGGTACTGTAAAGTGGTTCAATGCTGCCAAGGGTTTTGGTTTCATTCAGCCCGATGATGGCGCGACGGATGTTTTCGTGCATATTTCAGCCGTTGAGCGCGCTGGAATGAGCACACTCCGTGACGGCCAGAAGATTTCCTACGAGCTTGTCAAGGACAAGCGTTCGGGCAAGATGTCGGCTGATCAGCTTGAAGCCATGTAAGCCATCCGTTTCCGGTCTTTGACCACGGATGAACTGGCATAGATCGTTGAGACAATTGAGGAAGAGGTCGGGTTAGCTCGGCCTTTTTCGTTTTTCGCTCGTCTCTATTCCGGAGCGCTTTTGTTAGTACGCATTCCGGACGGAAAACCGCTGCGCACTTTTCCTGGAAATGCTCCAGAAAGACGCACAAAGCCACTGATCGCGGTCGAAGCACTACTGCATAATTCCTGAAATCGGAATCGATTCCAGGGAAAATTATACAGCATTTCAAAGAGTTACAGCGTCCTTGGCTCGTCTCAAAAGACCCGCGGTGCTGTCGCCAACTCAATGTTCGCCGAGGCGGTCTTCCGGCGATTTGCGGCGATGGCCGCTGATCTCGGAGCCGGCCGTGCGCGAGAAGCTGGCGTTCCAGATCACCGCGAGCAGCGCGATGACCGTGACGACGATGAAGGCGGCGGAGAAGTCGCTCATTTCGGCCTTTGCGTGTCCGCGCAGTTGCGTCGAGCCATGCAGGGCGAGGGCGGCGACGCAGATGCCGAGCGAGAGCATCAGCTGCTGGAAGGTCGAGTAGAAGCTGGTCGCGATGCTCATGCGGTCACGTTCGATCTCGTCATAGGCAATCGTGTTGTAGGCCGTGAACTGGAACGACATGAAGAAGCCGCAGAAAAACAAGATCACGAAGATGACGGGCAGCGGCCAATCCGGCTGGAAGATGGCGCACATCCCGTAGCCGAGCGTGCCAATCAGCCCGAAGATGATGAGGGCGGTGCGGAAGCCGAGCGTCCGCAGAATGCGCACCTGCAGCGGCTTCATGACCATGGAGCCAAGCGCGGTCGCAATGGCGATCTGGCCGGCCGCTGCAGCCGAAAGGCCGAAGCCGAGCTGCAGCATCAAGGGGATCAGGAAGGGATGGGCGCCCTGGCTGATGCGCGTCAGCGAACCGGCGATGACCGAGGTGCGGAAGGTCGGTACCTTCATCAGCGAAAAGTCCATGATCGGCGAGGGGTGCTTGCGGGCATGGCGCAGATAGGCGATGCCGAACAGCAGGCCGATGGAGATCAGGAATACGGCCAGATAGCCTTCGCCCTCGCGGCTCGACATTTCGAAGCCGAAGAGCAGTGAGCCGAGCGAGATGCCCGACAGGATGAAGCCCGAGAGGTCGAAACGACCGGTGCGCGGGCCTTTCACCTCCTCGATGAACATGGTCACCAGGATGAAGCCGACGATGCCGATCGGGACGTTGATGTAGAAAATCCAGCGCCAGTCGAGATAGGTGACGAACATGCCGCCGACCGGCGGGCCGAGGATGGGGCCGACGAGCGCCGGGATCAGCAACCAGGACATGGCGTTGACCATATCCTTGCGGGCGACGCTGCGCATCAGCACGAGACGCCCGACAGGCAGCATCATCGCGCCGCCGAGGCCCTGCAGCAGTCGCGCGATCACGAGGAAAAACAGGTTGGGCGCTTGCGCGCACAGAAGTGAGCCCAGAACAAAAACCGCGATTGCGGATCGGAAGACGGTGCGCGATCCGAAGCGATCCGCGATAGCGCCGCTGGCCGGAATGAAGATTGCGAGGCTGAGCAGATAGGATGTCAGCGAAATACTCATGGCCGGCGCGCTGACGCCGAAGTCTCTCGCCATGGTCGGAAGGGCAGTCGCGAGCACGGTCGCGTCAAGCTGTTCCATGAACATCGCGCTTGCCACGATAAGCGCTACTACACGAAAATTCGGTGCGGCCCGCCGGGTGTGGGCGGCCTGGAATATCTGATCCGACATTGTCGGGGATCGCTCTCGATGGTGCGGTGGGGTCCGAAGACAGAACCGCAAGTCTGGTCACGGCGCGAAGGCCTATTTGAACGGCGGCTTGTATACTCCCGCTCCAGCGCGATTACCATATCAGAAATCGCAAATCTTATTGATCGGAATGGAAAAAATGACGCATGCGGGCGGGGATGCAACAGGGGATGAATGCCAGATGAACAAACAAGGCGTTCTCAGCGGCTGCTTTGCTCACAATTCGTTTTTCTACGTAAGATAGTGTGTTCTCTCAAGGTGCCTTCCTATCGAAGGTTGCACGTAAAAATGCCGGCCCCGCGATAGCGGAACCGGCGTTGAGTCTTCATGGTTCTTGAGCGGCGCGGCAATCAATAGCCTTCGGCAAGTCCCGAGCCGGCGCGGCTGTCCATGGCGCCGTTGTAGCGGGCGCCTCCGCCCTTGGCGATGTCGCCGAGGCTCTTGCCGCCCACGAGGATGCCGGCCGCCTGGCCCCAGATCGGCCAGTCGTTGTCGACCTGAACCGTGTAGCCCATGCCGCTCAGGAGCTTGATCGTATCCGGCGAGAGCGCACGCGGCTCCATATAGACCTTGTCCGGCAGCCATTGATGGTGGATGCGCGGCGCATCGATGGCTTCCTGAATATTCATGCCGAAATCGATGACGTTGATGATCGCTTCGAGCGTGATGGTGATGATGCGCGAGCCGCCGGGGCTGCCGATCACCATGAAAGGCTTGCCGTCCTTGGCGATGATCGTCGGGCTCATGGATGACAGCGGCGTCTTCTTCGGCTGGATGGCGTTGGCTTCGCCCTGCACCAATCCGTAAAGATTGGGCACGCCGGGCTTGGAGGTGAAGTCGTCCATCTCGTTGTTCAAAAGGATGCCCGTGCCGGGTGCGACGACGCCGGCGCCGAAGGAGCCGTTCAGCGTGTAGGTGACGGCAACGGCATTGCCGTCATTGTCGATGATCGAATAATGCGTGGTCTCATGGCTTTCGCCGATGCCCTTGGGCATCAGATCCTTGGAAACGCCGGCCTTGTACGGGTCGATGCTGCCGCGGATCTTTTTGGCGTAATCCTTGTCCAGCAGCCTGGTGACGGGATTGTCGACAAAGTCGGGATCGCCGAGGGTCGAGTTGCGGTCGACATAGGCGTGGCGCATGGCCTCGACCATGACGTGCACGGTGTCGGCCGAGCCGTAGCCGGTATAGGAGAGCGGATAGCCTTCCAGCACGTTGAGGATTTCGCAGATAATGACGCCGCCGGAGGAGGGCGGCGGTGATGAGATGATCTCGTAGCCGCGATAGTCGCACTTCACGGGCTCGAGTTCACGGACCTTGTACTGCTCGAAATCCTGGCTGGCGAGAATGCCGCCCTTGTCCTGGCTTGCCTTGACGATGGCGTTGGCGACCGGTCCCTTGTAGAAGCCATCAGGCCCTTGGTCCGAAATGCCTGATAGTGCGTTGGCGAGATCCGGCTGCGCGAGCTTGTCGCCCGTCGCGAAAGGCTTGCCGTCCGACTTGGTGAAGACCGCGGCGGTGGCCGGATCTCGCGCGAGCCGATCCTTGCTCTCGTTGAGCTCGGCGGCATCGGCCTGGTTCAGCGTGAAGCCTTCCCTGGCGTAACGAATGGCCGGCGCCATCAGATCCTGGCGGGATTTCGTGCCGTATTTCTCGCGGGCGGTCTCGAAGCCCATGACCGAGCCTGGAACGCCGACAGCGAGATAGCCATCGGTACTGGCTCCTTTGACGATATTGCCCTTGTCGTCGAGATACATGCCCTTGGTGGCTGCCACAGGGGCACGCTCGCGGAAATCGAGGAAGTCCGTCTTGCCGTCGCGCATGCGGATGGTCATGAAGCCGCCGCCGCCGATATTGCCGGCGGTCGGGTAAACCACCGCGAGCGTATAACCGACGGCAACGGCGGCATCGACGGCATTGCCGCCATTTTTCAGTACCTGCACGCCGATATCGGTGGCCAGATGCTGCGCCGTGACCACCATGCCGTGTTCAGCCTCGACCGGAGGCGGCGCGGCGGCTCTGGCGGTAACGGAAAAGAGGGCGAATGTGACAAGGGTCACCGAGGATATCGCCCGTTGACGGAATTGGCGCATAATAATGCCTTTCGCTGTCGTGTCCGTGGAAAATGGCCCGCAAATGAAATGGAGCCTGACGCGGAAATGGCGATATCCGCTGTCACATTTTTTTAATGAAGTCAGCATGGCCTTGGAGCATGGTGCCGAAAAGTGTCAGCGGTTTTCGGACGGCATCATGCTCCACCTGTTTGTTCCTGACGCCCGAAGCGATCCAAACTATGTTGTATTTGCACAACAACGGATAATTTCGTTCTTCCTTCCGCGTAGAAACTTGCTTCGCGCTTGCAATATTTCCTTTATTAGGTACGTCTACTTTAGATAGGTAATCTATCGGGGCCGAAGTATTGCGTGGAGGATAATGATGCCCGTCACGAAACTTGAGCAGTGGAAGAGCGAGCGCAAGATCAAAACAAAGGCGCTCGTCATTGCCGAAAAGATGCACGTCATTGAAATCGAATGCGCCCATTGCAGCAGGCACTTCTTCCGATGGTCATCTATGGCGGCCGTCTACTGGCGTTGCGACGATTGCACCGCCATCGTCTGATCTGTGTCTGCTCTCAACAGTTACGCGATCAGGATAGCGCGGAAGTCATTGACGTTCGTTCCGGTCGGGCCGGGTACGAAGAGATCGCCGATCGCGTTGAAAGCAGTCCAGGCATCGTTGTTCGCAAGCATCTCGGCGGGCACCATTCCGGTCTCGCGCAGCCGCGCCACAGTGCTTGCGTCGGCAAAGGCGCCGGCATTGTCCTCGCTGCCGTCGATGCCGTCCGTATCGGCGGCCATGGCGTGAATGCCGGCATGGCCGTCGATGTCGATCGCCAGGGACAGAAGGAATTCGGAGTTTCGCCCGCCCTTACCCTTGCCTTTCAGCGTCACCGTCGTCTCGCCGCCGGATAGCAGCACGACCGGCTTGGCGAAGGGGCGGTTGCGATGAAGCACCTCGCGCGCGATGGCGGCATGGACATGCGCTGCTTCGCGGGCCTCGCCCTCGATGGCGTCGGAAAGTATGGCCGGTTCGATACCGGCCGCGCGCGCTACCTCGGCAGCCGCCTCCAGGGAGACGCCGGCGGATGCGATGATATGGACGTCATTGCCGGCAAAGCGCGGGTCGTCCGGACGCGGCGCATCGGCTTCGGCCTTTTCGATATGGGCGAGAACGGCCGGCGGCAGTTCGATGCGGTAGAGGCGGATAAGGTCGAGCGCTTCCGCGCGCGTGCCGGCACCGGGCACGGTTGGGCCGGACGCGACCAGTGACGGATCGTCGCCGGGAATGTCCGAGACGACGAGGGAGACGACCTTGGCCGGATGGGCAGCGGCGGCGAGCCGGCCGCCCTTGATGGTCGACAGATGCTTGCGAATGACGTTCATCGCCGAGATCGGCGCGCCGGAGGCAAGCAGCGCCTTGTTGACGGCGATTTCGTCGGCAAGGCTCAGCGAACCGGCTGGAGAAGGCAGCAGCGCCGAGCCGCCGCCTGATATCAGCGCAATCACCAGATCGTCCGCTGTCAGGCCTTCGACGAGTTTCAGAAGTCGGCGGGAAGCGGCGAGGCCCGCTTCATCGGGCACGGGGTGGGCCGCCTCGATGATCTCGATCTGGCGGCAGGGAGCGGAGAAACCGTATCGCGTCACCACCAGACCTTCCAGCGGGCCATCCCAGCATTGTTCCAGTGCGGCGGCCATCTGGGCGGAGCCCTTGCCGGCGCCGATGACGATCGTCCGGCCCTTGGGCTTCTTCGGCAGATGCGCGCGGATGCCGGTGAGCGGATCGGCGGCGCGAACGGCGG
This sequence comes from Rhizobium sp. CCGE531, assembly GCF_003627795.1. NCBI lineage: Bacteria > Pseudomonadati > Pseudomonadota > Alphaproteobacteria > Hyphomicrobiales > Rhizobiaceae > Rhizobium > Rhizobium sp. CCGE531. The sequence goes on along the minus strand of NZ_CP032684.1, from coordinate 3,053,429 downwards.
CATCGAACAGCGAGGTCAGGAAGGCGCGGGGATCGGTAACGGTCATGTCGAACTGCCTGTCTTGCGATGAGCTTGTAACTATTTGGTGGCTTAACTGGCTCGAAGACGCAAGGGGCGGGAACCGCAATTGTGCCCGGCACCATGAATCCCTATGTTGAGGAAAAGAGTTCTGACGCTTTTACTTCAAGGATTTTCGAAATGGCCGAACTGAAAGTGAAGACGAGGCAGACCGGCGCCACCGCCACGGTCGGCCGCACGGGGCTTCCGCATGTGACCTCGGTGACCGGCGGCGAGATCGACATCGTTACCTCGCCGTCGCAGCCCGGTTTCAACCCGCTCGACCTGCTCTATTCGTCGCTATCCGCCTGCCTGGTTCTGAGTGCCCGCATGGCGGCCAGCAGCCTCGGTGTGCTCGACAAGCTCACCGAAGTCACCGCCGTCGTGACAGGCGAAAAGGCGACCGAGGGCCTTTCCCGCGTCGAGAAGTTCAATATCGCCTTCACCATCAAGGGCGATTTCGGCGACGAGATCCGCAACGCGATCGCGCATGCCGCCGAAGACGAGATCTGCACGGTCAGCAACACGATCCGCGGCAATCCGCAGTTTTCGACGGTGATTTCGGGGTGAGTTTGGCTCTATCCCGCCCCTTGCGGGCGGGAAAGCAAAATCAGCATTTAGCCGTGAGGCTAAGTGCTAGATTTTGCAAGGGCGGGGGTAGGCAGGGACGCACCTGCTTGCCAGACGTAGAATGAGCAAGACACAGTCCCCCTCTCTTGCAATTTCAATGGCTTAGAAATTGCGCAAGGCTTCGGGAATGTAGAACGCTCTGTGCCGCAATTCCTAAACCAATGAAATTGCTTTCTCGCCCGCCAAGGGCGAGATGGCCCCGTATCTGCTGAGGCTCCTCACCTCGCCGGAAACTCAAACCCTTGAAGATAAGGCCCAAGCTCCGGATCGATATCCACCTTCACGGCATTGTTGTAGATCGCGGTCGCGATCATGATCCCTGCGAAGGCGATGAGGTTGGCAAGCGTCGGCTCGTCGTAGCGAGCCTTCAGCCGCGCCCAAATCTCTTCGGGAATGGCGTTGGAATCCCTGACGATCGCCTTGCCGAAGTCGATCAGCAGGGCCTCGTCTTCGCTCGGAACGATCGTTTCCGGCGTCAGGCCGGCATTGATCAGCGCGCGCCGGAAGAAGCCGACGGGGATGATCGAACGGCATTCGAGCGCGATGGCGTGGCAAAGCAGCCAGACGGCGCGATCGTCCAATGCCGGACGCAGCTCTTCGCGCAAGGGGAACCATTCCGCATAGATGCGATGCGCCACCGGCGAGTGCAGCAATGTCCGCTTCATGTTCGTCATGCGGCCGCGCAGCTGTACTTCGCGATCATGCTCGGCGCGCACGGCATCGGAAGCGGTCTCGTAGTCGATCGGCGTGATATGGCTCATGTCATTCTCTTTTACTGGGCTCTCTTACTGCGCTGCCGCCGCCGTTTTCTTGAAGAAGCGGTTCTCCGGGCGCGGCAGTCCGAGATGCTCGCGCAATGTCGTGCCTTCATAATCGCGGCGGAAGATGCCGCGGCGCTGGAGCTCCGGAACAACGCGGGTCGTCACGTCAAGCAGGCCCTGCGGCAGGAAGGGGAAGACGACGTTGAAACCGTCAGAGCCTTCTTCATGCAGCCACTGTTCCATCTCGTCGGCGATCGTCTGCGGCGTGCCGACGAAGGCGAGGCCGGCATAGCCGCCGAGACGCTGGGCAAGCTGGCGCACCGTCAGCTTTTCCGCCTCGGCAAGCGCGATGACGCGTTCGCGGCCGCTTTTGCTGGCATTGGTTTCCGGTGTTTCCGGCAATGGCCCATCCGGATCGAAGCTTGACGCATCGTGACCGAGCGCGATCGAGAGCGACGCGATAGCGCTGTCGTAATGGACGAGGCTATCAAGTTTGGCGCGCTTGGCCTTCGCCTCTTCGACGGTATCGCCGACGACGATGAAAGCGGCCGGCAGGATCTTCAGGTGATCCGGGTTGCGGCCGATCTGTTTCATTCGTCCCTTGATATCGGCGAAGATCGACTTGCCATCCGCGAGGTTGCGCGGAGCGGCAAAGACCGCCTCAGCCGTCTCGGCGGCGAGCTGGCGGCCGATATCGGATTGCCCGGCTTGCACGATGACCGGCCAGCCCTGCGGCGGTCGGGCGATGTTGAGGGGACCGCGAACACTGAGTTCCTCACCCTTGTGCCCAAGGACATGCATCCGGTCGGGATCGAAGAAGATGCCGCTTTCGGCGTCGTGGATGAAGGCGTCGTCGGCGAAGCTGTCCCAGAGGCCGGTGACGACGTCGTAGAATTCGCGGGCGCGATGGTAGCGCTCACCATGTTCCATATGCTCTTCGAGGCCGAAATTCAGGGCGGCATCGGGATTGGACGTGGTGACGATGTTCCAGCCGGCGCGGCCGCCGCTGATGTGATCGAGCGAGGCGAAGCGGCGAGCGATATGATAGGGCAGGTCGAAGGTCGTCGAGGCGGTGGCGACGAGGCCGATCCTGTCGGTGACGGCCGCGAGCGCTGAAAGCAGGGTGAAGGGTTCAAAAGAGGTCACGGTCTGGCTGCGCTTCAGTGCCTCGATCGGCATGTTGAGAACGGCCAGATGATCGGCCATGAAGAAGGCGTCGAATTTCGCCTTTTCCAGCTCCTGCGCGAAGCTCTTGATATGCTGGAAATTGAAGTTGGCGTCCGGATAGGCGCCGGGATAACGCCAGGCACCGGTATGCAGGCTGACGGGGCGCATGAAGGCCCCGAGCTTCAATTGCTTCTGTTCGGTCATCGGCTCTCTCTCGAAAATCGCCAGGCTGTCATGAGGTCGAAACGGCATCGCCAGCGGGATCACGCACTACGACGTAGGCGTGCCGGTCGCGCATTCAAAGAGCCGATTTCATTTATTTGATCGCTTTCGCGGAATATTCATCCGGCGCTGTTTTGTCCGGCAAAGACCTTGACCAACCAGTCTATGAACACGCGGACGCGAGGGGAGAGCTGGCGGCTGCGCGGATAGAGCATCGAAACCGGTGTCCGGGTCGGCGGAAAGTCCTTCAGAATATGTAGCAGTTGACCGGCTTCCAGGGCGTCCTCGGCGTGGTAGCGCGGAACCTGGATCAAGCCGAGGCCGAGCTTGGCGGCGGCGAAATAGCTCTCGGCTGCATTGACGGAGATGGTGGCGGGCAGGGTGACCTCGCGCACCGTGCCGCCCACTTCGAACTCCAGCGGCAGCAGGCCGCCCGTTGCGGAGGAGCGGAAGCCGATCATGCGATGGCCGTCGAGCTTGTCCGGATGCACCGGCATGCCGAAACGCTTGACATAGGCGGGTGCCGCAAGCGTTACCTCTTCCAGCATCGCAACACTGCGTCCGATCATGTCACTATCCTGCAGCGTGCCGACGCGCAGCACGCAGTCGATCCCCTCGCGGATCAGATCGACGAACCGGTCGCCTTCGGTCATCTGCAGTTCGATATCGGGATAGGTTTCGAGGAAAGAAAGCAGGTTCGGCAGCACGAAATGCCGGGCGAGCGTGCCGTGCACGTCGACGCGCAGCACACCCTTCGGCTTCGCACCGGCAAAGGCGCCTTCGGCATCCTCGATATCGGAAAGGATGCGCAGGCAGCGCTGGTAATAGGCTTCGCCATCGAGTGTCGGGCTGACATGCCGCGTCGTGCGCTGCAGCAGGCGCACGCCGAGCCGAGCTTCGAGCTGCTTGATCGCATCCGTCACCGTCGAGCGGGGCAGGCCGGTGTCTTCTGCCGCCAGCGTGAAGCTCCGCCGTTCCACGACCCGGCAAAACACGCGCATGGCATCGAATCTGTCCATATTGTTTGTTCGCTTACTTCGGATAGTGATGCCGATTAATGGCTGATTATCCGCTTCATGAAAAGCGGCATCTTCTCCTCATCGAAACGCGCTACAGCGCAAAACAACGAAGGATGAGGAAAATGAGCAGCAATTCCAATAAGGTAGTGATCGTCACCGGCGCCTCCCGCGGTATCGGCGCCGCCATTGCCGAACGCCTGGCCGAGGATGGTTTCACCGTCGTCATCAACTACTCCGGCAGCGAAGCTGCCGCCGAAGAACTGGCCCGCAAGATCGAGGAAAAGGGTGGCAAGGCCCTGACCGCGAAAGCCGATGTCTCCGATGTCGAAGCCGTGCGTCGCATGTTCGATGCGGCTGAGGCAGCCTTCGGCGGTGTCGATGTCCTCGTCAACAATGCCGGCATCATGCAGCTCGCCAGGATTGCCGATGCCGACGACGCGCATTTCGACCGCCATATCGCCATCAACCTCAAGGGCACGTTCAATACGCTGCGCGAAGCCGGCAAGCGCCTGCGTGACGGCGGCCGGATCGTCAACTTCTCGACCAGCATCGTCGGTCTCAAGCTCGAAACCTATGGCGTCTATGCCGCCACCAAGGCAGCGGTCGAGCTTATGACCGGCATCATGTCGAAGGAGCTGCGCGGCCGGTCGATCACGGTCAATGCGGTCGCCCCCGGTCCGACGGCCACTGACCTCTTCCTCAATGGCAAGAGCGACGAGCTCATCGACCGCATGGCCAAGATGAACCCGCTGGAGCGCCTCGGCACACCGCGGGACATTGCCGCCGCCGTTTCCTTTCTCGTCGGCCCGGATGGCGGCTGGATCAATGGCCAGACGCTGCGCGCCAATGGCGGCATGATCTGAGCCAATCAGGCGGCAGCGCGATGCCTGCCGCCGACCTCCACCCTCAATCAATCGTCAACAACAGCCGATTTCGCAAAGGAACAGGATCATGAGCAAGCAAGTCATCGTAATCACTGGTGCATCAAGCGGCTTCGGCGCTCTGACGGCACGCGCTCTCGCCAAGGCAGGCCACACGGTCTATGCCGGCATCCGCGAAACCAAGGGGCGCAATGCGACGCAGGTTGCAGCAGCGGCGGCATTTGCCAAGGAGAATGGCGTCGATCTCCGGACTGTCGAGCTCGATGTCGCATCGGATGCTTCCGTAGAAGCCGGCATTGCCGCTGTGATCGCCGATCAGGGCCGCATTGATACCGTTATCCACAATGCCGGCCACATGTCCTTCGGTCCGGCCGAAGCCTTTACGCCTGAGCAGTTCGCCGAGTTGTACGATATCAACGTGCTCAGCACCCAGCGCGTCAATCGCGCCGTGCTGCCCCATATGCGCAAGGAAGGGAAGGGATTGGTCGTCTGGGTCTCCTCGTCCAGCACGCGCGGCGGCACGCCGCCGTATCTCTCGCCATATTTCGCAGCCAAGGCAGCCATGGACTCGCTCGCCGTTTCCTACGCTTCGGAGCTGACACGCTGGGGGATAGAGACCGCCATCATCGTGCCCGGCGCATTTACGAAGGGCACCAATCACTTCGCCCATTCCGGTTCGCCAGCCGACAAGGCTCGTGCCGCCGAATATGACAACGGCCCCTATGCCGGCGTTCCCGATCAGGCATTGAAGGGACTTGCCTCGCTGGAACCGGCGGATGCCGATGCCGCATCGGTCGCGACCGCGATCGTCGAAGTCGTCGACATGCCGTTTGGCACGCGCCCCTTCCGTACCCATATAGACCCTTCCGAGGATGGCGCGGAAATCGTCAATGGCGTTGCCGACCGGGTTCGTGCGGAACTTTTCCGGCGCATCGGGCTGGAGGATTTGCTGAAGCCTCATATCCAAGGTTGAGGCTTCGCCGTCACCCTTCCTGCGTGTCAAATCGCCGCTTCTATGCCACAGGAGCGGCGATGACTTACGTTCGTCGAAACTATTTTGTGCAGTACGGCATTCCAAGCGTACACGTTTCGTACTAAAGCGAATCCTTCAGAAGGTCGGGAGATATCCATGGACGCGAAGGACATTGGCGAAATTGCCAGCTGGCTCATGCAGGCCGGCCTCAAGGGGATGACGGAAGTCGATATCCTCTCGGGCTTCTGCGAGCAGTGCCGTCAGCATGGCCTGAACCTTGATCGGGCCATGGCGCTGATGGATACGCTGCATCCGGTCTATGAGGGCCGCGCCTTCCGCTGGGACGGCAATCAGGTGATCGAACGTGAGTTCGAATACGGCCCGTCGCATCAGGGGATCGCCTCCGAAAACTGGCAGCGTTCCGCCTTCTATCACATGCTGACGACCGGCGACGACGAAGTACGCCGACGGATCGGCTTTGGCGAACCGACGGATTTCTACGGGCTCGATACGCTGCTGGCCGATGGTCACACCGACTATATCGCGATGGTGCACCGCTTCGAAGAGGGCGGCACGATCGGGGAGATGGATTGCTTCTATTCCAACTTCGCCACAGCAGCCGAAGTGGGGTTCCCGGAGGAGGATTTGCGCGTGCTGCGCAAGCTGACGCCGGCCCTGGCGCTGGCGATCAAGTGCACCGGCATGAGCCGTATCGCCCGTACCATTGCCGAGGTCTATCTCGGCGAAGATGCGGCCCGGCATGTGCTTGAGGGCAAGATCACGCGAGGCAAGACCGAGCGGATTTCGGCGGCGCTCTGGTTTTCCGATCTCGCCAACTATACGCGCATTTCGGATACCGCCGAGCCGGACGAAATCATTCCGATGCTGAATGCCTATGCCGATGCGGTCATCTCCTCGATCCATGAGGCGGGCGGCAATGTGCTGAAGCTGATCGGCGACGGGACGCTGGCGATCTTCAAAGCTAGAAATTCGGCCGATGCTTGCGCCGCCGCGCTGATGGCGGAATCGCTGCTGCGCCAGCGTCTGCGCGACCTCAACTCGCAACGGCAGATCGAGGGCAGGCCTGTGACGGAGGTCTATCTCGGCCTGCACATCGGCGACGTCTTCTATGGCAATATCGGCAGCATGGATAGGCTTGATTTCACCGTCATCGGTCCGGCCGTCAACGAGGTCAGCCGTATCGCCTCGATGTGCCGGTCGGCCGATCGCAACATCCTGATGTCGTCGAATTTCGTCGAGGCGCTGTCGGGCCAGCAGAGCAACGACCTCGTTTCCGTCGGCCGCTATGCGCTGCGCGGCGTCAAACGACCCCAGGAGCTGTTCACGCTGCTGTCTTCGGCGGCGTAGCCTGCCTAGAGCCTTTCCGCTTTTCTTCGAATCGCGAAAACGCTCTATCCTTTTGTATTTACGCAATTCCGGACGGAAAACCGCTATGCACTTTTCCTGGAATTGCTCCAGCTGCGACCGGAGGCAAACATCGGCCCGCCCTTGCTGGCGGGGAAACCGTAGCCGTTGATCATGACGAGGTCGATATCGCTGGTGCGCGCAGCGATGCCTTCCGAGAGCAGTCGCTCACCTTCGTCTGCCATGGCTTTCAGCAGCCGGGCGACGATCTCGTCCGCTGTGAAGAGTTTCGGCGCGATGCCTTTTTCGGCGCGTGCGGCTTCGATCATGGCCGTTACCTCGGGATCATCTGTCCGTTTGCCGTCGGGATAGGCATACCAGCCACGTCCGGTCTTCTGGCCGAAGCGGCCGGCTTCGCAGAGCCGGTCGGCTATGACGACGTAGCGCTCAGCCGGGTCGCGGGTTGCGGCCTGCCGCTTGCGGCGCGCCCAGGCGATTTCCAGCCCCGCCATGTCGAAGACGGCAAACGGTCCCATGGGAAAGCCATAGGCCTCCAATGCGGCATCGATCTCCTGCGGTAACGCGCCATCTTCGACCATGTATTCGGCTTCGCGGCGATAGGCGGAAAAGATGCTGTTGCCGATGAAGCCTTCGGTGACGCCGGATATGATCGGCAGCTTGCCCAGCCGCTTTGCGAGGGCAAGGGCTGTCGCCAGCACGTCAGGCGCCGTCTTCTTGCAGTTCACCACTTCCAGCAGCCGCATGATGTTGGCCGGCGAAAAGAAATGCAGCCCGACGATCCGTTCGGGCCGCTGTGTTGCGGCGGCGATAACGTCAGGGTCGAGATAGCTCGTATTGGTTGCGAGAATCGCGTCGTCCCGGACGATCGTATCGAGGCGTTGGAACAGCTCGGTCTTGACGGTGAGATCGTCGAAGACGGCTTCGATGACGATATCGGCCTGTGCCAGTTGCTGCATGTCGGCAGTGACGGTCAAACGGCCAAGGCGATCTTCCCGGCCTGCCGCGTCGAGACGACCTGATTGCACTGCCTTATCGAGCAGACCGGTGATGCGTCCGCGCCCCCTGTCAGCAGCTTCGGCGTTCTGCTCGATGCCGATGACGCGGTAACCGCCGTTGAGCGCCGAGACGGCAATGCCGGATCCCATGAGCCCGGTGCCGACGATGCCGACGGTTTCGATCCGGCGCGGCGTGACTGCCTCCAGTCCCTCGATTTTGCCGGCGGCGCGTTCGGCGAAGAAGACATGGCGCAAGGCGGCAGCCTCATCGCTGTCGCGGAGTTCGACGAAGGTGCGGCGTTCCTCGGCAAGCGCTTCCGAAAGGGGAGCGGTTGCCGCCAGGCGCACGAGGCGGACGGCTTCGGCGGGCGCACGCTGGCCGCGGGCCTTGCGTAATGCGTCCGCCGCCGCTTTGTCGATTGTTTCGGAGGCTTCCGAAGGAATCGCCAGCAATCCCGTGCGGCGCATGGGGGGGGTGACGGCGGTTCCGGCCTCGGCGATCAGTTCGCCGCTGGATATGTCATCGACGACGCCGAGCTTGAGTGCTTCGGCGGCGGATACGATGCGGCCACCGGCGATCATATCGATGGCGGCGGCGATGCCGATCAGGCGCGGCAGGCGTTGCGTGCCGCCGGCGCCCGGCACGATGCCGAGCTTGACTTCCGGCAGGCCGAGCTTCGCAACCGGTGCGGCAAGTCGGCGATGGCAGGCGAGCGCGACCTCCAGGCCGCCGCCAAGGGCGACGCCATTGATCGCCGCGACAACAGGTTTCGGAAAGGCTTCAATGCGGGCAATGATATCGGGCAGCAGCGGCTCGACCGGTGGCTTGCCGAATTCCCTGATGTCGGCGCCGCCGATGAAGCTGTTGCCAGCGCCGGTCAGCACCACGCTGGCAACATCGGCATCTTTCTCGGCGTGATTGAGCGCGGCCATCAAGCCGACCCTGACATCGGCCGAGAGCGCGTTGACGGGCGCATTATCTATGGTGACGACGAGGATCCCTTCGGCCAATGCCGCCGAGATGGTGTCCGAAAAGCGCAATGCCGACATGATCTTATCAGCCTTCCGATATTATTCCGGGATGACGGCGGTCGCCTGGATCTCGATCTTGGCGCGATCCTCGACGAGGGCGACGACCTGCACGGCGGCCATGGCCGGGAAGTGCCGGCCGATGATCTCGCGATAGGCCTGGCCGAGGCCCTTGAGATTGCCGAGATATTCCTGTTTGTCGGTGAAATACCAGGTCATCGAGGTGATGTGCTTCGGTTCGGCGCCACCTTCGGCGAGGATGGCAACGACATTCTTCAATGTCTGGCGCACCTGCTCGACGAAATCGTCGCTTTCGAATTGGCAGGCGGCATTCCAGCCGACCTGGCCGCCGACGAACACCATGCGGCCGGTCGCCGCCATGCCATTGGCATAGCCGATCGGCTTGGCCCAGCCTTCAGGTTGCAGGATGGTGTGCATCGGTCGTCTCCAGATGAGAGGTCAGCGCGGTGCGGATATCATCCGGCCATGCCATGGATTTATGCGTATCGAGCGAGGTGGCGACGACGCGATGCCTGGCTGTCCACAGCACATGGCCGTTCGCCGAGATCTGATGTTCCAGATCGAGCGAGGAACGGCCGATGCCGCGCACCACCAGCACGAATTCGAGGTCGTCGCCCTGAAGGCCCGGCTTCACGAAGGTCAGGTCGAGCCGCACCGTGGGGACACCCAGGCGGCGGTCGTCGACCAGTTTTCGCCAGGAAAAGCCGATCGAGGCGAAATAGTCTTCCAGCACCCCGACGAGGATATTCAGGTAGGAGGGGAAATAGGCGATTCCAGAGGGGTCGCAATCTCCGAAGCGCAGGGGTCTGGTGGTCTTGAATGCCAAGGCGGGCCTCAGTTCGAAAAGGCGGCGATGCCGGTGATGGCGCGGCCGAGGATCAGGGCATGGATATCGTGCGTGCCCTCATAGGTGTTGACCACTTCGAGGTTGACGAGATGGCGCGCGATGCCGAATTCGTCCGAGATGCCGTTGCCGCCCAGCATGTCGCGGGCGGCGCGGGCGATATCCAGCGCCTTGCCGCAGCTGTTGCGCTTGAGGATGGAGGTCAGTTCCACCGGCGGATGGCCTTCTTCCTTCATGCGGCCGAGGCGCAGGCAGCCCTGCAGGCCGAGCGTGATCTCGGTCACCATGTCCGCAAGCTTCTTCTGGATCAGCTGGTTGGCGGCAAGGGGACGACCGAACTGCTTGCGGTCGAGCACATATTGGCGTGCCCTCGCATAGCAATCCTCGGCGGCACCGAGCGCACCCCAGGCAATACCGAAGCGCGCCGAATTGAGGCAGGTGAACGGACCCTTGAGGCCGGATACGTTCGGCATCAGGTTTTCTTCGGGCACGAAGACATTGTCCATCACGACTTCGCCGGTGATGGAGGCGCGCAGGCCCACCTTGCCGTGGATGGCGGGCGCGGAAAGCCCCTTCCAGCCCTTTTCAAGGACGAAGCCGCGGATGAGGCCGTCCTCGGTCTTTGCCCAGACCACGAAGACATCGGCGATCGGCGCATTCGAAATCCAGGTCTTGGCGCCGGTCAGGCTGTAGCCGCCATCGACCTTCTTTGCGCGGGTGACCATCGAGCCCGGATCGGAGCCGTGGTTCGGTTCGGTGAGGCCAAAGCAGCCGATCCATTCGCCAGTGGCGAGCTTCGGCAGGTACTTCTGCTTCTGTGCTTCCGAGCCGAAGGTATCGATCGGCACCATGACCAGTGAGGATTGCACGCTCATCATCGAACGATAGCCGCTATCGACGCGTTCGACTTCGCGTGCGATCAGGCCGTAGGCGACGTAGCTGAGGCCGGCGCCGCCATATTCCGGGGAAATCGTCGGGCCGAGCAGGCCGAGCTCGCCCATTTCGCGGAAGATCGCCGGATCGGTCTTTTCGTGGCGGAAAGCTTCGAGAACGCGGGGTGCGAGCTTTTCCTGCGCGTAGGAATGCGCGGTATCCAGCACCATGCGTTCGTCGTCGCTCAGCTGCTCCGTAAGCCTGAACGGGTCGGCCCAGTCGAAAATCTCGCGGCTCATGCTCTCAATCTCCCATTAGAGCGGTTCAGTGTTTCCAGTTAGCACTTAACCGCTCAATTTCTTTGTTCACGCAATTCCGGACGGAAAACCGCTCCGCACTTTTCCTGGAATTGCTCTAGGTCTTCAGAAGTTCGCGCGCGACGATGAGTTTCTGAACTTCGGTCGCACCTTCATAGATACGAAGCGCGCGGATCTCCCGATAGAGTTTTTCCGTTATCTCGCCCGACTTCACGCCGCGCCCGCCGAAGAGCTGGACTGCGCGGTCGATGACGCTCTGCGCGGTTTCCGTCGCCGTCATCTTGGCCATGGCCGCCTCGCGCGTCGTCGGCAAGCGCTGCACGTCGCGACGCCAGGCTGCCCGGTAGGTGAGCAATGCCGCCGCGTCGATGCCGGTCGCCATATCGCCGAGGGCGGCCTGCGTCAACTGAAGGTCGGCAAGGGCAGCGCCGAACATCGGGCGTGCACGCGCATGGGCAAGCGATTCATCCAGCGCGCGGCGGGCAAAGCCGAGGCCGGCGGCCGCCACCGAGGCGCGGAAGATATCGAGCGTGCGCATGGCGATCTTGAAGCCTTCGCCCGGCGCGCCGAGGCGACGCGAAGCGGGAATGCGGCAATTGTCGAAACGGATCGTCGCCAGCGGGTGCGGCGCGATCACCTCGATGCGTTCGGCAATCGAGAAACCGGGATCGTCGGCAAAGACGACGAAGGCCGAGATGCCGCGGGTTCCCGGCGCTTCGCCGGTGCGCGCGAAGACGGTATAGACGTCGGCAATGCCGCCATTGGAAATCCAGGTCTTCTCGCCATCGAGGACATAGTGATCGCCGTCGAGGCGGGCAGCGCAGCTCATGGCTGCCACATCGGAGCCGGCATCCTTTTCCGAGAGCGCGAAGGCGGCCAGCCAATCGCCCGAGCGCACTTTGGGCAACACGGCGACACGCAATTCGAGCGAGCCGGACAGGCCGATGGCGCCGGTGCCGAGGCCCTGCATGGCAAAGGCGAAATCGGCAAGGCCGTCATGCCAGGCCAGCGTTTCGCGGGCGAGGCAGACCATGCGGGAATCGATCAGTGGTTCGCTATCGGAGGAACCGGTCGCGGCAGCCAGAAGCCCAGCTTCGCCCAGCGCCTTGACCAGCTTTCGGCATGCGCCATCGACATCGGCATGATCGATGGAAGTTATGACGCCGGACTTTGCGAAGGCATCGACCTTGGCGGCGAAACGATGATGGCGCTCCTCGAAGAAGGGCCAATCCAGATGATCTCGTGTCGGGCCGGCGAGGCTGCTTGCCGTGGACATCAGCTCAATCCCCCTGGAATTCCGGCCGGCGCTTGGCCGCGAAGGCTTCGAAGGCGCGGCGGAAGTCCTGCGTTGCCATGCAGACGGCCTGGGCCTGCGCTTCGGATTCGATCATCTCGTCGATGCCCATCGCCCATTCTTGGTTCAGCATGGTCTTGGTCATGCCATGGGCAAACCAGGGGCCGTCGGCGAGCGAGCGGGCTAGCTTGATTGCTTCCTGCTCCAGATCGGCACTCGCGTGCAGGCCGTTATAGAAGCCCCAGGCCTGTCCTTCCGCTGCCGTCATCGAGCGGCCGGTAAACAGAAGCTCGGCGGCGCGGCCCTGGCCGATGATGCGAGGCAGGATGCCGCACGCGCCCATATCAGCGCCGGCAAGGCCGACACGGGTAAAGAGGAAAGCCGTCTTGGCTTCCGGCGTCGCAAGCCTCAAATCGGAGGCCATGGCAAGGATGGCGCCGGCGCCGGCGCAGATGCCGTCGACCGCCGAGATAATCGGTTGCGGGCATTTGCGCATCGCCTTGACGAGATCGCCGGTCATGCGGGTGAAGGCCAGAAGTTCGGGCATCGCCATGCGGGTCAGCGGCTCGATGATCTCGAAGACATCGCCGCCGGAGGAGAAGTTGCCACCGGCGCCGGTCAGCACGATGGCGCGGATATCGGAGGCATAGACGAGATCGCGGAAAAGATCGCGCAGTTCGGCATAGCTGTCGAATGTCAGCGGATTCTTACGTTCCGGGCGGTTCAGGCGGATGGTGGCGACGCGGCCGTCTTCGCTGACGTCCCAGAGGAAGTGCTCAGGCTTCAAATCCTTGAAAGGCTTTAGATGTCCCTTCATCGTCATATCCCGATCGCTCATGGCGCTCAAACCTCCCCACCGGCAACCGCAATTGCCTGTCCATTGATCGATGCAGCGGCCGGCGAGGCCAGCCACAGCACGGTGTCGGCAACCTCTTCCGGCTTGACGAGGCGTCTCTGCGGATTGGATTTCGTGAGTTCGGCAAGTGCCTGTTCGGCTGTGCGCCCGGTCTTGGCGACGATCGTCTCGATCGACCGCTGGATGATCGGCGTATCGGTAAAGCCGGGGCAGACGGCGTTGACCGTGATGCCGGTCTTCGCCAATTCCAGCGCCAGCGAGCGGGTCAGGCCGACGACGCCATGCTTGGCGGCAACGTAAGCCGAGACGTAAGCGTATCCCTTCAGGCCGGCCGTCGAGGCGATGTTGATAATGCGAGCGCCGGCGCCATGTGCCTTCAGGTCGGGCAGGGCTGCCTGCGTCACCGCGAAAACGCCCGTGAGGTCGACCGACAGGACGTGGTTCCAGGCCTCAAGGCTCGTCTTCTCGAAGGGCGCGCTTGGCGCTTCGCCGGCATTGTTGACGAGGATATCGACCGGGCCAAACTTTTCGCGTGCTTTGGCGAGGCCCTGTGCCACGGCCTCGGGGCTCGTGACATCGAAGTCATCGACCACGAATCCATGCGCGCCGATCTCGGCGGCGACCGCTTCCAACGGCTCCCTGCGACGACCGGCAAGACTGACACGCGCGCCTTCGGCGGCGAGCGCCTTGGCGATCGCGGCGCCAATGCCGCTGCCGGCCCCGGTGACGAGGGCGTGGCGGCCGGCGAGTTTGCCCGAAGTCGTCATCTCATCCTCATTTCGCCGGCGCTGATGTGGCCGCGCGGGCGAGGTTGGTTTCGTACTGAGTCTTGCCGGAAAGATATTGCTTCGGCCAGGGAATGGAAGTCAGGCCGATCTTGGCGGCTTCATGCAGCGACCAGGCGGGGTCCGCCAGATGCGGACGGGCGATGGCGCAGAGATCGGCGCGGCCTGCCGCAATGATCGAATTGGCGTGGTCGGCCTCGGAGATCGCACCGACGGCGATCGTCGGGATGCCGATCTCGTTGCGGATCTTGTCCGAGAAGGGCGTCTGGAACAGGCGGCCGTAAACCGGCTGTTCCTGCTTCGACACCTGGCCGGAGGAGCAGTCGATCAGGTCGGCGCCCGCTTCCTTGAACAGGCGGGCGAAGATCGCCGCGTCTTCCGGCGTGTTGCCGCCATCGGTCCAGTCATGGCAGGAAAGGCGGACTGAGATCGGCTTGTTCGCCGGCCAGATGGCCCGCATCGCATGGAAGATTTCGAGGGGATAGCGGGCGCGGTTTTCATGGCTGCCGCCATATTCGTCGTTGCGCTGATTGGTCAGCGGCGACAGGAAGCTCGACAGCAGATAGCCATGGGCGCAGTGCAGCTCCAGCCAGTCGGCGCCGGTCTCGACCGCCAGTTCCGTCGAGCGGATGAAGTCGGCCTTGACGCGGTCCATATCGGCGCGATCCATGGCCCTCGGCACCTGGCTATTCTTGAGATAGGGGACTGATGATGCGGAGATCAGCGGCCACTCGCCTTCGGGAAGCGGTTGGTCGATGCCTTCCCAGGCGAGCTTCGTCGCGCCCTTGCGGCCGGCATGGCCGAGCTGGATGCCGACCTTGGCGGCGCTGTTCATGTGAACGAAATCGACGAGGCGCTTCCACTGCGCGACCTGCGCCTCGTTCCAGAGGCCGAGGCAGCCGGGCGTGATGCGGGCATCCGGGGTGACGCAGGTCATCTCAGCGAAGATCAGCCCGGCGCCGCCAAGCGCGCGCGAGCCGAGATGGACGATGTGGAAGTCATTCATCACGCCATCTTCAGCCGAATACATCGCCATCGGCGACATGACGATGCGGTTGATGAGCTGGACATCGCGCAGACGATAGGGCGTGAACATAGGCGGCAGGCAACGGTCGTTGCCGACGGCGAGGCCGGATTTTTCGGCGAACCAGCGCTCATAGCCTTCGAGCCAGGTCTTGTCGCGCAGCCGCAGATTCTCATGGCTGATGCGCTGCGAACGCGTGAGCATCGAATACATGAATTGCGGCGGCTCGAGCGTGTCCGCATAGCGGTGGCCGACGACTTCGAACCATTCCATCGCATTGCGAGCGGCATTCTGGATGCGGGCGACATCGACGCGGCGGATTTCCTCGTAGGTCTCAAGGACTGCCGGTATCGTGTCCTTCCCATGCCCGTGGATCTGGAACAGGCGGGTCAGCTCAATGGCGTCGTCGATCGCAAGCTTGGTGCCGGAGCCGATGGCGAAATGGGCGGTGTGGGCGGCATCGCCCATCAGCACCACATGGGAATTGCCGTTGAAATGGCTCCACTTGCCGCAGATCAGGCGGTTGAAGTTGAGCCAGGCCGAGCCGCGGATATGGCGGGCATTGGTCATCAGCGACGCGCCTTCGAGCACTTCGGAAAACAGGTTTTCGCAGAAGGCGATGGCGCCGTCCTGGTCCATCTTGTCGAGGCCGTGGGCGAGATAGGCTTCTTCCGTCGTCTCGACGATGAAGGTCGAGGTCCTGTCGTCGAACTTGTAGATATGCGCCTGGAACCAGCCGTGATCGGTGCGGCGGAAATCGAAGGTGAAGGCGTCGTACTGCTTGTTAGTGCCGAGCCAGATATAGCGGTTCGGCCTGACAATCATGTCCGGCTGGAAGACTTCCGGGTAATGATTGCGGATCTTCGAATTGAGGCCGTCCGAACCGATGATCAGATCAGCGTCCGGATAATCGAGATCGGAATTGACGTCGGTTTCGAAAATCAGCTCCACGTCGAGCGCTTCGCAGCGCTTCTGCAGGATATTCAAGAGCTTCTTGCGGCCGATGCCGACGAAGCCGTGGCCCGATGTGCGCTGGCGCGTGCCCTTGAACAGGACCTCGATATCGTCCCAATGGTTGAAGGCGTCCTCGATTTCGGAGGCACTTTCCGGGTCCCATTCGCGCATCGAAACCATTGTTGCGTCGGAGAAGACGACACCCCAGCCGAAGGTATCATAGGGGCGATTCCGCTCGACGACGCGGATGGAATGCTCGGGATGGAGCTTCTTCATCAGAAGAGCGAAGTAGAGCCCTGCGGGGCCGCCGCCGATACAGACGATGCGCATCGCTTTTCCCTCCTCGTCCAGCCGCAGCCGGTCTCCAAAATCATTTAAGTTTAAAATATCTTGTCGCCGCCATTCGTCAAGGCTTTTCCTGCCGGAAACTGCGGATAACAGATGGGCACAATACCGTGGAAACTGAAAATTGTCTTTTTAAATCAATGAATATTCAAAAATAGTTTAGGCTTAAAATTTCTTGCTTGAACATTGCGGGCTTCGGTGCGATCCTTTTTGGCAACGCTACATGTGCCGCAGGGGAAAGCGGCGATGGTGGCTTCGATCGAGAAGAATGCGGGAGCGAGGCAATGCTGGGACCGACCGGCCATACCGATACATTCACGCGAGACAATCTGCCGCCTTTCGAGGAATGGCCCGAGCTGCGGATGGAGGGTTTCGACTATCCGGAATGGTTGAATGCCGGTTTCGAACTCAGCGACCGCATGGTCGAGAAGGGTTTTGGCGACAATGTGGCCCTGATCGGTAACGGCCGCCGCCGCACCTACAAGGAGCTGGCGGACTGGACCAATCGCATCGCCCATGCGCTCATCGAGAATTTCGGCCTCAAGCCCGGCAATCGTGTTCTCATCCGCTCCGGAAACAATCCCGCCATGATCGCCTGCTGGCTGGCGGTGACAAAGGTCGGCGCCGTTGCGGTCAACACCATGCCGATGTTGCGGGCGGGCGAGCTGTCGAAGATCATCGACAAGGCGGAAATCTCGTTTGCGCTCTGCGATACAAGGCTGCTGGAAGAGCTCGTCACTGCGGCCAAGGACAGCCGCTTCCTCAAGCAGGTGGTGGGCTTCGACGGCACCGCCAATCACGATGCGGAACTCGACCGCATTGCGCTCAACAAGCCCGTTCGCTTCGAACCGGTCAAAACCGGACGGGACGATGTGGCGCTGCTCGGTTTCACATCGGGATCGACGGGTGTGCCCAAGGCCACCATGCATTTTCATCGGGATATCCTGATCATAGCCGACACCTACGCCAGGGAAGTCCTGCAGGTGACGCCGGACGACGTCTTCATCGGTTCGCCGCCGATAGCCTTCACCTTCGGGCTCGGCGGTCTGGTCGTCTTCCCCTTGCGCTTCGGGGCATCGACGGCGCTGCTCGAAAACGCTTCGCCGAAGAACATGGTCGAGATCATCCAGGACTATGGCGCGACCATCAGCTTCACCGCGCCGACGGCCTATCGCGCCATGCTGGCGGCGATGGAGGCGGGAGCGGATCTTTCCTCGCTTCGCATTGCCGTCTCCGCCGGCGAGACGCTGCCGGGGCCGATCTTCGAGGAGTGGACGCGCAAGACCGGCAAGCCGATCCTCGACGGCATCGGCTCGACCGAGTTGCTGCACATCTTCATCTCCAATCATCTTTCCGACGCGCGGCCGAACTGCACCGGCAAGCCGCTGACGGGCTATGAAGCCCGCGTCGTCGATGACGAGATGAACGAGGTTGCGCGAGGGACAATCGGCAAGCTCGTCGTTCGCGGGCCGATCGGCTGCCGCTATCTCGCCGACCACCGGCAGGCCGACTATGTGCGCGATGGCTGGAACCTGACGGGCGACAGCTTCATTCAGGACGAAGGCGGCTATTTCCACTTCGCCGCCCGTTCCGACGACATCATTTTATCCGCCGGTTACAATATTGCTGGGCCGGAAGTGGAGGCAGCGCTTCTGTCGCATGCCGACGTACTCGAATGCGCCGTCATCGGCAAGCCGGACGAGGATCGCGGCCACATCGTTCAGGCCCATGTGGTGCTGGCGGCAGGCATCGTCGCATCGGATCTGCAGGTCAGGAAGCTGCAGGATCATGTGAAGGCCGTGATCGCGCCTTACAAATATCCGCGCTCCATTATCTTCGTCGAAGCTCTGCCGAAGACGGAATCTGGCAAGATACAGCGGTTTCGCCTGAAGACGCCGGCGGCTTGATTAGGCGGCGCTTTCCTGGCGCCGATCACCTGCCCGGATTCTTCGGATCCCACAACACGGTTTCGGCATCTTTTTCATAAGCCATGCCCTTGGGATAGCTGATCGCTTCGAACTGCAGACCCCATGGCGCCTGAAAATACAGGATCGATTGGCCGGCGGCGGGGCCATCCTGGACCGGGAATGGTCCGAGCCGTGTCTCGATGTTGTTGCTGTCCAGATAGGCCTTTGCCGCGTCGATATCATCGACGTAGAGCGAGATATGAAATGCGCCGATATCGCTGTTCTTCTGTTTCAGATCTCGCTGGTCCGGAGCCGAGTATTCGAAGAGCTCTATGTTCGATCCGAAACCGCAGCGTATTTGCGTTATTTGCTTTACCTGAGCCTTGGGGTGGACACCGAGCAAATCCGTCATGAACGTGCCCTCGTCATCGGCAAAGGGGCCGAACGACATTATGACCTCACAGCCGAGCACCTTCTGAAAGAAATCGACCGCCTGCTTCATATCCGGCACCGTGAGTCCCGTATGATCGTGGCCACGAAGTCCGGGCAGGCCGCCGGCATTTTTCTCTGCTGACACAGGGTATTTCATGGTGATCCCCCTTTGGGTATGCCGATGCTATTGCGTTCTTGCTGCGGTTTAAGTGACGGCTTTGCGCCCCCTTCCAGCGACTATTCAAGCTTCTGACGCTTCTTCCATCAGGCTTTCGCGGCCGAGCCAGTTCGGGTCGATTTCCGGCAGGGGAATGGCGTCGAGCAGCATGCGCGTATAGGCGGAGGCGGGTGCGGTGAAGACGCGTTCGCAATCGCCATCTTCCTCGACGCGGCCGTGGCGCAGGACATAGACGCGGTTACAGATGGCGCGGATGACGGAGAGGTCGTGGCTTATGAAGGCCATGGAAAGGCCGAGGTCGCGCGAAAGCTCTTTCAGCAGATTGAGCACCTGTGCCTGCGTCGACACATCGAGGCCGGAGACGATCTCGTCGGCAAGCACGAAGTCCGGCTTGAGCAGCGCGGCGCGGGCGATGCCGATACGCTGGCGCTGGCCGCCGGAAAGCTCATTCGGATTGCGATCGAGGCAGGCCTGCGGCAGCGTCACCCGCTCGAGGATTTTTGCGACGTGGCGTTCTGCTTCTTTCCGGTCGGAGGCTAGTCGATGCAGCAGCAAAGGTTCGACAAGGATGCGGCGGATCGTGTGGCGCGGATTGAGCGAGGCCATCGGATCCTGGAAAATCATCTGCATGCGGCGGCGCAACGGGCGCATGTCGGCATCGGGCAGACGGGTGATGTCCCTACCGTCGAAATGGATGGTGCCCGCGTTGACATCGACCAGCCGCAGCAGGGCGCGGCCGAGCGTTGTCTTGCCCGAGCCGCTTTCGCCGACGATTCCCACAGTCTCGCCACGGCGGATGTCGATATCGACGCCGTGCAGCACTTTGATGCCATGGCCTGGCGGGCCGAAGAGATGCGGCTTGGCGCCATAGGTGACTTCGATTCCCCTAGCGGACAGGAGATGATCGGAAACGCTCATCGGCCGCCCTCAGGGATGCCGATTTCGCGGCGTAGTTGCTCGAACACGGCTTGCGGCACCGGCATCAGCCCGGCATCTGGCCGATCGTAGCGCGGGCCGGCGGCAACAAGCGATTTCGTGTAGATGTGCTGCGGGTGTCCAAGCACATCACTGGTGCGTCCCTCTTCGATGACCTTGCCGGCATAGAGCAACGTAACGCTGTCGCAGATCTGGGCCACAACGCCGAGATCGTGGGTGACGAAGATGACGGCGGTGCCGTGGGCCTCCTGCAGGCCGCGGATCAGCCGCAGGATCTGCTTCTGCACGGTGACATCGAGCGCCGTGGTCGGTTCGTCGGCCACGACCAGCTTCGGCTCCAGGGCGAAGGCGGCGGCGATCAATATGCGCTGGCGCATGCCGCCTGACAATTCATGCGGATAGGCGCGCAGCACGCGCTCGGGATCGCGGATATGCACTTCCTCCAGCAGTTTTAGCGCGCGCAGTCTTGCATCACGGGACGACATGCCTCGTTTCAATCGGAGGCCGTCGGTTAGCTGTGCCTCGATACGTCGTCCTGGGTTGAGCGCCGTCTGCGGGTCCTGCGGGATCAGCGAGATATCGCTGCCCATGATGCCGCGCAATTCCCTGGCGGAAAGGGTGAGGAGATTGCGGCTTTCGAAAAGGATGGAGCCGGCGGTGATGCGGACGCTGCGCGGCAGGATGCCGAGCAGGGCTTTGGCAATGGTCGATTTTCCGGCGCCGCTTTCGCCGACAAGCCCGCGTACTTCGCCGCGCTCTAGCGTCAGGCGAACGCCGCGAAGGATCGGTGCGCCGCCGTCGCGGTCGGAAACGGCGCTGAGGCCGGCAATGGAGAGAAGCGGAGATGTCATCGGCGCATAACCGGATCGAGGGCGCGGCGCAGGCCGTCGCCGAGTTGATTGAAGGCAAGCACCGTCGCGAAGAGCGCGATCAGCGGCACGACCAGCACCCACCAGCCTTGGTAGATCATCTGCCGCCCCTCGGCGATCATGCCGCCCCAGGTCGGCGTGTCGGAGGCGACCGACAGGCCGACGAAGGACAGGATGGCTTCGACAATGACGGCGATGCCCATTTCCAGGCTGACAAGGGCGATCAGCACGGGTGTCACATTGGGCAGGATCTCACTGAAAAGGATTTTCGCTCGCGAAAAGCCGATTGTATGGGCCGCGATGACATAGTCCATCCGCGCCTGCGCCTGCGTTTCCGATCGCACGACGCGGCAGAAGCGCGTCCAGTCGATGATGACGATGGCCGCGATGACCGAGTGCACGCCGGAGCCGAAGACGGCGACGAGCAGGATCGACAGCAACACCGGCGGGAAGGCCATCCAGATATCGACGAGGCGGGAGATCACCCTGTCGATCCAGCCGCCATACCAGCCGGCGAGAAGGCCGAGCAGTGTGCCGATCAATGCCGCAAGCCCGGCTGCGACAAAGGCGACTGTCAGAGCGATGCGCGTGCCGAAAATGGCGCGCGAGAGCACGTCGCGGCCAAGATCGTCCGTGCCCAGAAGGAAGCCCGGATCGGAGCCGTCGATCCACGCCGGCGGCAAAGTACCGGACATGAGATCCTGCTCCAGTGGATCTTTCGGCGCGATATAGGGCGCGAAGATCGCCAGGATGATGAGGAGGAGGATAAAGCCGCCACCGAAGATGACCTTCGGCTCGGAGAGCAGCGCGCGTACGCGTCTCGCCATTCTCGATGGTGGTCGCGGCATGGCGGGCGAGATGACGTCAGCCATGGGCGAGCCTCGGATTGAAGGCCGCGACCAGCAAGTCCACAGCCAGATTGACGAGGATGAAGAGGGCGCCGAAGACGAGCACGAGCCCTTGGATCAGCGGCAGGTCGCGGTTGATGACCGCATCGATCGCCATGTTGCCGATGCCGGGATAGGCGAAGATGCGCTCGACGATGACGGTGCCGCCGATCAGGAAGGTGAATTGCACGCCTGTGAGAGCGATCGTCGGGCCGACGGCGTTGCGCAGCGCCTCCTGCAGCACCAGCCGCAGGTCGGACATGCCCTTCAGCTTGGCAAGTAGGATATAGTCCTGCACCATGGTCTCGGAGAGTGCGGCTTTCAGCACGCGGGTGATGATGGCGGCCAGCGGCAGGCCGAGCGCCAGGACCGGCATGATCATATGCGCGCAGATGTCGGCAAAGATCCCGAAGCGAAGCGTCACCAGGCTTTCGAGGAGATAGAAGGGGGTTGAGAATTGCGCGTCTATGCTCGGGTCGATGCGGCCAGAGAGTGGGAAAAGCGGAAACAGCACGCCGAGGACCAGCACGAGCGCCAGCGCCCAGACGAAATCCGGGACGGCAAGGAAGAGGCCGTTGAGACTGTCGATCACCGGCTCGAACAGGGTACGGCGGGCAAGCGTGCCGACGATCGCGACCGCGCCGCCGAGAAGAACCGCCAGCACGAGGGCTGCGAAGGCGAGTTCCAGCGTTGCCGGGAGGCGCTCTCCCAGCAGGGACAGCACATCACGCTTCAGGGAGATCGATGTCCCGAAGTCACCCACCAGCACTGATTTCAGCCAGATGCCGAACTGGGTCGTGAGGTTTGCATCGAGGCCGTAATGGGCGCGGAGTGCTGCGATATCGGCGGGGCTTGCGCCCGGCGAGGTCATCATGGCGATGGGGTCGCCCGGCACGACGCGCAGCAGGACAAAGACGATCACCGCCACGCCGAAGAGCGTGATCGCGGCCATGATCAGCCGGTTGAGAATGGAGACTGCTATCATTCGTTATGAATTCCGATCGCACGGCTGGTGCAAATGAAGCGTGCAGGCCCCTCATCCGGCCTCCTGAGTTTTTGTCGAAGGGCGAGCACCTTCTCCCCGTTTTGACGGGGAGAAGGGGATAGAGGCACCCACAGCCTTCCTTCCGACCGCCTTTTCAGGCGAGGGTACAAAGGTCGTTCCCTCTCCCAGCCCCTTCGACAAGCTCAGGACGGGGAGAGGGCTAGGGTGAGGGGCGAGGCTACACGCTCAAAGCTCGACTCATCAACCCTTCGACACCAGCGTCGGCTGCAGGGCGCCGGAGACGTTCGGCGTGACCTTCAGGCTCGATTTGTAGACGATCGGCTGGGCATATTGCAGCAACGGGATCACATAGCCCTGTTCGGCGATGTACTTGATCGCCGCCTTCCAGCCGGCAATGCGCTTTGCCTCGTCCTTTTCCACCCAGAGCGGCCCCAACATGTCGTCGACATCCTTGGTCTTCCAGGCCGAGTGCGGCGAGGGGCCGAACATGGCAAAGCCTGTGGAGGTCGTCGGGTCGCCGATGGCGTTGCCCCAGTTGTAGAAGGCGGCCGGGCCGAGCTTGTGGGCGGCGCGCAGCTCGTAGTGCTTGGCGATTTCGTAGACTTCGATTTCGGCCTCGATGCCTACCTTGCGCCACATGCCGACGATCGCCTGGATCATCTCGTAATCCTTCGGCTTGAAGCCTCGGGTGGTCTTGATGCCGAACTTGACCGGTTTTTCCGGCGAATAGCCGCTGGCGGCCAGCAGCTTCTTGGCCTGCTCAGGATCATAGGGGATTTTGATGGAAGGATCGTAGGCGTCGTATTCCGGCGCTTCCAGCGTCGAAAGCGGCTTGCCGTAGCCGCGCAGCAGCCGTTTGATGATCGCTTCCTTGTCGATTGCCATGTTGGCGGCAAGCCGAACATTCTTGTCGAGCATCGGATCGACATTGCTGATGAAGATCATGCCGATGTCGGAGATCGGGGTTGCGACGCCTGAAAGGCCGGACTTCTTCTTCAGCCGGTCGAAATCCTCATAGGGGATTTCCAGCGTCACGTCGGACGAGCCGGATTCGATTTCGGCGACGCGGCTCGTCGTATCCGGCACGAACTTGAAGATGACGGTGTCGAAGGCAGGCTTGCCGCCGAAATAATGGGGGTTCGCCTTCAGGCGCAGATAGGAATTGCCCTCATAGGCATCGACCATATAGGGCCCGGTGCCGATCGGCTTCTTTTCAAAGCCTTGCGCGCCCACCTTGGTGTAATAGTCCTTCGGCAGGACATAGCCGGTGAGGAAGGCCATCCATTTGAAGAAGGTCGGCTCGAAGCGGACGACATCGCCGGTGATGCGGTTGCCCTCCGCCTTGTAATTGTTGGCTGTCGACCAGATGAACTGGATTGGGTTGCCGGTGTCCTGCTTGGCGGCGCGCTCCAGCGACCAGACGACATCGTCCGGGGTGAATTTGGAGCCGTCATGCCAGGTGACGCCTTCCCGGACATCCATCCACACCTTGGTCTTGTCGTCGTTCCAGCCCCAGGCGGTCAAAAGGCCCGGCTGGAACTTCAGGTCCGGTCCCTGGCCGATGAACTGATCGAAGATCGAGCGATAGATCGCCTGGATCGTCGGATTGACGGCGGACGGGCCGGTCGTCGGATCGAAGGATGGCAGGTTGACGTTGAAGGCGATGGTCAGCGTGCCGGCTTCAGCCGCCTCCACCTGTGTCCTGCCTGCGAAAATTCCAGTCATGAATGCGGCTGCGCCGAGGCTCAGGGCCTCGCGCCGAGTAAGTGTCGTCATGGTCACTCCGTTCCCCTGTTAAGCGGCAGAAAAGCGTGACGCCCAACTGCCGCTGGCGATTTATTGTCGGAATGTTTTAATCTTAAAATACATATTTTGGGGCGGCAAGCGCTTTCTCTAACCGTCTCGCGAAATCCCTTCCTCCGCTCCTCGACAGGCTTCGCAGGTCCGCATAAAATTTATGCATATGCATACATATGGTTGGCGAACTTATGCCGCAGCCAACGACGCGCCACGGTCGCGCGATATGGTTGTACGGCCAATTTCGCAAATTTGAACCGCGAAATCGCATAATTGTTCGTTGACAGTTCAAGGAAGTTCAAAATATGATTTTGCAAATGATTTAAAACAAGCCCACAAGGGCAAAGGGGTAACGTCATGGCCGAGCGATCGTTTGCGCGCGAGGTCGAGGATCTGAAGCTCGGGGAAGGTGACATCTTCCGCGGCGAGGGTATCCTCGCGATCACCAAGGCACTTCTGCAGTCCGGTGTCTCCTATGTTGGCGGCTACCAGGGATCGCCGATCTCCCATCTCATGGACGTGCTGGCCGACGCCAAGGACGTGATGCAGGATCTGGGCGTCCACTTCGAGACCTCGGCCTCGGAAGCGGCGGCGGCCGCCATGCTCTCCGCCTCCGTCATGTATCCGGTGCGCGGTGCCGTCACCTGGAAATCGACGGCGGGCACGAATGTCGCCTCGGACGCGCTTTCAAACCTGTCTTCGGGCGGCGTCACGGGCGGCGCGCTCATCATCATCGGCGAGGATTACGGCGAGGGCTCCTCGATCATGCAGGAGCGCAGCCATGCCTATGCGATGAAGTCGCAGATGTGGCTGCTCAATCCGCGCCCGAACCTGCCGTCGATCGTACAGGCGGTCGAGGAGGGGTTCGAGCTTTCGGAAGTCTCGAACACGCCGGTCATGCTGCAGGTCGGTATCCGCAGCTGCCATGTGCACGGCCAGTTCGTCGCCAAGGATAACAAGCGGCCGGCCTATACGCTGAAGCAGGCGCTTGAAAATCCGGTTCGCGACGTCAACCGCATCGTGCTGCCGCCGGCATCCTTCATGCACGAGAAGGAGAAGCTGGAGAAGCGCTGGCCCGCCGCCGTCGATTTCATTAGGAAGCGCCAGCTCAACGAGTATTTCGGCCCCTCGGAAGGCGATGTCGGCATCATCCTGCTCGGCGGCATGTATAATGGCGTGTTGCGCGCGCTGCAGCAGCTCGGGCTTGCCGATGTCTACGGCAATTCCGCCGTGCCGCTTTATGTTCTGAATGTCGCCTATCCGCTTGTTGATGACCAAATCGCCGAATTCTGCGCCAACAAGAAGGCGGTGCTGATGGTGGAAGAGGGGGCGCCCGAATATATCGAGCAATCCCTGAATACTATCCTGCGTCGCCGCGATATCCAGACCAAGGTCGCGGGCAAGGATGTCCTTCCCATGGGTGGTGAATATACCGCGCCGGTGTTGATGAAGGGCATCAAGAACTTCCTGGAGGTCCATCAGCGCATGCTGCTCGGCAACCAGCCGCCGCTGCCGGACCCGACCCCGATCCTCAACGATCCGAAGATCAAGGCCTTGGCGGAAGTCGTGCCGCCGCGTCCGCCTGGTTTCTGCATCGGCTGTCCCGAGCGGCCGATCTTCGCGGCGATGAAGATGGTAGAGGACGAGCTCGGCCAGCATCACATATCAGGCGATATCGGCTGCCATCTCTTCTCGATCCTGCCGCCGTTCAACCTCGGCAGCACGACCATGGGCTATGGGCTCGGGCCGGCGGCTGCCTCGGCCTTCAATGTCGCGGCCGACAAGCGCGTGATCTCGGTCATGGGCGATGGCGGCTTCTGGCATAACGGCCTTGCGACCTCCGTCGGCAATGCCGTCTTCAACAAGCAGGATGGCGTCATCCTCGTCGTCGACAACTATTATTCGGCCGCGACAGGCGGGCAGGACATACCGTCCTCGCGCGCGCTCAATCCGCGCCGTAAGACCAACAATTCCATCGTCAATGCGGTCAAGGGCATCGGCGCGACTTGGGTACGCCAGATCGACCGGACTTACGATGTCGCAAAGATGCGCGACACGCTGCGCGAGGCTCTGACCTCGAAGGAGCCGGGGCCGAAGATCATCGTCGCCTCCTCGGAATGCATGCTCAACAAGCAGCGCCGCGTGAAGCCGCAATTCGCCAAGGCGGTCAAGGACGGCAAGCGCATGGTCAAGGAGCGCTTCGGCGTCGACGAGGATGTCTGCACCGGCGATCACGCCTGCATCCGGCTTTCGGGCTGTCCGTCGCTATCGATCAAGCATACCGACGATCCGCTGAAGGATGATCCGGTGGCAGCGATCGACAATAATTGCGTCGGCTGCGGCAATTGCGGCGAGGTCTCGGAGGCGGCCGTGCTCTGTCCCTCCTTCTATCGTGCCGACATCATTCATAACCCGACCGGCTGGGATCGCTTCGTCGCCCGCATGCGCTCCGGCATCATCGGCTGGCTACAGGCGCGCCGTCGCGCCGGCCGCGTCGTCTTTTCGGATTGAGAGGGCGATATGAACGAGCATGTGAGCATGAGTGATCTCAGTGCAAGCCGTCTTTCGACGGACAAGCCGCTGTCGCTTGCCATCCTCGCCATGGGCGGGCAGGGCGGCGGCGTGCTGGCCGACTGGATCGTCGGCCTTGCCGAGGCTGAGGGATGGATGGCGCAGACGACGTCGGTGCCCGGCGTGGCGCAGCGCACGGGCGCGACGATCTACTATATCGAGATGCTGCCGGCCCGCGACGGCCACGCACCGATCTTTTCGCTGATGCCGACACCTGGCGATGTCGATGTCGTCATGGCGGCCGAGCTGATGGAGGCTGGCCGTTCCGTGCTGCGCGGCCTAGTCACGCCGGACAAGACGCTGCTGATCGCCTCGACACACCGCTCCTTTGCGGTTGCCGAGAAGGAGAAGCCGGGCGACGGCATCGGCAATGCCGAAGTGGTGGTCGATGCCACGGATTTCGCCGCCAAACGCACCATCGCTTTCGACATGGAAACGATGGCCGTCAGGAATGGCAGCGTGATATCAGCTTCCATGTTCGGTGCGCTGGCCGGCTCCGGCGCGCTTCCCTTCGGCAAGCAGGCTTTCGAGGCGATGATCCGCGCCGGCGGCAAGGGCATCGAGCCCAGCCTGAAAGCATTCAACGCCGCCTTCGACAGGGTCAAGGAGAAGCCGCGCGATACGGTTTCCGCAACGCCGCCGAAGCATTTCGATGCCCTGCCGGAAACCGCCGGCCATCCGGCGCTGGACCGGTTGGTCAATCGTATCCGGTCCGAATTTCCGGAAGCCGCGTGGCCGCTACTCTTTGCCGGCGTCAAGAAGCTGGCCGACTATCAGGATCCGGCCTATGCCGATGAATATCTGAGCCGTGTCACGGCACTTCACGCGCTCGACCGCAAGGCCGGCGGCGCGAGCAAGGATCTCGCCTTCACCGTGCAGGCGGCGAAATATGTCGCGGTGGCCATGGCTTACGACGACGTTATTCGCGTTGCCGATCTGAAGGTGCGTGGCTCCCGCTTCGAGCGCGTTCGCAAGGAGGTCGGCGCCAAGGACGATCAGATCGTCTATATGACCGAATATATGCATCCGCGCATGGATGAGGTCTGCGGTACGATGCCGAAGGCGATGGGTCTCTGGATTGAAAGCCGGCCGCGCCTGTTTGCCCGGCTCGACCGCTTCGTCAACAAGGGCCGGCGGGTTCAGACCGGCACGCTGTTCTGGTTCCTCGGCCTCTACATGGTTTCGGCGCTACGTCGTATCCGTCGCGGCACCCTGCGGCATTTACGCGAAATGGAGCATCGCGAAGCCTGGCTTGCGACGGCATCCAATCTTCTGGCCGTAAATTATGATCTCGCCGTCGAGGTGGTCGGCAACCGCCGCCTCGTCAAGGGCTATTCCGATACGCATGCGCGCGGCCTTTCCAAATTCGATCGCGTCATGTCGGCGTTGCCGCTGCTGCGAGACCGTGAAGATGGCGCGGCCTGGATGCGGCGACTGCGGCAGGCGGCGCTGCTGGACGAACGGGGCGTGGCGCTCGACGGCGCGTTGAAGACCGTGGAGACGTTGTGAGGTGGGGTGGCCACCCGCCCTCGTGGTTCGAGGCTCCGGTCCTTCGGTCCTCCACACCTCACCATGAGGGCTAACCCTCTGTGCTAATTGCGAAAACCTCTCCGCCTCATCCTGAGGTGCATCTTGAAGCGCAGCGGAAAGATGCCTCGAAGGACGGGGCGGCCACAGGCGCCCCCGGTCTCTTCAGATCTCATGCTTCCTGATATTGTGCAGCACCTTGTGCAGGGTCGAGATGAAGGTGCGGTATTCGGCTTCGTCAACGCCGTCGAACATCTGGAGGAACAGGTCGTACATGGTCGGCCACACTTTCTCGAAGGCGGCGCGGCCTTCTTCGGTGATCGAGACATCACGGATGCGCATGTCTTCGGCACGCGGCTGACGGCGGATGTAGCCCTGCTGCTCGAGAGAGTCCAAGGTGCGGCTCATCGTCGATTGCTCGGTCACGGCGAAGACGGAGAGCTCGTTGATCGTGACACTGGAGGATACGCTGAGAACGGCGAGCGCGCGCATCTTCGCGGTCGTCATGTCGTATTCGCGCAGTTCTTCCGAAAGGTTGGCGTTCCAGCGCGCCATCAGCCGGTTCATGAGATAGGGTGCGAAGTGATTGAGGCCGATTTCGCCCATGGTCGGGCGCTTTGTGTTCTCATCCCGCTTGCGCCTCAAAACGGTGCCTGAAAACCGTTCCTCCATCGACGATCCTCCCTAGGAAACGTATTACTTCAGCGATGATGCCAGCAGGAAGCCGGAGCCCCCACCAAGGCCTGCACCGGGATGCGCCGAGGCGCCGATGTGGTAGAGGCCCGTTATGTGGGTGCGGTGGTTAACAGATGACTTGAAGGGACGCCAGATGAAAAGCTGGTCGAGGCCGCAATAGCCGCCATAAGGGTCGCCGCCGACAAGGTTCATGTTCATCGCTTCCAGATCACCCGGAGAGTAGGCGCGGCGTGCGAGCTTTATGCCCGCGAAGTTCTCGATATGGCTTGATAGCAGCGCCTCGACGCGGTCGGCATAGCGCTCGCGCACCTCTTCCGTCCAACGGCCATCTTCCGGCGTCGCGATCTCGCCGGCGGCATCGCCCTTGATGCGGCGCGGCGCTTCGGGAAGCTGCAGCCAGAGGATCGATTTGCCTTCCGGCGCGCGGCTGGGATCGAGTGCGACCGGCTGCCCGACGCAGATGGTGGGCTCCTCAGGCAATAGCCCGCGCTCGCATTCGTTGGCGGCGCGCGAGACGCCGTCGAGGCCGGAGGTCAGATGCAGCAGCGCCACCTTGCCGAGTTCGGCATCGGCCTTCCAGCGCGGCGGCTCGGAAAGCGCGTAGTGGATTTGCATGTTACCCTTGCCGTAGCGGTAGCTGGCAACGCTGGATTTTATCTCGGTCGGCAATGGATCCGGCCAATCCGCCATCAGCCGGTCGTAGAGCTGTTTTGGGGTCACGGAGCAGATCACTCCGGCCTTTGCCCTTAATATCTCGCCATTTGCGAGGCGCACGCCGCCGGCGCGGCGATTGGGGCCTGGGATGATGGCCTCGACATCGGCACTTATACGGATTTCGCCGCCATTATCGGCAATCAGCCGTTCGAAGGCGGCCAGCAGTTTCCCGGCGCCGCCCTTGACGATCGGCGCGCCGCCCAGCTCCAGCGCAAAGCCGATGACCTTCAGCATCTCGGCGGAATAGGCACTTTCCGGCCCGAGGCCGCAATGAAGCACCCAGGGTGCCCAGAGCGCATGAATGTCTTCCGACCGATAGGTGGTTTCGAGGTAGCCGCGTGCCGGCGTCAAGGCTTCGCCGAACCAGGCGGCGAGTTTGCGCAGGCCGCGGTTCCAGCCTTGCCCGGCAACGGCCTTCAGGGTCGAGCCCGACCACAGCGCGCCGCCGAGCAGGGAAAACAGGAATGGCGCATCGGCAGCAAGGGCTGCCATCTCGCGGGAGAAAGTCTGCCCGTCGCCGAGCGACAACTCGTCGAAGGTGGCTATATTTCGCTGCCTGTTCTTGGAAAAGACGACATGCGAACCGTCAGGCCTCAGCACGCCTGTGGGAAGGTCGGCATGGGCAAATTCCAGGCCCCGCGCCTCGAGATCCTTGCCGATGGCGCCATAGGCCGGCGAGGTGAGGAGCAGCACCATGGTCGTTGCCATGACGTCGTGGATGAAGCCGGGCTGGGTGATCTCCTCGGTGCGCAGGCAACCGCCGATGCGGTCATTGCGCTCGAAGACGAGCACCTTGTGTCCCTTTTTGCCGAGCATTGCGGCTGCGACGAGCGCATTGATGCCGCTGCCGACGATGATGTAATCATGATCGCCCATTGCCGCTGCCCCTCATAGGCAAGATGAACGGAAGGACCGGAGCCCGCCCCCGGGCTCGGATCCTTCCAGCCTATCATGCAATCAATGCCAGTGCACGAACCGGCGAGCCGGTGCCCTTGACGAATTTCAGCGGAGCGGCGATCAGCACGGCGCCCTTGGCCGGAAGCTGGTCGAGATTGGAAAGGCTGGCAAGGCCATAACGGTTGGCCTTGTGCATGAGGTTATGCGCCGGGAAGGGCGGGTTCATGCCGCCGGCCGATCCGGCATCGGTGCCGATCGTTTCCGAACCCCAGCCGATGATGCCCTTGCTCAGCAGATATTCGATCGCCTCGGCCGTCGGGCCGGGAGAGTGGGGGCCGTTTTCATCGGCATTCAGGAAGGCCTCGGTCGAATTGTTACGCTTGTACCAGTCGGTGCGCAGCAGCATCCAGCTGCCGGCTTCGATCGCGCCGTTGTCAGCTTCCCATTCCTTGATGCTATCGACCGTCAGCAGATAGTCGGGATCGGCAGCTGCTTCCTTGGAGCGGTCGATGACATTGACCGGCGCCACGAAATTCTGCGGCGGGATGGTGTCGGTCGTGTTGTTCGGATGGTCCTTGCCGGTGACCCAGTGACAGGGCGCATCGAAATGCGTGCCGGTATGCTCGCCGAGTTCCAGCCAGTTCCAGGCCCAGAAGGGGCCATCCTGGTTGTATTCTGAGATCGTGTGGACCTTGACCTTGGGGGTGTTCTTGCCAAACTGCGGCGGCAGGTAAAGCACTGGGGTATCTGGTCCGAGCGGCGCGGTGAGATCGACGACCTTGACTGAGCCCGAAAGCAGGGCCGAGGCGAGACTGACGAGTGTGGAAGCGGTCATTTTTCTAGTTCCCCTTGTTGCCGCATGATCCCATGCGCAGAGCCGTTTTGCAGGTCTTTTGTTCGGGATCAGGCTTGAAGTCGGTATCGCCGGGCGCGGGGTGCCTTTCCTCCCGGCACCGGGTCCGCGCGGCGGCGGAATGAAGGGAGCCTATGTCACAATATATGATATTGCAAGCATTCCGGCTTGCTTCCGGAGGTCAAAATTGGGCTTCAATTCGAGACTGGGCCGGATCGGTAATATACTGAAATAGAACGCTAATCTCAGGGGTGATTTATGGATGATCCACCTGTGATTGTGTCGGCATCACGCGATTCGCGCCCATAGATACTTGAAGCTTAAAGCTCAGGATGTATGCATGTGACAATAATAATTACAATTCAAAGAGGGGCAAGCGATGAGCTATGATGCGATCATAGTGGGGGCCGGGCATAATGGCCTGGCGGCGGCGGTGCATTTGGCCTCCAAGGGCTGGAAAGTCGCCGTCATCGAGAGCAATGCGGAGCCCGGCGGCGCGGTCAAGACGCGCGAGGTGACGCTGCCCGGATTCAGGCACGATCTCTGTGCCATGAACCTCTCCATGTTCGCCGGCTCGGCCTTCTTTGCGCAGTACAAGAACGAGCTGTCGGCCGAAGGTCTGGGCTTCATGCCGGCTGCGGATTGCTTTGCCAGCGTCTTCCGCGACGGCACCTATCTCGGTGTCAGCACCGATCTCGAGAAGACAGCAGGCGCCATCGCCGATATCTCGCCGCAGGATGCCGCCGCCTGGCGCAACATGCTCTCGCAATTCGGCGCGGATGCCCCGCATGTTTTCGGTCTACTTGGTTCGCCAATGCCCTCGATGGCCGCAGCCAAGGTGGTGTGGAAGGCGTGGCGTGAAAAGGGGACGGGCTGGGTCTACGAGACGGCGCGCATGCTCTTTGCCTCGCCGCGCGATTTTCTCGATGCCCGTTTCCAGAATACCAAACTCAAGACCATGATGGCGGCCTGGGGGCTGCATCTTGACTTTGCGCCCGATGTCGCCGGCGGCGCGCTGTTTCCCTATCTCGAATCCATGGCCAATCAGGCCTTCGGCATGGTCATCGGCAAGGGCGGAGCCGATACCATCATCAAGGCGATGGCCACCGTGCTGAAAAGCAAGGGCGGCGAGCTGATGCTGGGAACGCATGTCGACAAGATCGTCACGTCAGGGGGCAAGGCGACGGGTGTCGTGCTGGCCGATGGCCGCCGTTACGAAGCAAAGCGCGCCGTCATCGCCAATGTCCATCCGCAGATCCTGTTCGGCAAGCTGCTGGATCAGGACCCGTCGCGTCGGGAGTTCGACGGCAAGGTCAAGCGCTTCCGCGCCGGACCTGGCACGATGATGATCCATCTGGCGCTGTCGGGCCTTCCGGATTGGACGGCGGGCAAGGCGCTCCAGAATTTCGCCTATGTGCATATCGCGCCGGATCTCGAAATGATGTCGCGTGTCTATGCCGAGGCCATGGGCGGTCTCCTGCCGGCCGAGCCCGCCTTGGTGATCGGGCAGCCAACGGCGATCGACCCGTCCCGCGCGCCGGCCGGACAGCATGTGCTCTGGATACAGGTGCGCGTCCTGCCGGCGGAATTCCACGGCGATGCAGCGGGAGAAATCACCGGCACAGGCTGGGATGAGATCAAGGATGCCTATGCCGAGCGCGTTCTCGATATCGTCGAACGCTATGCCCCCGGCTTGCGTGGCAAAATATTGGGGCAATCGGTGTTTTCACCCATCGATCTCGAACGCGAGAACCCGAATCTTGTCGGCGGCGACAACCTTTCCGGTAGCCATCATCTCGACCAGAATTTCCTCTTTCGCCCCGTCGCCGGCTATTCGCGCTACAGGACACCGGTCGCTTCACTGTTCATGTGCGGGGCTTCGACATGGCCGGGAGCGGGAACGGGGGCGGGTTCCGGTTTCATGTTGGGGAAAATGCTGGCCAAGTGAGCACCATTTGGCTTGACGCGCAAACCTTTGACATTTCAAATGTTGCTCCCTAGATCGTTCACATCGTGAATGCAGAGCATTGAATTGAGCTGACGTGATGGCAGAACCGGAAAGTGCAACCGTTGACCTGGAGATCATCGTTCAGGGCGCGCAGGAAGGCAAAAAGCTGGAGTTGCGGCTCTGGCTGCGCATGCTCTCGACCACGAAGCTGATCTCGCAGGAAATTCGTCGTCGGCTGCGCAATGAGTTCGGTGCGACCCTGCCACAATTCGATCTGATGGCGCAGCTCTATCGCGAACGCGAGGGTCTCCGGCTCGGGGAGCTGTCGAAGCGAACCATGGTCACCAACGGCAATGTCACCGGGCTTGTCGAACGGCTGGAAGCGGATGGCCTCGTGCTGCGCGTGACACCCGATGGCGACCGGCGGGTGACGGTCGCGAAGCTGACGGAGAAGGGCGAGACGTCGTTCAGCGCCATGGCTGCGGCCCATGAAGGCTGGCTGCGCGACATGATGGCTGATGTGGACCCTGCTATCGTCAGCGAGCTGTGGCGCGATATCGGCGCGGTGAAATCATCGGTCAGCAATCATTTGTCAGGCGCCGACTTCGATTGACGGCCGCGCTTATCTGGCTTGCTCGTTCTTGAACCTCTTCTCGAGCACGCTGACGAGGCGCACCATCGGCCAGAGCAGGATGACATAGATCACCGCGGCCATGATCAGCGGCGAGGGGTTGGCATAGAGGCCCTGGGCGTTCTGCCCCTCTTTCAGCAGTTCCGGCAGGGCCACGGTCGAGGCGAGCGACGTATCCTTGAACATCGACACGCAGTTGCTCGTCGTCGGTGGGATGACGATGCGGACCGCCTGCGGCAGCACGACCTTGTAAAGCGTGATCAGGAAGGGAATGCCGAGGGCGGCGGCGGCCTCGAACTGGCCGCGCGGCACGCTTTCGATCCCTGAGCGGAAGACTTCCGCCGAATAGGCAGCCAGCACGATGGAAAATCCGAGGATCGCCGACCACCAGGCGGAAAAGCTGATGCCGATGAAAGGCAGCGCGTAATAGATCAGGATCAGCACAACCAGCATCGGCATGGCGCGCATGATGTCGATATAGGCGACCATCAATAGCTGCAGCGGCTTGGGAGCATAGAGGCGGATCAGGCTGACGACGAGGCCGCCGGTGACGCCGATCAGGATACTGACCACGCCGAGCGCGATCGTCATCCAAAGCCCGCGCAGCAGCTGGGGGAAAGCCGAGATCATGACGTCGGAATTGAAGAAGGTATCGACGAAAGACATTGGCACTCCCGCGCGCAAAACGAAGATATGATTTCTTACATCTACGCCGGTCGTTGCGACCGGCGTAGTTCATTTCAATAATGATCTTTTGATCACGCCTTGGGGATGGGCAATTCGGTGATGGTGGAGGAGCCGGCCGGCGCCTTGCCGCCGAACCACTTCTCGTGGATCTTTTCCAGCGTGCCGTCCTTCTTCATCGCGGTGACGGCGTCGTTGATCTTACCGAGCAGCGGCGAATCCTTGGTCATCATCAGGCCGTATTGTTCGCCGGTCTTGATGCGATCCTTGATGGCGAAGCCCTTGGTCTTGACGAAGAGATACTGCATGCCCGGAATATCGCTGACGACGGCATCGATGCGGCCGGCGCCGAGATCGAGGAACATGTCCTGCTGCGAATTGTAGCCCTTGGCGTCGGCAAAGCCTTGCGCGGCCTTGTTGTCATTGACCCATTTTTCACCGGTAGAGCCCGACAGCACGCCGACGGTCTTGCCCTTGAGATCGGCGAGCGTCTTGATCGGGTTGCCGTCCTTGGTGGCAACGCCCATGTCGGAGTCGTAGAAGGGCTGTGTGAAGGACTGCGACTTCAGGCGCTCCGGCGTGATGGTGATGGATGAGATCGCCACGTCGATGCGCTTGGAGCTGGTTGCTGCAAACAACGCCTGGAAGCCGTAGTCGGCGATGTTCGTGGTCATGCCGGCGCGCTTGGCCGCTTCGTTGACGACATCGACCTCGAAGCCTTCGAAGCCGCCATTGGCGGTCTTGTATTCGAAAGGCGGGTTGTTCGGATAGGAACCGACATTCAACACATCGGCGGCATAGGCAAAATGGCTTCCGCCGGCCAGGCCGACGGCGGTCGCTAGGACCAATAGACTACGACGAGTAATGGGCATTTTCTTGGTCTCCCTCTGGTTATGGCTGCGGGCTTTTCCTCTCACCCGCGGTATTGCCGTCCGCCCGACCGGCGGCCGTCTCATGTCATCGCGTTGACCATGCGATCGAGCGCGATGCGCATCTGTTCAGTTTCGCGGAAGGTGCACATGCGCAGGAACGCGCGGGACGCTTCGCCGAAGTGGTATCCCGGCGCCAGGCCGACGCGGGCCGTTTCGAGGATGCGCTCGCACAATGCCGTCGCATCGGGTTCGCCCTGCAGCGCGAAGAAGGCATACATGCCACCGCGCGGTTTCTCCGGCAGGATCATGCCCGGTATCTTCGGCAGTTTCTCATAGGCGAGGTCGAGGCCGGCCTTGATGCGGCCGCGGATTTCTGAAACCAGCGGCTCGCCTTCGCGCAGGGCGGCGGCAGCTCCGGCCTGAACCATGGCCGAGGTACCGCTGTTGATATACTGCGTCATGGCGCCGAGCTGGTCGGCAACGGCGGACGGGTGCGTCAGCCAGCCGACGCGCCAGCCGGTCATTGCCCATGCCTTGGAGAAGCTGTTGATCGCGATCACGCGATCGCCATCCTCGGCCACCTGCAGGATCGAAGGGGCGATGTCGCCATCGAAATAGAGGCGGGCATAGACCTCGTCGGAGATGATCCAGATGCCGGTGCGGCGGCTGAAATCCAGCAGCGCCTGCATCTCCTCGCGCGAGGCTGTCCAGCCCGTTGGATTGGATGGTGTCGACAGGAAGATGGCGCGGGTGCGGGCATCGCAGCGTGCGAAGAGCTTGTCGAGATCGAGGCGCCAGTCGGTATCGAAATCGAGCGACACGGCGCGCGGCTCGCCGCCGATCAGATGGATGGCGTTGTGAATGTTCGGCCATTGCGGCGCGACATAGACGACATTGGTGCCGACATCGACGAGCAGTTCGAGCGCCATGTAGAGCGCCTGCATGCCGCCGGGCGCGACCGTCGTGCGCTCGATCGGGATAGGGCGCTGATGCCAGTGCGTCTGATAGTCCGACAGCGCTTCGTTGAGCGTCGCCAATCCGCGCATGTTCGGCACGTAGAAGGTCGCGCCATCGTCAAGCGTCTTCTTCGCAGCATCGCGGATGAACTCCGGCGTTACGATATCGCCTTCGCCGAACCAGAGCGGAATGACGCCGCCCAGTTCGCGGGCGCGCTTGGCAAGGACTGCGATGTTGTCGGTGCGCATGTCGCGGATCTGGGCGCGAATGCCTTCGAGGGCATCGCGGCCTGACATCGCGTTCGGCAGGTTATGCTGCGGTAGAGACAAGGAATTTCCCCTGGGAATTCGATATTGGAGGGCTCAAACGGCTATGGAAGCTTTCGCTCGTGCCACCCCTCAATTTCGAATGGTTATCCAAAAACCAGTGCATTTCAAGGACAAATTTTAAGCTTAAAAAGTCTTCCTCTTTGCGCGATTTCATTTGCCAACTCATGCGATAACGCTCTGATAAAAATCAGTTTTCTTCCTTCTTCGCGGTGTGCTTTGCCTTTCTTGCAGCGTCGATGCCGGCCGCCAGACTGGCGCCGAGAAACATCGTGTCGCTTGCCAGCAGAAAGAAATTTATGCCGGCTTCGCACCATGCGCCGACATCATCGGGGGATGGGCGGAAGATGCCGACCGCGCGGCCGGCGGACAAAGCCGTTTCCGCGATGGTTCTGATTGCCGCGTCGAGCCTGTCCTTGCCCGCCGGTCCCATGGCATCGATCGAGACGGAGAGATCACCGGGGCCGATGAAGATGAGGTCGACGCCATCGACGGCAGCGATCTCGGCGATATTGGCAAGCCCGTCGGCCGTTTCGACCTGGATGGCAAGTACGAGTTCCGCGTTGGCCTTGGCGAGGTAATCCGGAATCCGGTAGCCATAGGCGGCGGCGCGGCCCGGGCCGACGCCGCGTGCGCCGAGCGGGGGATAGCGGGTGGCCTTGATTGCGGCGCGCGCCTGCTCCGCCGTTGAAACGCGAGGCACGAGAACGCCCGCCGCACCTGCGTCCAGAACAGTCGCGATATCTTCCGCCGCATGTCCGGGCACGCGGACCATGGCGGGAACGCGATGGACATCGGCGGCGCGGATCAGATCCTCGATACGCTCGCGGCTGATCTGCGAATGCTCCCAGTCGATGCAGAGAAAATCGACGCCGGAGGCTGCCGTGACTTCGATGGCGACCGGATGCGGAATGGCCGCGAACGTACCGACGAGCAGCTTCTGCTCGATACAGTTCCGGCGGAAATCGCTCATCGTCACCCTCCTATTTCAGCGGTCCTCTCAACGAGGGATAGACCGAAAAGATACAACTGCGAAGCGGCAATCTGCCCTGAATTTCGGGGCAGCTTCCGTGCCGATCAGGCGCCGGCACGGAGGCATTGCGGTGGCGGAGTTGTTCGGGCGCCGCCACCGCTCACAGGAGCGGCTTAACTGCGCCGCGCCATGATCTCGGTCAGGACCGCATCGAACCGCGCGATCTCTTCGACCTTGTTATAATGCACCAGCGACACGCGGATGGCACCTGTTTCCATGGACAGGCCGAGGCGCTTCATCAAGCGCGGTGCGAACATGTGGCCGTCGCGCAGGCCGATGCGTTCTTTGCCCATTTCGTCGGCGAATTCCTGCGGCGTGATGCCGGGCATGTTGAAGCAGATGGTGGGCACGCGCTGCTCCAGGCGAGCCTCGTCGGAGATGCCGTAGATGGTGGCGCCGTGGCGCTTCAGCACGGCAATCATTTCGCGCGAAAGCATCAGCTCGTATTGGCGGATCGCACCCATGGCGGCTGCGAGCGCCTCGCGGCGGCTATGGTCGCCGGCAGGCAGGAACCGGCGGCCAAGCCCTTCGAGATATTTGACCGCGGCATTCATGCCGGCGACGTTCTCATAGGTGAAGGTGCCGACTTCGATCTTGTAGGGCGGCACATCGGGAATGAAGTCTTCCTTGAAGGTCGGCAGCTTGACCAGCGCGTCGTAGCGGCCCCAGAGGAAGCCCATATGCGGCGAGAAATTCTTGTAGCCGGAGCAGACGAGATAGTCGCAACCCCAAGCCTGAACGTCGATCAGGCCATGCGGGCCGTAATGGACGCAATCGAGGAAGGTTTCGGCACCGGCCGGCTGCGCGAGTTTACAGACGGCGGCAACGTCGACGATCGTGCCGATGGAATGCGCCGTGACGGTGCAGGCGACAAGGCGGGTCTTGTCGTTGAGCAGCGGCTTCAGATCTTCCGTATGCAGCGTGCCGTCCTCACGCATGCGCCACCACACGATCTTGGCGCCGTCTCCTTCCAGCGCCATCCAGGTGGCGATGTTGGCGTCGTGATCCATGTCGGTGACGACGATCTCGTTGCGCTCGCCAAGCAGCTTGGCAATGCCGAGGCTCACGAGGCGGATGAAGGAGGTGGCGTTCTGGCCGAAGGAGATTTCTTCCGGTCTGTAAGCATTCACCAGCATGGCGACGCTTTCGCGCGCCTCTTCCAGATTGCGGTCGACGCCCTGGCTGTGCTGGTATTTCGCCATGCGCTGCACGTTGAAATCGATGAGGTGATTGGCAACCGCATCCACCACCGTCTGCGGCACCTGCGCGCCGCCCGCATTGTCGAGAAAGACGAAATCACCGGCCTTCCGGATGGCCGGAAACATGGCGCGGACCTCGTCGACAGGGAAGCTGTTGTGACCGGCGAATTGCGATGCGGAAGGGGCGGAGCTCATGGGAATCTCGCTCTGGATGTTGGGTTTGAAACCTCGATTTTGATCATTTGATCACAAAGTACTTTAAGGTTCAACCAATTTCTAGATCTCCTTTGGAAGGCTCAGCGACGCGCCGAGCCGGAGCCCTTGCGCGGCTCGTCCTGCGTCGCCGGGCAATAATCCCTGAGGATTTCATGAGTGCGGCTGATATCGGCGACGACACCGTCGCGGGCTGCGGCGAAGTCCCCCGCCTTCAAAGCGTTGACGATGGCAACATGCTCGCCGGCGGGATCGAGCTCGCCGCTGCGCATCAAGGGCTCGACCGAGGCCGAGAGCATGCGCATGTAGGGGCCGAAGCGCAGCCACAAAGTTTCGATAAGCTGCAGCAGCACCTCGGAGCCGGAGGCGCGGTAGATGGTGAAATGGAACTGCTGGTTCTTGGCCATCAGGTCGTAGACATTGGCGCCGAGGCCGATCACATGCTGTTCGCCGGCAATGCGTTCGAGCGTTTCAATGTCTGTTGGGGTGAGGTTCGGCATGCCGAGTTCGGCGGCCAGGCCTTCCACGGCGATGCGGGCCCGGCAGAGATCGTCCAGCCGGGCGAGGGTGACGATCGGAATGCGGGCCGAGCCGTTGGCTGCGACCTCAAGCGCATTTTCGGCTGCCAGCCGGCGCAGGGCCTCGCGCACCGGCATGTTGCTGGTTCCGAAGGTTTCGGCGAGCGAGGCGATGGTCAGGGTCTGGCCGGGATCGAAATTGCCGGCCATGAGCGCGTTCTTGAGCTGCTGATAGACGCTCTCCTGGATCGTCGTTCTGGAGGACACCGGTTCCAGGGCTATGCGCACGCTCGCTTCCTTTTCGCTGCTCAGGACCCGTTCATGGTAGAACGAAGGGCGGGCGAAAGGAAAGGGTTTCGCAGAGCGGTGCTCAGGCCTCCTCAGGCTTCCAGCCCGCCTCATCTGTCGGATCGTTCTTCGCCGGGGCCCTTCGCAGGCCGAGGCCGACGCCGATGAGGGCAAGCGCGCCGCCGATCGCATGATAGGCATGCAGCTGTTCTCCAAGGAGCGCCCAGGCCAGAGCCGCGACGATAATGGGCAGGAGATTGATCAGCAGCGAGGTGCGGCTCGCGCCGAGCTTCTGAATGCCGATCATCCAGCAGAGCGGCGCGACGAGGGAGGTCGGGATCGCGGCATAGAGGATCAGCGGCAGATTGGCCGTGGTGACCGGCGAAATCTCGCCCATCAGGAAGATCGGGATCAGCAGCAGGGTCGAGAAACCGATCTGCCAGAAAAGCTGCTGCCACATCGGAATCGGCATCGCCCACCGTCTCAGCATCACCCCGTAAAGCGCATTCGAGAGGACGGCGATGATCATCAGGCCGTCGCCGATATGGAAGCCGCCATTCGCGAGCCGCATCGGGTCGCCTTGAGACGTCAGATAGATGAGCCCGATCAGGGAAATCACGCCGCCCGCCAGGCTGGCGATGCTCAATTTTTCGCCGGCAAGCAGGCTTGCGAAAATCGTCGACAGCAGCGGCATCAAAGCGATCATCACGCCCATATTGACGGCAGAGGTCGTCTTCGCCGCCTCATAGGCGAGGCTCTGGTAGATCACCATGCCAAGCGCGCCGAGAGTGGCGAGCTTCAGCCAATGCTGCCGGAGCAGGGCGCGGTTGCGCCATACGGCACGGCCGACGAAGGGCAGGAGCACGAGGAAGGCAAGCAACCAACGATAGAAGGAGATGGAGCCCGGCGAGATCACACCGGCGGACGCCTTGGTGACGACGGTATTGCCGGACCAGATCAGCACCGTCAGTAGCGGCGCAAGTCCGGCCGCGCTGACGATGGATGCGGAAGCGTTCGGCTGGGTGCTCATGTAACTGGTCTCCCGTCATCCCCGGGCTTGGGGCGAAATGAAGGAGGGCGGACATGGTTCGCCATCCCGAAGCTTTTCTATCGTCTGTCCGAATTCTGGTATATAGCGAGATTAAGACAACGGTAGCGAAATGAGGACATGTCCGTCAGGTCTCCACGCATCGAGGGTGATCCGCCGAATCCGGTTTCCTTCCGAACCGAGAATTATAGGGCAGGTACGGTTTTTCCCAAAAAGAGCCAGCCTTGGGGCGAGCTCAACTATGCCCTCATCGGTGTCTGCGAGTTCGACATTCAGGGCGTGCGCTATCTCTCGCCGCCGCATTATGCGATCTGGCTGCCGCCGGATACGATGCATGGCGCCTATAACCAGCATGACCTGCGCTATGTGACCGTCTATGTCGAACGCGCGCTCTGCCACGATCTACCGGACAAGCCTTCGACGCTCAGCATCAGTCCGCTGCTGAAGGCGATCCTAGCGGATTTCGCGGCTCGCGATGTCACCATGCCCGAAACAGCCGAGGATCTGCGGTTGGCTCAGGTTCTGGTCGACCAGATTCGCCTGGCGCCACGCTGCGAAAGCTATCTGCCGCTCTCCGACGATCCGCTGCTCGGGCCGGTGCTGAGTGCGCTGCAGGCCGATCCCGGCGACCGGCACTCCCTCTCGGAATGGGCGCGCAGGATGGGAACGACCGAGCGTACTTTGTCGCGCCGATGCCAGGACGATCTTGGCCTTTCCTTTAACGAATGGCGCCAGCGGCTGAAACTCGTTGCCGCGCTGTCGCTGATCGAGGCCGGCGAGCCGGTGCACCGGATCGCAGCGCAATTGGGCTACAGCAACGCTTCCGCCTTCATCGCCATGTTCCGCAGGCTGACGGGCACCAGCCCGACGCAGATGCGATAGGTCTCAGGGCATTTCCAGGAAAAGTGCGCAGCGGTTTTCCGTCCGGAATGCGCAATGAAGCAAGAAGATAGAGCGTTTTCGCGGTTCGAAGAAAAGCGGAAATGCTCTACGGTTCGATCAAGACGATCTCCAGCTTGCGCAGCTCTTCCGGATCGGCCATCGCGCTGATGGTCGCGACCATGCCGTCTTGGCCGACGGTGAAGTGAAGGGCAATGCGCAACTGCCCGCCGATCACCACGATGGCGCCGACCGCGCCGTTGATGACGGCGAGCCGGGCTGCCTGCGCGCGGCCGTGGAAGGTCTTGGCGACGTCGGCGCGCCCGCGGATTTCGCTGACGGAGCCCATGCGTGCCGCAACCGCATCCGGACGGAAGACCGCCTCGGGATCGAGGACGGCAAGGAGCGCCTGCATGTCGCCATGACGCGAGGCGGTGAAGAAGGCATCGACGACGTGGCGCTGGCGGGTGAGATCGGCCTCGGTCGCTGACGGCGTGTCTTGCACGCGGCGGCGGGCGCGGCTTGCAAGCTGACGTGTCGCGACGGTGGTGCGGCCGACGATGGGGGCGATCTCGTCGAAAGATACGTCGAACATATCGTGCAGAACAAAGGCGAGCCGTTCGGCCGGGTTTAGTTTTTCCAGCACGACAAGGAGGGCAAGACCGACGGAATCGGCCAGCAATGCATCCTGTTCCGGGTCGGTGCCGGCTCCGGCTTCATGCATGACCATCGGTTCGGGGATATGGACTGTCAGCGGCTCCTCGCGGCGGGATTTACGGGCACGCAGCAAGTCGAGGCAGATGCGCGCCGCGACCGTCGTCAGCCATCCGCTCAGATTTTCGATGTCCGAGGTGTCGCTCCGGACCAGGCGCAGCCATGCTTCCTGTACTGCATCTTCGGCCTCTGTCCGCGAGCCGAGCATGCGGTAGGCAACCGCGCGCAGATGCGGCCGGTTCGCCTCGAATTTTTCAACCTGCCACTTTTTTTCGTCCATCGGTCACATTCCCTCATCGCGTTTCGTCAGACCCATGACGAGTGAAATCCGGCCGGTGTGACAGCGGATCGGCAGGAAAATGCATCGTCAGGACTTGAGCCGCAACAATGCTCTCACAATCAGAGGAAATAGATATGCAAGCTCGTATGAAGAACCCAGCCCTCGTTCTGCCCGAAACGCTTCAGGCGCTTCTGGCCGTCAGCAATTCGATCAAGGATCAGGGTCTTTCGGAAAATATCATGGACCTCGTGCATCTGCGCGTCAGCCAGATCAACGGCTGCAGCGTCTGCACGGATATGGGCTTTCGCAAGCTCCAGAAGGCCGGCGAGAC
The DNA here is from genome assembly GCF_003627795.1 of Rhizobium sp. CCGE531. Lineage (NCBI taxonomy): Bacteria > Pseudomonadati > Pseudomonadota > Alphaproteobacteria > Hyphomicrobiales > Rhizobiaceae > Rhizobium > Rhizobium sp. CCGE531. The sequence goes on along the minus strand of NZ_CP032684.1, from coordinate 3,009,805 downwards.
GATGGAGCGGATCGTCGGCGTCTCCGCCTGGCGCGAAATGCCCTATTTCTCGGATGCCGAGCGCGCGGCTCTGGCGCTTGGAGAAGCGGCCACGCGGCTTGCCGACCGGGCGGATGCCGTCAGCGACGAGATCTGGAGCGAGGCAGCAAAACATTTCGACGAAAAGGCACTGTCGGCCCTGATAGTCTCGATCGCGATCGACAATGTCTGGAATCGCCTGAACGCGACGGTCCGCCAGCAGGCAGGCGCATCCTGGAACTGATCGTCCGCAATGAGCGCCACCTTCTTCTCACAGCATAGGGAAGAAGGTGGTCTGCATTTTCAAGCCTCGCCCACTCGCGAGGTCACCAGCAATTTCGCCATCCAGTCTACGAAGACACGCACCTTGTTGCTGAGGTGCCGGTTGGGCGGATAGACGATGTGCAGGGGCAATGACGGCCGGGTCCAGCCGGAAAGAATGGGAACGAGCTCGCCGCTTGCAAGCGCGTCCCGAGCCATGAAGCTGGGAACTTGCGCGATGCCGAGCCCCATCAATGCCGCCTGGAGATAGCTGCGGCTGTCATTCACCGAGAGGATGTAGCGCGGGCTGATTTCCAGTGCCTCGTTGCCGTGTTCGAACAGGAATGGAATCGTACGGCCGGTTTGCGCGCGAAAATAGCTGACCGCATAATGGCTGGTTTCCAGATCCTCCGGCCGTTCCGGGAAGCCATGCTTCTCGATGTAAAGCGGAGCCGCGCAGGTGACGAGGTGTATTTCACCGACACGGCGGGCAATCAGAGATTGGTCGCTCGGCATGCCGGCGCGGAGCGCGCAATCGACATTCTCGGCCAGATAATCCACCAGACGGTCGCCGACGCCGAGGTCGATATGGATATCGGGATAGCGTTGATGGAAATCGCACAACGCCGGCATGACGATCTTCTCGGCGAAGGCGCCGGCCATTTCGACGCGCAGGCGCCCGCTCGGCAGGCTCTGCGAATTGCTGATGCTGCCGTCCAGCTCTTCTATTTCCGAAAGGATCTGAACCGCGCGTTCGTAATAGAGCGCACCGTCCGTCGTCACCATGACGCGCCGAGTCGTGCGGTTAAGAAGCTTGGCATGCAGATGCGCCTCAAGCGACTGGATGAGCGTCGTCACCGTCGCCTTCGGCATGGAAAGGGCGGCCGCGGCGCGGGTGAAATTACCCGTTTCCACCACGCGCGCGAATGCCCGCATTGCTGATAACTGATCCATTTCGATGATGTCCCTGGACCGTAAAGAAAAGAAGTCGATTGTTTGTAATCGTGAATAGTCTGATCGAATATAGGCTACTTATTCTCGAAGCGGAATAACAATATGTTTTTATCGTGATTGTTGCAATGCGGCATGGGGGCGCCAAAGACCGCATTCGAGAATGTGATTGCAAAGCGTGATAGACCGCTTCTGAATTGAATCATATTCGCTCGAGCAGACAAGGATTTGGGTCGATGAGTGCGCCGTGGAAAGATGTTGTGCTGGAAAACGTGCCTACGGGGCCCGTGGAAGCCCGGATCTACAACGGCGAAGGTTTGAAGAAGGCGGCACCTCTTGTGCTTTATCTGCACGGCGGCGCTTTCCTCGACACCGATCATGCGACCGACAGACCAGTGGCGATAAGCCTCGCCGAGGCTGGTGCCATCGTGGTTGCCGCGGATTATACCAGCGGCAATCAGAATGCTTTTCCGAAGGTGCTCGAATGCGCCTACGGGATTCTCGCTTATCTCAGCAACAAGCGGAACATGCTTGCGCTGGGTGGAGCGAAAAAATCGCTGCTGTTTGTCGCCGGAGAGGAATCGGGTGGCAATGTTGCAGCGGGTGTCGCTTTAAAGGCGCGCGATCAGATGCCCGGTTCGTTGGACGGACAGGTGCTGATTTCGCCTTTGCTTGATCCTTTCATGGGATCGAAATCTTTCCTCCAGGCGGAGGAAAGCGGCATGCGCGAGCGCTGGACGGACGGCTGGAACCGATACCTGGGCTTCCTGGGCGGTGTCTGCCACCCTTATGCAGCGCCTCGATACTGTTCGCGGCTTTCGGGCCTCGCGCCGGCATTGGTGCTCACGGCCGAGGACGACCCGCTCCGCGACGAGAGCATGGAATACGGCAGCCGGCTGAAAGCAGCCGGCGTCCGTGTTCGCCAGCAAGTCCTTCCCGCCGGGACAGGCTGGCCCACTCTCTACGGCGGGCAGTCGAAAGACAGGCCTTCGTGGCAGCAGGACATCTGTTGCTGTTTCAAGGGTTTTGTCGAAGACGTGCAGGCTTGATCGACCAGCGTATCCTGTCCGCGAGAGACAAGCGCGAATTGGATGAGGCGTCGAAGGCATGAGACCGGAGCGGTGGTCACGCGGATGCGCGACGCTTCGGCCCCCGATTTTATTGAGACAATAGGAATTTTCGGTCCCGTGTCCCAAGACGGGGCCAAAGGAGAGACCAACATGAAGTCCAACGGTAAGAGCTGGGCCCTGTGGGGCGCCGGCATGGGTGTTGCTGCGGCTGTTGCAGGCGCGGCTTTTTATCTGGAGCTGCCGCGCGGCGCTCAGGCAACGGAGACGGCCAGCAAGGCGGCACCGCCGGCGATCCCCGTCACCGTTGCGGCTGTCGAGCCGCGCGACGTGACCTCCTGGCAGGAATTTTCCGGCCGGCTCGAAGCCATCGACCGAGTGGAAATCCGGCCGCGTGTGGCCGGTGCAATCCAGTCCGTGCATTTCCGTGAAGGCGCCTTGGTCAAGCAGGGCGACCTGCTTGTCACGATCGATCCCGCACCCTATGAGGCGGCCGTCGCCCAGGCCCAGGCCCAGGTCGGAGCAGCAAAGGCAAGGCTCAATCTGACCCAGGTCGAAGTTGGCCGCGGGCAGAAGCTCTTCGACAACAAGACCATTTCGCAGAGCGACATGGACACGCGCACAAGCAACTATGCCGAGGCCGAAGCCAACCTGAAGGCGGCGCAAGCAGCCTTGCAGACGGCGCAGTTGAACCTCGACTATACGCAGGTCCGCGCTCCGATCGCCGGCCGCGTCGGCAAGATCGCCGTCACAGTCGGCAATCTCGTCGCTGCCGGTTCGTCTTCGCCGGCACTGACGACGCTTGTTTCGGTCGATCCGATCTATGCAAGCTTCAATGCGAACGAGCAGACGGTCACCCAGGCGCTGTCCGAGCTGCCCACCAGCAATGGTGTGGCTCCGCCGGTGGAGCAGATTCCGGTCCAGATCGGGACGGCAAGCGATAACGGCACGCCGATCAAGGGCAAGTTGCAGTTGATCGACAATGAAGTCGATGCGGCGAGCGGCACCGTCAGCGTTCGCGCCGTGTTCGACAATCCGGGCGGTCGTCTCATCCCCGGTCAGTTCGTGCGGGTCCGCATGGGCCAGCCGAAGGCCGAGAACAAGCTGCTCATCAGCGAGCGTGCGATCGGCACCGACCAGGACAAGAAGTTCGTCTTCGTAGTCAGCGCGGACAACAAGGTCGAATATCGTCCGATCAGCCTTGGCGACAGCTCCGACGGCATGCGCATCGTCACATCTGGCCTGAATGCCGGTGACCGGATCATCGTCAACGGCCTGCAGCGGGTTCGCCCGGGCGCCGTGGTCGATCCGAAGCTGGAAGAGAAGGTCGCCGCCAAATAATTATTCGGCCGGAAGGCTTAGCTTCCGGCCGCCATTCCAAGTCTCGATTTTGCAATGCTCGTGGCGCCCCTGTGGGCCTCGGGCCTGGACCTCGTGTCCCTTGATTCACTCGTGGAGAGGGTTCTGCCATGAACATCTCAAGATTTTTCGTCGACCGTCCGGTGTTCGCCGGCGTGCTATCGATCCTCATCGTGGTCGCCGGCCTGATCGGTCTCCGGCTGCTGCCGATTTCCGAATATCCGGAAGTCGTGCCACCGTCGATCGTCGTCACCGCGCAATATCCGGGCGCCAACCCCAAGGTCATCGCCGAAACGGTGGCAACGCCGATCGAGGAGCAGATCAACGGCGTCGAAGGCATGCTCTACATGAGCAGCCAGGCGACATCGGACGGCCTGCTCACGCTGACCGTCACCTTCAAGCTCGGCACCGACCCGGACAAGGCGCAGCAGCTCGTGCAGAACCGCGTCTCGCAGGCAGAGCCCCGCCTGCCGCAGAACGTGCGCGATCTCGGCATTACCACCGTCAAGAGCTCGCCCGACCTGATGATGGTGGTCAACCTCATCTCGCCGGACAATCGCTACGATATTACCTATCTGCGCAACTACGCCACGCTGAATATCAAGGACCGGCTCGCCCGCCTCGACGGTGTCGGCCAGGTTCGCGTGTTCGGATCGGGCGACTACTCGATGCGTGTCTGGGTCGACCCGCAGAAGGCGGCCGAGCGCGGTCTTGCCGCAAGCGACATAGCCAATGCCATTCGCGCGCAGAACATCCAGGCAGCCGCCGGCATCATTGGCCAGTCGCCGAGCGTTCCCGGCATCGACGTTCAGCTGAACGTCAACGCCCAGGGCCGTCTGACGACGCCGGAGGAATTCGGCAATATCATCGTCAAGAGCGGCAGCAACGGCGAGATCACGCGCCTGCGCGATGTCGCCCGCATCGAGCTCGGCGCGGCCGATTATTCGCTGCGTTCGCTGCTCGACAGCAAGCCGGCAGTCGCTATTCCGGTCTTCCAGTCGCCGGGCTCCAACGCGATCACCATCTCGGACAACGTCGTCAAGACGATGAACGAGCTGCAGACCGCGATGCCCGACGGCGTGAAATACGAAATCGTCTACGACACCACGCAGTTCGTGCGCGCATCGATCGACAAGGTCGTGCATACGCTGCTGGAAGCGATCGCGCTCGTCGTCGTCGTCGTCATCCTGTTCCTGCAGACATGGCGCGCCTCGATCATCCCGCTGATCGCCGTTCCGGTCTCGATCATCGGTACCTTCGCCGTGATGTATGTCTGCGGGTTCTCGATCAACGCACTCAGCCTCTTCGGCCTGGTGCTGGCGATCGGTATCGTCGTTGATGATGCCATCGTGGTCGTCGAGAACGTTGAACGAAACATCGAGAATGGCCTCAGCCCGCGCGACGCGACCTATCGCGCCATGAAGGAAGTCTCCGGTCCGATCATCGCGATCGCGCTGGTGCTGGTCGCCGTCTTCGTGCCGCTGGCCTTCATTTCCGGCCTGTCGGGCCAGTTCTATCGTCAGTTCGCGCTGACGATCGCTATCTCGACCGTCATCTCCGCCTTCAACTCGCTGACCTTGTCTCCGGCCCTGGCGGCGATGCTCTTGAAGGATCACCATGCGCCGAAGGATATGCTGACGCGCGTGATGGACGTGGCGTTCGGCTGGTTCTTCCGCGGCTTCAACAAGGTCTTCCATCGCGGCTCTTCTGCTTATGGTAAGGGCGTCGGCGGCATCCTGTCGGTGAAGAGCCTGGTCATGGTCGTCTATCTCGCCTTGATCGGCGCGACCTACTACCTGTTTCAGGCCGTCCCCGGCGGCTTCGTGCCGCAGCAGGACAAGCAGTATCTGATCGGCTTTGCCCAGCTGCCTGATGGCGCCACCCTCGACCGCACGGATGACGTCATCCAGCGGATGAGCAAGATCGCGCTGGAACAGCCCGGCGTCGAACATGCGATCGCCTTCCCGGGCCTGTCGATCAACGGCTTCACCAACTCCTCCAACGCCGGCATCGTCTTCGTGACTTTGAAGGCATTCGAAGAGCGCACGACGCCCAATCTGTCGGGTGGAGCGATCGCCATGCAGCTGAACCACAAGTTCGGCGCGATCCAGGATGCCTTCATCGCCATGTTCCCGCCGCCGCCCGTCCAGGGCCTCGGCACGACCGGCGGCTTCAAGCTGCAGATCGAGGACCGTGCCGGTCTCGGCTACCAGGCGCTCGACGGGGCCAACAAGGCGTTCCTCGCCAAGGCCTACCAGACGCCGGAGCTAACGGGCATCTTCTCGAGCTACCAGATCAACGTGCCGCAGCTGTTTGCCGATCTCGATCGCGCCAAGGCCGAACAGCTGGGTGTCTCGGTGACTGACGTCTTCGATACGCTGCAGATCTATCTGGGTTCGCTCTACGTCAACGACTTCAACGCTTTCGGCCGTACCTACAGCGTGCGTGTGCAGGCGGACGCCCAGTTCCGTTCGCATGCAAGCGATATCGGCCAGTTGAAGGTTCGCTCGGCGTCGGGCCAGATGATCCCGCTGTCGGCATTGCTGAAGGTCGACGCCAGCACCGGGCCGGAACGGACGACGCGCTACAACGGCTTCCTCGCCGCCGATATCAACGGCGGTCCGGCGCAGGGCTTCTCCTCCGGCCAGGCACAGGCTGCCGTCGAGAGGATCGCCAACGAGACGCTGCCTCCGGGCATCGGCTTCGAATGGACGGAACTGACCTATCAGCAGATCCTGGCCGGCAGTTCGGGCATCGTCATCTTCCCGCTGGCCCTGCTGCTCGTCTATCTCGTGCTGGCAGCTCAGTATGAAAGCGTGAGCCTGCCGCTTGCGATCGTCATGATCGTGCCGATGGGTGTGCTGGCCGCCTTGACGGGCGTCTGGCTGACGGGCGGCGATAACAACATCTTCACGCAGATCGGCTTGATGGTGCTGGTGGGGCTCTCGGCGAAGAACGCGATCCTGATCGTGGAATTCGCCCGCGAGCTGGAGTTCGACGGCCGCAAGCCGGTCCAGGCCGCGATCGAGGCCAGCCGCTTGCGCCTGCGCCCGATCCTGATGACCTCCATGGCCTTCATCATGGGTGTCGTGCCGCTGGTCACCTCGACCGGCGCCGGTGCCGAGATGCGCGCCGCCATGGGTGTCGCGGTGTTTGCCGGCATGATCGGCGTCACCTTCTTCGGCATCTTCATGACGCCGGTCTTCTACGTGCTGATCCGCAGCGTGACGGGCAATCGTCCGCTGAAGCAGCACCCTCACAACGACAACGACCATTCGGCGGAGGTACTCCCGATCGCCGCCGAATAGGAGGCCGCGCCTACTGCATAATTCCTTAAATCGGGATCGATTTAAGGATAAAATTATGCAGCAGATTAAAAGTGCTACAGCGACCTTTGCGCGTCATATATGACGCGCGGCGCTTTAGCGGCACTCCAGTGCTCGACATGTCACGGGCGGGACCGAAAGGTCCCGCCTTTTTCATGAGCCAATATTTTCGTCTTAGCTAATTTACCATTCTTTCGAAGAATTTGCCGCACGATAGCCAATTTCCTTTGCATGCTGTCTCCAGAGGTTTATCAAGCTCTTGGATGAGTTGATTGACGTACGTCGGGCGTGGGGAGACGCCTCGCGGATCCGGGGCATTGAGGTCGGCAGCGGGCGGAAGATCGTCGCCGAATCCGTCGGCACGACGAAGGCGCTCCGCTTCCGGTTTCGGTGTCCGATGCGTTTCAATTCGGAGGATATTTTATGCACGGCAGAAAGATCGCTTTTCTCGGTACGGGATTGATGGGTGCCCCGATGGCGCGGCGGCTGCTCGCTACCGGTTTCGCGGTGACCGTCTGGAATCGCGACCGCAGCAAGGCGGAGCCTCTGGCTGCCGATGGCGCGACCGTCGTGGATACGGCGGTCGAGGCGGCGCGAGGAGCATCCGTTCTTTTCACCATGCTGACCAACGGCGGCGCCGTCGGCGAGGTCCTGTTCGGCGGCGGTGTAGCCGAAGCGCTGGAAGTCGGCGCGATCGTGATCGACAATAGTTCCATATCGCCCGCGGTCGCCCGCGAACATGCGGGCAAGCTCGCCGAGCGCGGCATTCGTCATATCGATGCTCCGGTCTCCGGCGGTGTCGTGGGCGCCGAGGCTGGAACGCTTGCGATCATGGCCGGCGGCGATGTCGAGGTGATAGACAGCGTTCGCGATATCATGGCGCCTCTTGGACGCGTGACCCGCGTCGGCCCCAGCGGAACGGGCCAGCTTGCAAAGCTCGGCAATCAGCAGATCGTTGCCGTCACCATCGGAGCCGTCGCGGAGGCGATGCTGCTCGTCGAGGCGGGCGGCGGTTCGCGCGAGGCATTCCGTGCCGCCATTCGCGGCGGTTTCGCCGAAAGCCGCATCCTGGAGCTGCATGGTCAGCGCATGATCGAGCGCAACTTCGAACCGGGCGGAACCGCCCGTAATCAGCTGAAGGATCTCGATGCGGTCCTAGCGGCGGCGGAGAGTCTCGCCCTCTATCTCCCTTTGACCGAAGCTGTGAGAGCCGAATTTGCCGAATTCGTCGAGCATGGCGGCGGCGAGCAGGATCACAGCGGTTTGCTGCAGCATCTGGAAGACAAGAATGCCCGAGGAAAGGCTTGAAGAAGAGATGAGCGATAAGGGTGCATCCAAGCGTCGTCTGCGTTCGCAGGACTGGTTCGATAATCCGGATCATATCGATATGACGGCTCTCTATCTCGAGCGCTTCATGAACTACGGCATCACGCCGGAGGAGCTGCGGTCCGGCAAGCCGATCATCGGCATTGCCCAGAGCGGCAGCGATCTCACGCCCTGCAATCGTCATCACCTCGACCTTGCCAAGCGCGTGCGCGACGGCATCCGCGATGCCGGCGGCATTCCGATCGAATTTCCGACCCATCCGATCTTCGAGAACTGCAAGCGTCCGACGGCGGCACTCGACCGCAATCTCGCCTATCTCGGTCTGGTGGAAGTGCTCTATGGTTATCCGCTCGATGGCGTCGTGCTGACGACCGGCTGCGACAAGACCACGCCATCGGCGCTGATGGCTGCCTCGACCGTCAATATTCCCGCCATCGTTCTCTCGGGCGGTCCGATGCTCGATGGCTGGCATGAGGGCGAGCTTGCCGGCTCCGGCACCGTGATCTGGCGGTCGCGCCGCAAGCTGGCGGCGGGCGAGATCGACGAAGAAGAATTCATGGAGGCGTCGCTCGCCTCGGCGCCCTCGATCGGCCATTGCAACACCATGGGAACGGCTTCGACCATGAATGCCATGGCCGAGGCGCTCGGCATGTCGCTGACCGACTGCGCCGCCATTCCCGGCGCCTATCGCGAGCGCGGCCAGATGGCCTACCGCACCGGACGGCGTGCCGTCGAGCTGGTTCTCGCCGATATCAAGCCTTCGGACGTGCTGACGCGCGAGGCTTTTCTCAACGCCATCCGCGTCAACTCCGCCATCGGCGGCTCGACGAATGCGCAGCCGCATCTGGCGGCAATGGCGAAGCATGCCGGCGTCGAACTTTATCCCGACGACTGGCAGGTGCATGGCTTCGATATTCCGCTGCTCGCCAATGTGCAGCCGGCAGGCGCCTATCTCGGCGAGCGTTTCCATCGCGCCGGCGGCGTTCCGGCTATTATGTGGGAGCTGCTGCAGGCCGGCAAGCTGGATGGGAGCTGTCCGACCGTGACAGGCAGCACGATGGCGGAGAATTTGAAGGGCCGGGAGGCGACCGATCGCGAGGTCATCCGCCCCTTCGCCGAGCCGCTGAAGGAGCGTGCCGGCTTCCTCGTCCTCAAGGGCAATCTGTTCGATTTCGCCATCATGAAGATGAGCGTCGTATCGGAGGAGTTCCGCAGCCGTTATCTGCGGGAGCCGGAGCATGAAGGCGTGTTCGAGGGCCGGGCTGTCGTCTTTGACGGATCGGAGGATTATCACAAGCGCATCAACGATGCCGATCTCGGTATCGATGAGAACACGATCCTCGTCATTCGCGGCGCAGGGCCGATCGGCTGGCCGGGTTCGGCCGAGGTCGTCAACATGCAGCCGCCGGATGCGCTTCTGAAGCGGGGTATCCGCAGCTTGCCGACGATCGGCGACGGCCGCCAGTCGGGTACGGCCGACAGCCCTTCCATTCTCAATGCATCGCCGGAAAGTGCCGCCGGCGGCGGCCTTGCCTGGCTCAGGACCGGCGACATCATCCGCATCGATTTCAATCACGGCCGCTGCGACATGCTGGTGGACGAGACGGAAATCGAGCGCCGCAAGGGAGATGGCATTCCGGCCGTTCCGCCGGATGCGACGCCATGGCAGCGGATCTATCGCCGTTCGGTCACCCAGCTTTCCGATGGCGCCGTCCTCGATGGCGCGGCCGATTTCCGCAATATCGCCGCAATACCGCCGAGGCATAATCACTAAGGCCGGATTGAGATTTTAGGTCTATTCGATCTAAAATCTCAATCCGCGCCAGCATCAAACGGGCAGGGCATGATATCATCCGAAAACTGCTTACACTTTTCGGCATCATACTCTGGTCGAGATATCGAAAAACTGCTGGCTGAACAACAATGCGCTACCATTAAAGTTCGTGAAAGGGAGTAGTGCATATATACTTGGCAGCAGTTATGCGGTCCCTTCAGTTTCCGAACGGGGTGGAGCTCTTTGGCCGAGACGACATCAGGGCGAAGCGAGGAAGAGTTCCAGGACCTTTTGAGAAGGCTGGAGCTGGCGCTGGAGGCGTCTCAAATCGGCGTCTGGCAGCATAACGTCAACGAACAGGAGCTGCTCTGGGACCAGCAGATGCACAAGCTCTACGCGACCGGGCGCCACAATCGCCGGGTTTCCTCCAATGTCTGGTTTAAGGCGTTGCATCCCGAGGATCATGAAAGGGCGAACAACGACTTCCAGGTCGCGCTCGAGGGGAAGGGCTTCTACAACTCGCAGTTCCGGATCATTCTGCCCAGCGGTGAGGTGCGTCATCTGCGCTCGCGCGCTCATTACTATGAAGATGCCGATGGCGCGCCTTCCTTCATCGGCGCCGAATGGGATGTAACCGCCGACGTATTGCTCAATCGCGAGCTGACCAGCCAAAAGGCCATTGCCGAAGCCCGCGCCGTTGCGCTGGAGCAGAGCCGCGCGCGAATCGAGCATGCCGCCGATCACGATTATCTCACCGGCCTTCCGAACCGGCGCTATTTCGATCGGCGGTTGGCCGAATTGCGCAACGACGCGTCCGTCGAGACGTTGGCCGTGCTCCACATCGATCTCGTCGGGTTCAAGGAGATCAACGACAAATGGGGTCATGCGGCCGGCGACGCGACATTGCAGAGTGCTGCCGCGCGCGTATCCGGAGCCATAACCGCCAACGACATCGTCGCGCGTATCGGCGGCGATGAATTCGTGGCTGCTCTGGTGAATGTCGGCAACGCCGAGAGGCTGGAAGCGATCGCGAATGATATTTTCTGGCGATTGCGACGCGAGGTGCGTTTCGGCAATGAGATGCTGAAGATCGGTGCCTCGATCGGCGTGGCCATGAGCGAGGCCGGCAGCGCCGGCAATCTGCTGGCGGAATCCGATGTCGCGCTTTTCCAGGCCAAGAAGCTCGGCCGCAACCGGGTAGAGTTCTTCACGCCGAAGCTGCAATCCGACCTGCATGCGGAGCGTCAGCTGGCCGACGAATTGCGTTTGGCGCCGGTGCTGTGTCAGATCGAGCCCTTCTATCAGATTCAGGTGGATGCCCGCAGTCGCCGCATTGTCGGATTGGAGGCGCTCGCGCGTTGGCGGCATCCGGAAAGGGGATTGTTGAGCCCGATCGCCTTCCTGAAGGTGGCCGATGAATACGGGCTCACCGCCGAAATCGATGCGGCCGTCCTGAAGCGCGCGCTTACCGACCGGTCGGACTGGGTGTCGCAGGGTCTCTCGCCGCCGCGCATTGCCGTCAATATTTCCGGACGCCGGCTCGCCGATCCGGATCTGATCGAAGGGTTGAAGGCGCTCAGGATACCCCGCAACGCCATCGCCTTCGAACTGGTCGAAACCATCTTTCTCGATGCTCCCGACGACCGGGTGCTCGCCAATATCGCCGGCATCAAGGAGATGGGGATCGATATCGAGATCGATGATTTCGGCTCCGGCCATGCGTCGTTGATCGGCTTGGTTACACTGAAGCCGAAGCGGTTGAAGATCGATCGGCAACTGGTGACGGCGGTAACGGTGTCCGACGAACAGCGCCGGCTTGTCGGCTCCATCGTCGACATCGCGCGGGCCTTGAATGTCGAGGTCGTTGCCGAAGGGGTCGAGACCGAAGAACATGCGCGCATCCTGGCCGAAGTCGGTTGCGACGAACTTCAAGGCTATGCCATCGGCTATCCGGCTTCGGGAAACGAGATTGCCGCATTGCTGAAAGCGGCTGTCGTCATGGACAAGAGCCGACCGACGGCGGGCGCGCGTGCTACTGGATCTGCAAGGCGACGATCAAACCGTAGCTAATGACGGCGAGCATCAGCAGCGACAGCGTCGCGGCAGCAATGACCCGGCCGCCCGCATGCGCGACGGAGCGGATATTCACGGACAGGCCGAGTGCCGCCATGGCGATGACGGTCAGGATGCCCGACACCACCTCCATCGGGGCAATCAGCGCATCCGGAATGAGGCCGAAGGAGCGCAGCGCCATCAGCCCAAGAAAGCCGCAGATGAACCAGGGCACAAGCGATTGATGGCTGCTGCCCTGTTCGCCGGCGCCGGCCGCTTCGGCCTTGGTGGCGATGCCGAGCAGAAAGATCACGGGACCCAGCATCAGGACGCGGACGAGCTTGACCAGCGTGCCGGTCTGGACAGCGAGCAGGCCGACGGGCGCGGTCGCGGCCAGCACCTGCGGCACCGCGTAGACGGTCAGTCCGGCCAGGGTTCCGTATTGCGGCACGCTCATGCCGAGGTGGAAATAAAGAAGCGGCAGCAGAAACACGGCCGCAATGCCAAGGACGGCGGTAAAGGCGAGTGCTGCGGCGATCTCCTGCGAATCCGCCTCGATCACGGGAGCAACGGCCACGATGGCCGAGTTGCCGCATATCGAGTTGCCGCAGGCGATCAGCGTTGCCAGCTTCGGCGGCAAGCCAAGCGCCCGTCCGATGACGTAAGTGGCGGCGATCGACAAAATGACGACGATGGCGATGCCGGCGATCAGCCAGACGCCGGCGCCGCGAATGGCGGAGAGGCTGATGGAGGCGCCGAGAAGCACGATGGCGATTTCCAGCAGGATCTTGGCGCTGAAATCGATGCCCGGCTTCATGGCGGGCTTCAGCGGCTTGAGAGTGCAGACGGCGATGCCGAGCGCGATGGCGAGCACCAGGCTTTCGATCCATCGGCCCCCGAACAGGCCGACTTCGACATGCTCGCCGGCATAGGCGAATAGGGCCACGGCACAGGTGAGTGCAAGGCCGGGAAGGATGGTGTTTGCGCGTTGAGCAAGAGACATATCGTGCCGTCGTTCGTTTGTCATGCTTGGGTGACGGCGGGAAAGTCTCACCTGTCGATGTCGACATCCATCGAATATTATCCTATGTTTCATTCGATAAATTAGAATGATTTCCCATGACCTTCGAGCAACTCGCAATTTTCGTCGCCGTCGCCGAGCGAGAACATCTGACCAATGCCGCGGAAGCCATCCACCTGACGCCTTCGGCGGTCAGTTCGGCGATCAAGAACCTTGAGGCCTATTACAGGGTGGAGCTGTTTCACCGGGTCGGGCGGCGGATCGAGCTGACGGAGACCGGGAGGTCCTTCCTAGGTGAAGCCAAGGCGACGCTTGCGCGCGTGCGCGCGGCGGAACTCATGCTGTCCGAACTTGGTGGGTTGCAGCGCGGCCGGCTCAGCCTCTATGCGAGCCAGACCATCGCCAGCTACTGGTTGCCGCCGCTGCTGATGCGGTTTCATCGCGATTATCCCGGCATCGAGCTGGATCTGACGATCGGCAACACGCGAACCGTCACGGAAGCCGTCATCGATGGTGCTGCCGAACTAGGCTTCATCGAGGGTGAAGTGGACGCGCCGGCTCTCTCGATGAAGATCGTCGCGCAGGATGCGCTCGTCATCGTCGTGCCGCCGCATCATCCCTGGGCGGATGGACGGCAGCTGACCGTCGCCGATCTCGCTAACGGCACCTCCTGGGTGATGCGGGAGGAGGGCTCGGGCACGCGTTCGGAATTCGAGAGCGCGGTCGTTGGGTTTGGGGCGTCGCCGCGCGATCTCGACGTGGCGCTCGTCTTGCCGTCGAATGAAGCGGTGCTATCCGCCGTCTGTGCCGGGGAAAGTGCTGCGGCTATTTCCAGTGCTGCGGCGAGAGCCTATCTCGGGCAAGGACTGCTGGTGCAGGCGGCATTCGATCTGCCGGCCCGCAGCTTCCGGCTGCTGCGCCACAAAGAGCGCCATGCCAGCAAGGCGGCCCAGACGCTGGAGGCGATGTGTAAGGATTAAGTAGATTCAACACATTCCCGAAGCGGATACCGGCAGTAGCTGATAGCGCCAGCCTTCAATCTATCGCCGCTCCACCCGCTGCCGGTTGGCGACAACGAGTTCGATATTGTTGCGCTCCAGCATGGCGCGAATGTCTGATGGCGGTGTGTCGTCGGTGACCAGTTTGTCGAACATGGCCGGTTCGCTGAGGACGATGGGTGCGCTGCGTCCGAATTTGGCGCTGTCGGCGACGATGATGCAGTTTTCGGCGCGGCCGGCCGCTTCCCGGGAATATTCCGCTTCTTCGAGGTCGTGCAGCATGAAGCCGGAAGTGGCGTTGATGGCGCCGACCGACAGGATGGCATGACGTATGTTGAAGCGGCGCAGGAAATTGGCGGCCTCCATGCCGAAGGCGCCGCCGTCGTGCCCGCGCAGCTCGCCGCCGGCGAAGAAGACCCGGTTGCCGTTGCGGGTTGCGAGCGCGTGAGCGACTGCGACGGCATTGGTGACGACGAAGAGGTTCTGGTGCTTCTGCAACGCGACGGCGATGAAGGCCGTGGTTGAGCCGACATCGAGGAAGAGTGCGTCTCCATCCTCGATCATGGATGCGACGGAGGCGGCGATCATCCGCTTGGCTTCCGCATTCTCGTTCATGCGCAGATGCAGCGGCGGCTCGATCATCGAGTCCTTGATGTGGACCCCGCCATGTACCTTGGTCACGAGCCCGTTGGCCTCGAGGCTGCGGATGTTGCGGCGAATGGTTTCTTCGGAAACGCCGAGCCGTTCGGCCAGGAACTGGATGCGGCTCGCGCCGCCGGCCAGGCGCAGTTCCTCCAGAATCTCGCGTTCGCGATGATTAGAGTGAAGCGGTGGCTGGGATATGCCCGACATGGTTCCTGATCCTATTGAGGGTATTGATCCCGAAATGTGCATGAGTTCCGAAATAACCACTCCCGTCGCCGCCAGAGGCGTCAACGCGCACGGGCTTGATCCGGTTGCCTCGCGCCTGAGTTTTTAAGACAAATCTCACCCACGGTGAAGCGCTCTCTTTGCGATATCCATAGCTCATCCAGTTCGAGCTTCCTTTCTAATCCAACAAAAAGCCAAATATTCGTTTCATTTTGTGGGGCGCCCTTGACAGCTTCGCTTTTGTAAGGAACCTTTCTCGTCCGAAGGATGCTCAGCAGTGGTGCCGGAGGGGGAATGACTGCGACGCCGGAAGACAGGATCCATTCTCTCGGCATCTGGCGCGGGCCGATCGAGATCGCCCCGCTGGTCGGGGGCATCACCAATCGCAACTATCTGGTCGGCAATGCGGGGCGACGCTTCGTCGTGCGGCTGGGTGAGGATATTCCCGTCCATCATATCAGCCGCGCCAACGAGGTGGCGGCGAGCAGGGCCGCCCATGCCGCGGGCCTCTCGCCCGCCGTCATCCATCACGAGTCCGGCATACTGGTGCTTGACTATATCGACGCAAAGCCGCTGTCGGCCGATGATATAGGTGAGCCCGCAATGATGGCCCGCGTCGTGGCGCTTGTCCGGTCTTGCCATCGCGATGTCGGCAGGCTTTTTCGCGGGCCGGCGGCGATCTTCTGGGTCTTCCATGTGGTCAGGGATTATGCGGCCGTTCTCAAGGCCGGCGGTAGCCGGCACGGGCCGATGCTGCCTTCCTTCCTGGAGATCGCCGAGCGGCTTGAACGCGAGGCCGGTCCCTTCGAGATCGCCTTCGGCCACAATGATCTGCTTGCCGCGAACTTCCTCGACGATGGCACGCGGCTTTGGCTGATCGATTGGGATTATGCCGGCTTCAACACGCCGCTCTTCGACCTCGGCGGCCTCGCCTCCAACAATGAATTTTCCGAAGCACAGGAAGAGGCGATGCTGGAAGCCTATTTCGAGGCTGGTGCCAGCGACGATCTGCGCCGCCGCTATCAGGCGATGAAATGCGCCTCACTCCTGCGCGAGACGATGTGGAGTATGGTTTCGGAAATCCATTCCGACATCGATTTCGATTATTCTTCCTATACAGCTGAAAATCTGCGGCGCTTCGAAAGCGCCTGGCAGAGCTTTCGCAATTCTTGAGGTGACGCGATGAAGGAACTGCCGACCACAGCAAAGACCGTCGTCATCGGCGGCGGCATCATCGGCTGCTCGACGGCCTACCATCTCGGCAAACTCGGCTTCACCGATACGGTGCTGCTGGAGCGCAAGAAGCTGACCTCGGGCACGACGTTCCATGCCGCCGGTCTCGTCGGCCAGCTGCGCACCAGCGCCAATATCACGCAGATGCTCGGCTATTCGGTCGATCTCTACAAGAAGCTCGAAGCGGAGACGGGGCTTGCCACCGGCTGGAAGATGAATGGGGGCTTGCGCCTTGCCTGCAACGAGGAGCGCTGGACGGAGGTCAAGCGGCAGGCGACGACGGCGCAATCCTTCGGCCTGCAGATGCATCTGCTGACGCCGCAGGAGGCGCGCGATCTCTGGCCGCTGATGGATGTCGACGACCTCGTCGGCGCCGCCTTCCTGCCGACGGATGGGCAGGCCAATCCTTCCGATATTACCCAGGCGCTGGCGAAGGGTGCGCGCATGAGCGGTGTCTCGATCTTCGAGGATACCGAGGTTCTCGATCTGGAGATCGACAAGGGCCGGATCCGCGCCGTCATCACCGAGAGGGGGCGCATCGAATGCGAGCGCGTCGTGGTCTGCGCCGGACAATGGACGCGGACGTTTGCTGCCCGTTTCGGCGTCAATGTGCCGCTCGTCTCGGTCGAGCATCAATATCTCATCACCGAATCCTTCGGCGTGCCCTCCAACCTGCCGACGCTGCGCGACCCGGATAGGCTCACCTACTACAAGGAGGAGGTCGGCGGGCTGGTCATGGGCGGCTATGAACCCAATCCCATCCCCTGGGCGCTCGACGGTATCCCGAAGGATTTCCACTACACGCTGCTCGACAGTAATTTCGATCATTTCGAGCAGATCATGGAACAGGCGCTGATGCGTGTGCCGGCGTTGCAGACGGCCGGCGTCAAGCAGCTGCTGTGCGGTCCGGAGAGTTTTACGCCCGATGGCAACTTCATTCTCGGCGAAGCGCCGGAGGTGAGGAACTTCTTCGTCGGCGCCGGCTTCAATGCCTTCGGCATAGCCTCCGCCGGCGGGGCCGGCATGGCGTTGGCCGAATGGGTCGCCAAGGGCGAGCCGCCCTACGACCTGTGGCCTGTCGATATCAGGCGTTTCGGCCGTCCGCATTTCGATACCGACTGGGTTCGCACCCGCACGCTGGAGGCCTATGGCAAGCACTACACCATGGCCTGGCCCTTCGAGGAGCATTCCAGCGGCCGGCCCTGCCGCAAGTCGCCGCTTTACGATCGCCTGAAGGCGCAGGGGGCCTGCTTCGGCGAAAAGCTCGGCTGGGAACGGCCGAACTGGTTTGCCGATCTCTTTGCAGGCGAGGAGCCGAAGGATATCTATACCTACGGCCGTCAGAACTGGTTCGATGCCGTCGGCCGAGAGCATAAGGCTGTACGCGAGGCGGCCGTTATCTTCGACCAGACCTCCTTCGCCAAATTCGTGCTGAAAGGCAGGGATGCCGAGGCGGCAGTGTCGTGGATTGCCGCCAATGATGTCGCCAAGCCTGTGGGTGCCTTGACCTATACTCAGATGCTGAACGACCGGGGCGGCATCGAATGCGATGTCACCGTCGCCCGCATCGCGGAGAACGAATTCTACATCACCACGGGCACCGGTTTCGCCACGCATGATTTCGACTGGATCGCGCGCAATATTCCGGCTGACTTGCATGCGGAGTTGGTGGATGTCACCTCCGCCTATTCGGTGCTGTCGCTGATGGGACCGAAGTCGCGTGCGATCCTGCAGGCCGTGACCTCGGCCGATGTTTCGAATGCTGCGTTCCCCTTCGGCAAGGTGAAGACCGTTGGCATTGCCGGTTGCCCCGTCAGGGCGCTGCGCATCACCTATGTCGGCGAACTCGGTTATGAGCTGCATGTGCCGGTCGAATATGCCGCCACCGTCTATGATGGGTTGATGGCGGCCGGGCGCGAACACGGCCTCATCAATGCCGGCTATCGCGCCATCGAGAGCTGCCGGCTGGAGAAGGGCTATCGCGCCTGGGGCTCCGATATCGGGCCGGATCATACGCCCATCGAAGCTGGGCTTGGCTGGGCGGTGAAGACGAAGAAGGACATCGCATTCCGTGGCCGCGAGGCGATCGAGCGGCAGCTCGCTTCGGGCGTGAAGAAGATGCTTGCCTGCTTCGTGCCAGACGATCCCGAAATCGTGCTTCTCGGCCGCGAAACGATCTATCGCGATGGTCAGCGCGTCGGCTGGCTGTCGAGCGGCGGCTACGGCTACACGATCGGCAAGGCCATCGGCTACGGCTATGTCCGCGATCCCGGCGGTGTCACCGAGGATTTCGTGCTTTCCGGCCGCTATGAGCTCGATGTCGCGCAGAGCCGCGTGGCGTGCCGGGTGTCGCTGAGGCCGCTTTATGATCCGCAGATGGCGCGGATCAAGGGGTGATTGCGGGCGGGAAGAACCGGCTTTTTGGCATGTTTAAGTGGAATGGTGCTGCAAATGCTACTAGCCTTGCTCTCAGGCTAAGAGATTGGTCTGGATGCGTCATTAGCAGATTGTAACCTGCGACCAACGCCGGCTGTGCGGCCAGATTTTGCGGCACCCGATGCTTGGCTGCCAAATTGCGGTTACAGCGGAACAAGCTCTCAATAATTGCATCCTGAGGGAGTATGTTGTGGATGTGCGTGTTTCCTCCGTTGCAAATGCATCTCTGGCTTGTGGCTCTCTGGGACTTCGGTTACCTAAGTTCCAGAGAGCCGGTAGGGAATCATGGAACAGAACAAAGATCTGAAAGACATTCTCGCGTCGATCGATGAGTTGGCGGAACGCGGCGGAGTCACCCGTAATCGCGCTTTCGCTGCATGGTTCGCTATCAACTTTTTCTACCAAGACGAAGACGAGGCGCTTGAATCCGCGGCCAGCGATGGCGGCAATGATCAAGGCATTGATATCGCGTTCGCCGATGAAAACAATCAGGAGATTGTTGTCATCCAGGCTCACTGTCCGGAGCGCTTTGATAAGAAGGCTCCCAAGAATAAGTGGGACGCGATCACTGCTGCACTTCCGTTCGTCAATGATCCCGGCAAGTTGCTTAAGACACGGCCCGACTTAGCGGAAACCCTCACGAATCTGCGTGAGACATACCCAGATTATCAAGTCGCGGCTGGCTTCATTACCTTGGCATTGCGGTCTCCCGAGATCGAGGATTCAGTGAACGCCCACCAAGAAGACCCCAAAAACAAGGACGTTTCTTTCTTTTTCGCTCCACAAGAGGAGATTATCGCCCGCTATAAAACGCTCGTTTCGACGGAGCGTGGTATACCCGAAGGTACATTGAACTTCAGTGGCGGGCATATCGAAGACCACGGTGCATATGGCCGTGCCTGGTTCGGCTCAGTAAGCGCGGGCGAGCTTCAAAGACTATACACGGAACACAGAGATGATCTATTTGCGGGCAACATCCGTTTGTTTCTCGGCGCTCGCAAGGGCGGCATCAACGAGCAAATCATTAAGACCGCCAAAGAGACACCGGGTTCGTTCTGGGCGCTCAACAACGGCATAACTATAGTCGCAGATACGGCCGAGCCCTTGGCGACGACGGACGTGTCGACATCACTCAAGCTGACGCGATTCAGCATCGTAAACGGCTGCCAAACGACTTCGAGCTTGGTGCAGGCAAAAGCCTCAAAAGAGGCGAAGGTATTGACTCGAGTAATCGCGGCGAAAGCCTCGATTCGAACTGATATTGTACGTTACAATAACTCGCAGAACGCGGTTCGGATATGGTCGGTCCGCGCGGCTGACGATCTACAGCAAACTCTCCGTGCGGAGTTTAAGGCCGTTGGCATCGATTATGCGCCGAAGCAGGTGGGGTCGCGCCGCAGGAAGGATCTCAAGACGATCGAACTCGATAAGGTTACGCAGTTCCTGGCATCTACTCAGAATGAATTCCTTATTCAGGCCATCGCAAACAAAGGAGAACTCTTCGATCAGCCCTATCAGAAGCTGTTCTATAAAGGTATTCCGGCTTCGGAAGTTTACCTAAGCTGGTTAGTCGGTAAGATCGCCGATGAAGAACGTCAACTGACATTGAAAGAACTAGGCGAAGACGAGAACTCGGGTCTACTGGGTGTCACGAGCGCGTATTGGAACATTTTCTCCGTGTACAAGCTCTTCGAGAAGGCGCCTGCTTGGAAATCGCCGCATGTCACACTTCAGAAGATGCAAGCTTCAGAGTTCAATAATGCGGTCCGTAAGTATGTCAAAAAGGCCGTAGAATTGTATTATGATGCCGCGCTCGATACTTACGATAGAGATGAGTACGGATCGTTCAAAAGCGCGTTGCGGTCGTCGAAGTTCCTCCAAAAGATGGAAGGCAAGATCAAAATTCGCGTAACTAGGGTCGCGCCGAAATCTCTTCCGGATTTAGTGAATGTGTGCAAATCGATCAAGCTGTAGGTGTTCGATCCTTGATGCATTCGCGGATACGAATGGTTGGCTGTTGAGCGCTTCCTGCAAAGCTAACGGTTAGTCTTTGCGAAAATACGGTTGTAAAATGGCAGCCTTGGATCGAAAGTTGCTGTTCGTGGTATTTGTCGCATGACATCGCAATCCGGTCCCCATCCCGTCAAAAACTGTGATCTCCCCATCGTCGCCCCAGCCATTTTCTTGACATGCCGGCGCTTTCATCCTCAATCGACAGGCTGACAACAGACGGAGGCCCGAGACGATGGCGGAAGCGAGCATCAAGCTGGAGGAGAGCTGGAAAGAGGCGTTGTCTCCGGAGTTCGAAAGCCCCTACATGCAGCAGCTCAAGGCCTTTCTCGTCGAGGAAAAGCAACGCGGCAAGGTGATTTTCCCGCGCGGCGGCGAATATTTCCGGGCGCTGGACCTGACGCCGCTCGACGAGGTGCAGGTCGTCATTCTCGGGCAGGACCCCTATCATGGTTTCGGGCAGGCGCATGGGCTCTGCTTCAGCGTGCGTCCCGGCGTGCGCATCCCGCCGTCGCTGGTCAATATCTACAAGGAACTGGAAACCGATCTCGGCATTCCGCCGGCGCGGCACGGCTTTCTGGAAAGCTGGGCGGAGCAAGGCGTCTTGCTGCTCAACAGCGTGCTGACGGTCGAGGAATCTCAAGCCGCATCGCATCAGGGCAAGGGCTGGGAGCGCTTCACCGACGCCGTCATCCGCAGGGTCAACGACGAGTGCGATGGCGTCGTCTTCATGCTCTGGGGCTCCTATGCGCAGAAGAAGGCCGCCTTCGTCGATACCGAGCGCCATCTGGTGCTGAAGGCGGCGCATCCGTCGCCGCTGTCGGCCCATAACGGCTTCCTCGGCTGCGGGCATTTTTCCAAGGCCAATGCCTATCTGACCGAACACGGCAGGGATCCGATCGACTGGGCGCTCCCGAGCAATCCGGATGCTTAAAGCGCGAGGCGATCTTTCAGATTCGCTTGTTGCGCTTTAAACTCTTGATCTGGCGCATGTCGTTATCGCAAAACCGCTTCACACTTTTGCGCGACATGCCTTAGTAAGGCGCCTGGTCCCAGGGGTTGATGATTGAAGCGCCGGTGTCGTCGAAATCGCCGACGTTGCGAGTGACGACGATGAGGTCATGAACGATCGCCGTTGCCGCGATTAATCCATCGGCATCACCGCGCGGACGCTGTGCGGCGATACGTCCCCATTCGACCGCAATCTGATCGGTAATGGCAAGGATGCGATTGCCATGATCGTGCCGGATCTTGCGCAGCCATTCTTCCAGATGCGCTGCGGCGCGTGGGTCCGATTTTCGCTTCAGCGCAATCCCGCGCATGATTTCTCCAAGTGTGATGACACTCAGATAAACGGTGGAGGGATCGATTGAGCGCAGCCAGGCAACCGCCTGGGAATTACCGCGCCGAACTTCCGAGATGACGTTGGTATCGACCAGATACATCAGAAAAGGACATCCCGGCTTGGCGTTTTGCTGCGCTTCGATACGGCATCAGCCATTTCGTCATCCCATGCCGGTCCGGATAGCAAGTCATCGGCAAGGCTCGGTTTGCCGGCCAGGAGAGCATCATAGTCTTCGGCAGACAGGACGACAGCCGCACGTTCGCCGCGCAAGGTGACGATTTGCGGTCCCTCACTGCGCGCTTTCTGCACGACTTTTGAAAACTGGTTCTTCGCATCCTGCAATGGCCAATTCATCGAAACTCTCGCTGGCTAGACTGTCTAGCTTAATCTAGCGCCGCTCCTGTTAGGAATCAACCAGATGAGAGCGATATGGCTTCCAGGTGAACGATCCGAATTTATCGTTCACTCATTGAAGACAATCCGTTTGGCACTTGAGGGCTATCGAAACACCGCCCACAAGACCATCTTCTGCCCATGAGAAACGCCTGCCGGTGCAGGCGAAAAAAGGGGTTAGAGATGCTTAACCAGATCAAAGGTCTTCACCACGTTACCTCGATGGCGGAAGACGCGCGGACCAACAACAAGTTCTTCACCGACACGCTCGGCCTGCGCCGCGTCAAGAAGACGGTGAATTTCGACGCTCCCGATGTCTATCACCTTTACTATGGTGACGAGATCGGCACCCCCGGCACGATCATGACCTACTTCCCGTTTCCGAAAATGGCGCGCGGCCGTCCGGGCACCGGCGAAGTCGGCAATACGGTCTACTCCGTTCCGGAAGGCGCTCTCGGCTACTGGACCGAGCGGCTCGGCCAGCATGGCGTCGAGGGCCTGAAGGCCGATGAATCCTTCGGCCAGAAGCGCCTGCATTTCTCAGGCCCCGATGGCGATGGCTTCGCTCTCGTCGAGGTCAAGGACGATAGCCGTCTGCCCTGGACGCACAACGGCGTCGATGCCGAGCATGCCATCAGGGGCTTCCATTCCGTCGGCATGCGGCTCAGGGACGAGGGCGCCACGGCCGAGCTCTTGAAGTATATGGGCTACGAGGTGGTCGATACGCATGAGGGCGTCAAGCGGCTCGCCATGCCCGGCGGCAACGGTGCCGATTATGTCGATCTCGAAACCATGCCGAACATCAACCGCGCGCTTCCAGGCGCCGGCTCCGTCCACCATGTCGCCTTTGCAGTCGAGAACCGCGCAAAGCAGCTCGAGGTGCGCAAGGCGCTGATGGATACGGGCTATCAGGTGACCCCGGTCATCGACCGCGATTACTTCTGGGCGATCTATTTCCGCACGCCGGGCGGCGTGCTGTTCGAAGTCGCCACCAACGAACCCGGCTTCAACCGCGACGAGGATACGGCCCATCTCGGCGAAGCGCTGAAACTGCCCGAGCAGCACGCGCATCTGCGCGGCCTGATCGAGCAGCATCTTGAACCGCTGGAAGGCTGATTCAGGAGAGATATCATGACGAATACGAATTACCTGCACCGGCTGAAGGCCGGTGCAGCCGGAAAGCCTATTTTCTTCACCTTCCATGGCACCGGCGGCGATGAGAACCAGTTCTTCGATTTCGCTGCCCGGCTGCTGCCGGACGCCACCATCGTATCGCCGCGCGGCGATGTCTCGGAATATGGTGCTGCGCGTTTCTTCCGCCGGACGGGCGAGGGCGTCTATGACATGGCGGACCTTGCCCGGGCGACGGAAAAGATGGCGGCCTATGTCTCGGAACTGGCGGCGGAATACGGCGCATCGCAGGTCCTCGGCCTCGGTTTTTCCAACGGTGCGAACATCCTCGCCAACGTTTTGATCGAGCATGGGGATCTTTTCGATGCGGCCGTGCTGATGCATCCGCTCATCCCCTTCCAGCCAAAGGACAATTCAAGGCTGGCGGGGAGGCGCGTGCTGATCACGGCGGGCGAGCGGGATCCGATCTCGCACGCGCCGGTGACCCAGGCGCTCGCCGACTATTTTGCACGGCAGGATGCTGAGGTTACGCTCGAATGGCATGCGGGCGGCCACGATATTCGCCCCAACGAGATTGAGGCGATCAGTAAATTCCTTGTGCCTTACGCATAAGGCCGAGCCACGCTGCAGAAAACCCCTGCCGCGTGGCCTGCTATTTGCCGATCAGGCGCAGCATCGCCTTCGCTTGCGAGGCGGCAGCGAGCTTTCCCTTCTCGTCGATATAGTCCGTTCCGCAGAAGCGGCTGAGGTTTGCGGCATCCATGTTGTCCGTTGAGGCGTTCTTTGCCTCGGCAATCACCATGCGCCAGGCACAGCCGAGCATCTTGTCGGGTTGGATCGCCTCGTCACAGCCGGTGCTGAGGCACAGCGCGACGTGTTTCTGCGCGCGATAGCCGCCGGCAATGGCTTCCTCGTAATCCGCCTTCCAGCTGTCGCGGGTATGCTCGCAACGGGCCGGATTGCTGCTCTGGCTGCATTGCACCGTCTTGTCGACATAGGTTTGCGCCGGCGGCCACAGGGGGCCGTCGACGAGGCTGACGCAGCCGCATGCAAACAAAGTGGCTGACAGCAGGCGCAATTGATTCTCCTTCGACGAGGTCGCCAGAACCGTAGAGCATGTCGCGCAAAAGTGTGCAGCGGTTTTGCGATAACGACATGCGAAAATCAAAAGTTTAAGGCTCAGGAAGCGAATCTGAAAGATCGCGACGCGCTTTAAAGCGATCGTAAAGATGTGCAAGATCAATATGATCTTGCCAACAGCCACGGTTGGGCGATCTTTTTCGATCGCGGGGGCGGAGGGTGTGGCGTGGCCTTCCTGCAACCCTTGTCATCTTCCGGCAGCTGCGACGCGCAACGACGCAAGCTTTGCTTGTGGGCGTTATGGCTGCCCGCTAATGATCTCCCACGATAGGGCAGGGGATTTGATCGTGACGCCGGCGGAACAGCAGCAATACAGGTTGGGCGTGGCTTATGTCGCGCTCTCGGCGCTCGCCTGGTCGACATCAGGCCTTTTCGTGCGCGCAATCCATGCCGACCTCATGACGATCCTGTTCTGCCGCGGGATAGTCTCTGGTTTCGGGGTGTTCGCGCTGTTCTTCTACATCGAACGCCGCAACGCCTTTCGTGTCCTGCGCTCCATGCGCGGCCCGTCGCTGGCGGCGACGATCTTTTCCACCGCATCCATGATCAGCGGCATCGGCTCGATCTATTATACGTCGGTCGCCGATGCGATGGTCATCTATGCGACCGTGCCCTTCGTCACCGCGGGCGTCGCTTTCCTCTTCATCCGCGAGCGCCCGAACCTGAGGACGCTGATTGCCAGCGGCATTGCCTTCATCGGCGTGCTCGTCATGCTTTCCGGCCATGCAAGCGATGGCGGCAGCTGGCTCGGCAAGGGGCTCGCGGCCATCATGACGCTGACCGTCGCCTGCCTTGCCGTCGTCATGCGCCAGCATCGCAACGTGCCGATGCTGCCGGCCATGGCGCTGTCCGCCTGGCTCTGCTCTTTCATCACCTTCTGGTTTGCCTCGCCGCTTTCCCTGTCCGGACAGGATCTCGGTTTGATCATCGCCTTCGGCATTATCCAGAATGCGATGGGCCTCAGTCTCTACACATTCGGCTCGCGGCTGGTTCCGGCCTCCGACGCCGCCTTGCTGACGGCGCTCGAAGTGCCCCTGACGCCGCTGTGGGTCTGGATGGTCTTTGCCGAGCGTCCGTCGACGGCGACGTTGATCGGCGGGCCGATCGTGCTTGCGGCACTTTTCGGACATATCCTGTTGGAAGTGCGCCGAAATCGAGTGGTTACTTCAGTACAAGCGCATTGAACGGGTTGTCGACTGAGCCTCAAAATGTTGAAATCGTCCCGATCACGAGGAGTCGGTTTCGATGAAAAAGGTATTCAATCCCCCATCCGTCCGCCGCCCTTTCGGCAATTACAATCACGGCCTGCTGGTGCCGCCGGGCGCCGGCCTGTTGGTCACATCCGGCCAGCTCGGCATCGGCCTCGATGACCGCATTCCGGCTGACGTTACGGCCCAGGCCGAGATGTGCTTCAAGGCGATCAATGCCATCCTGGATGAGGCCGGCATGAGCTTTGCCGATGTCATCCGTATCGCCAGCTTCGTCACTACGCGAGAGGATTTTCCCGCCTATATGGCCGTGCGTGACCGCTATATCCTGGATCCCAAGCCGGTCTCGACCTTGCTGATCGTCGGCGGGTTTACGCGCGCCGAGTTTCTGGTGGAGGTCGAGGTCACGGCGGCGAAGGTGATGTGACCTGAGCAATGAATCGGGCTTCTAAATCAGTGCTGCCGGATCGACATCGTCGATCTGCAAGAGATGAACATGACCCAGAATATCTATGACGATCCTGGCTTCTTCGAAGGCTATAACCGCCTGCAGCGCTCGGTCGACGGGCTGGCGGGCGCGGCCGAATGGCCTGCGATCCGTGCCTTGATGCCTGACATGAAGGGCCTCGACGTCGTCGATCTCGGTTGCGGCTTCGGCTGGTTCTGCCGCTGGGCCGTGGAGCAGGGCGCTGCCGGTGTTTTGGGACTGGATGTCTCGGAGAAGATGCTGGAGCGGGCTCGTGCCGAGACGGCTGATGCACGCGTTCACTATGATCGGGCCGATCTCGAAAAGCTTCAGCTTCCTACGGCCTGTTTCGATCTCGTCTATAGTTCGCTGGCCTTCCACTATATCGAAGGCTTTGCAGGGCTCCTGGTGACCATTCGTCAGGCGCTGAGGCCCGGCGGCCGGCTGATCTTTTCGATCGAACATCCGATCTACATGGCGCCACGGCAGCCGGAATGGCAGGTCGATGCCGGCGGTCGCAAGATCTGGCCGCTCAGCGCCTATCAGACCGAAGGGCCGCGGGTGACGAACTGGCTCGCCGAAGGCGTCGTCAAGCAGCACCGGACGATGGGCACGACGTTGAACCTGCTGATCAAGTCGGGCTTTTCCATTGCGCATGTCGAGGAATGGTCGCCGAGCGATGACGATCTCGCCGCCCATCCCGATTGGGCAATCGAGCGGGAGCGTCCGATGTTTCTCCTGATTTCGACTCGGATTTGAGGTCGGAGTCGGCATGCTCCCGAAGCTTTACTCCGGAGCGAATGATTTTTCCCATTATTGATAGATTTTATAGGGAATTTATTGCTCACTGCGGGCCGCTTCCGTAAAATGTCGTTTCTTGAGGCGCATCGATCCTCCAGATAGTGTGGGCTGTCCGGCGCGAGTTAGGGGACTGTGGGAATGAACATGAAAACCTCCGTGGCAATCGAGAGGGCGGTGCCCGTCGCCGATCCCGATGCGGTGCGAACCGAATTTCGCAACGCCATGGCGCGCATGGCGGCAGCCGTGAACATCGTCACGACCAATGGCCCCGCCGGGCTTGCCGGCTTTGCGGCGACCGCGGTCTGCAGCGTCACCGACAGCCCTCCAACCTTGCTCGTCTGCCTCAATCGCGGCGCTTCCGTTCATCCCGCCGTGACGCAAAACGGCGTGCTCTGCGTCAATGTCTTGTCGGAAGCGCATGGAGATCTGTCGCGTCTCTTCGGGGGCAAGACCCCGGTTGCCGAGCGTTTCGCGGCTGCCTCCTGGTCGGCATTGTCCACCGGTGCGCCGGTGCTGGAAGATGCTCTCGTGTCGTTCGATTGCCGGATTGTGCGTCGAGCCGATGGCGGCACGCATGACATCCTGTTCTGCGAGGTCGATGCCATTCGCCAGCGCGACGGCGGGCAGGGGCTCGTCTATTTCGACCGGGCCTATCATTCCGCAGGTCAGGCCGAGTAAGCCGGCTTTTCCCGTCATTTTACGCCAGAAAGTCTTCGATCGCTTTCATGACCAGGCCAGGGCGCTCGCGATGCGGCGAATGTCCGGTGTCCGGCAAGATATAGACCGTTCCACGCCCGGCAGCGATCCGGTGCGGATGGGCCTCGGAGCCATATTCGTCACGCTCTCCATGGATGGCGAGCACCGGGCAATGAAGCTTTTCAAGTGCCGGATCGAGGGTCCACCCGGCGCGCTCGGGAGCAAGCCAGGTGTCGATCCATGCGTGCAGCACCCAATCAGTCTTGCTGCCGTGATATCTCTCAAGCCGGGCGAAGGTCTCCGCCGATCTAAATTCCTGCTGTGCGACCCTGATACCTTGCAGGGTTCTCTCCTCCACGAAAGCCTGGACGGCAATGGTGATCACGGCCTGGCAGCGTTCGCCAAAGCGCGCTCCCGTCTCCACGGCCATGCCGCCGCCCACACTGTGTCCGCAGGCGATGAATTCCCGAATGGAGAATTGTTCGCACAGCAGCGGCACGGCCTGCTCGGCCTCCAGGGCCACGAAGTCCTGCTGCAGAAGGTCCGTGCGGGCATCGGACCGACCGTAGCCCAGCCGATCATAAGCGATCACCTGACGGCCGAGGGAATGGGCGAGCTGTTTCGGGAAATCCCTCCAAAGCGCGATGCATCCGAGGGAGTCGTGAAACAGGATTATCGGTTGCAGTGAGGTTTCGGCATCCGGTGTCCACGATTTGGCGTAGAGGCGCCCGGCGTCGCTCTCGATCCAATGTTCCGTTTCGACGATGCCTGCCATTTCGCTCAATAGTTTTCCTGATACCACTCAACGAAGCGGCGCACGCCCTCGTCGACTTCGATCTGCGGCTTGAAGCCTGTCAGCGCCACCAGCAGGTCCGGCACGGCATAGGTGTTGTGAACGTCGCCGGGCTGCATGGGCAGCATCTTGCGGATCGCTTGCTTGCCGAGCATCGTTTCGATCGTCTCGACAAAACTCATCAACCCCACCGGCTGGCCGCCGCCGATATTGACGACGCGGAAAGGGGCGTTCTTCGACAAGGTGTCGATGACCGTCTCCGATACGACCCGGTTTTCTTCCGAAGGCACGACGCCGATCAGGCGCACGATGCCTTCGACGAGATCGTCGATGTAGGTGAAATCGCGGCTCATCTTGCCTTCGCCGTAGATTTCGATCGGCCTGTCATTGCGGATGGCGTCGACGAATTTGAACAGCGCCATGTCAGGGCGACCCCAGGGGCCATAGACCGTGAAGAAGCGGAAAGCGGTGGTAGGTACGTGGAAGAGATGGGCGTAGCTATGCGCCATCAGCTCCATGCTCTTCTTGGTCGCGGCGTAGATCGTCATCTGCTCGTCGGCCTTGTCGCTTTCGGCAAAGGGGATCTTTTCGTTGGCACCGTAGACGGAGGAGGTGGAGGCGAGCAGCAGGTGCTTCGGCTGCAGGTCTCTTGCCAGCTCCAGGATGTTGAATGAGCCAACGAGGTTGGAATCAACGTAGGAGCGTGGATTTTCGAGGCTGTAACGCACGCCGGCCTGTGCGGCGAGGTGGACGATCACGTCAGGCTCGGCGAGTTCTGCCGCGCGATCCAGCGCTGCCTTGTCCTCAAGCATGCCCGTCACGGCCTTGAAGCCGTTGGAGCGGGCGAGGATGGCGGTCCGCTTCTCCTTGAGCCTGACGTCGTAATAGGGCGTCATGCCGTCGAAGCCGACCACGAAATGACCCTCGTCGAGCAGGCGCTTGGCGAGGTGGAATCCGATGAAGCCGGCGGTGCCGGTGATGAGATAGCGCATTGATCGGCCTTTGCTTAAAGCATTTCCAGGAAAAGTGCGTAGCGGTTTTCCGTTCGGAATGCGTAAACGCTCTAAAGTGTGGCGTCGCTCGAGGGTCTGCCGACGCTTGTATAGGCAAAGCCGTGCTTTGTGACCTCGTCATGGCGATAGATGTTTCTAAGGTCGACGAGGACCGGCGCCTTCATGACGGATTTCAGCCGGGCGAAATCCAGCGCGCGGAATTGGTTCCACTCGGTGACGATGACGAGCGCGTCGGCGTCGCGCGCGGCGCTGTAGGCATCGTCCGCATAGGCGATGTTGTCGATCACCAGGCGGGCATTGTCCATGCCTTCCGGATCGTAGCCCGTCACCGTGGCGCCGGCATCCTGCAGCGTCTGGATGATCGAGATCGAAGGGCTATCGCGCATGTCGTCGGTATTCGGCTTGAAGGTCAGGCCGAGGACTGCGATCGCCTTGCCCCTGATATCGCCGCCCATGGCCGCGATCACCTTGCGGCCCATGGCGCGCTTGCGGTTATCGTTGATCGAAACGGTCGTTTCGATCAGGCGCACGGGGCTGTCGTAATCCTGCGCCGTCTTGGCGAGCGCCAGCGTATCCTTTGGGAAGCAGGAGCCGCCATAACCTGGACCGGCATGCAGGAATTTCGAACCGATGCGGCCGTCAAACCCGATGCCGCGCGAGACTTCCTGGACGTTGGCGCCCACCTTCTCGCAGAGATCGGCCATCTCGTTGATGAAGGTGATCTTCATGGCGAGGAAGGCATTGGCGGCGTATTTGATCAGTTCCGACGTGCGGCGGGAGGTAAAGAGCAGCGGCGCCTGGTTGAGATAGAGCGGCCGGTAGACCTCGGTCATCACACCGCGGGCGCGCTCGTCATTGAGGCCGATGACGATGCGGTCCGGCCGCTTGAAATCCTCGATAGCCGCACCCTCGCGCAGGAATTCCGGATTGGAGACGATGGCGACGTCGGCTTGCGGATTGGTTTCGCGCACGATGCGTTCGACCTCGTCGCCGGTACCAACAGGCACGGTCGATTTGGTGACGATGACCGTGAAGCCTTTGACATGCTCGGCAATCTCGCGGGCGGCTGCATGGACATAGGAAAGATCGGCATGGCCGTCGCCGCGCCGTGACGGCGTGCCCACCGCGATGAAGACGACGTCGCTGTCGGCGACGCTGGTTTCGACGTCCGTGGTGAAGGAGAGGCGACCGGCGCGGACATTGTCTGCAACGAGCTGCTCCAGGCCCGGTTCGAAGATCGGTATTTCACCGCGTCGCAGCGCCTCGATCTTGCTTGCGT
Source organism: Rhizobium sp. CCGE531 (assembly GCF_003627795.1). Lineage (NCBI taxonomy): Bacteria > Pseudomonadati > Pseudomonadota > Alphaproteobacteria > Hyphomicrobiales > Rhizobiaceae > Rhizobium > Rhizobium sp. CCGE531. The sequence continues at coordinate 2,978,838 of NZ_CP032684.1, read as the reverse complement.
CCTTGTCGACGCAGATGACGTCATGGCCGAAGTCGGCAAAGCAGACACCGGACACCAGCCCCACATAACCCGAGCCGATCATCGTGATGCGCATGAAACTTCAATCCTCTAGCTTGCGCCGGCTTCGGTGTCGAAACGCAGAGCCGGCATTGGCGATCGCCTGCGCTTATACACAGGTTCGCGGGGGACGCCTATATGCGATGCCTCTACCGTGACAATTACGACGGAAGTGTCACATAGGAACCCATAATTCATGCGGTTCTTCTGGGGCTATAGTCTGCGTTCCCAGCGAAACGAAGCCTTTATACTTTAAACTTATCGTTGGCTATTGCTTGTGATCGGCACCATGTTGCCGCATGATGAATTGGGCGCAATCGTTCCGTGGGGAGCGGCTGTGTAATGGGCGGTTCGGGACTATTGCATGAAGTCGACTTTTGCCGTGCGTACAATGCGGGCTGGCGAGCTGGAGCTTGCCCTGGAATGGGCTCGGCAAGAGGGATGGAACCCCGGTATTGATGATGCTCCAGCCTTCTGGGAAGCAGATCCATCCGGCTTTCTGGTCGGCGCGATCGGAGAGGTGCCGGTCGGCTGCATCTCCGTCGTTCGATATGGCGAGACTTTCGCGTTTCTTGGCCTTTACATTCTCCATCCGGAGCTTCGCGGCAGGGGATACGGCAAGCAGCTCTGGAACAAGGGCATGGCGCTTGCCGGCAATCGCACCGTCGGACTGGATGGGGTCGTTGCGCAACAGGAAAACTATCGCCGGCACGGTTTTGAGACCGCTTATCGGACCCTGCGCTATGGCGGCATCCCCAAGGTGCCCGATATAGGGGAGCAGCAGGCAAGGCAGGTGGTGCCCGTAACCGACGGCAAGCTCGACGGGTTGGTGCACTATGACGCCGAAATTTTCCCCGGGCTGCGCTATTCCTTCATTCGTGCCTGGTGCGGTGTTCCGGAGAGGCGCACGTCCTTTATCGTGGGCGGCGGTAGCAGGGTTCGCGGCTACGGCACGATCCGGCGCTGTTTCGAGGGCTACAAGATCGGTCCGCTGTTTGCCAACAAGCCGGACGTGGCGCTTGCCCTGCTGAGCAGGCTGCTTGCGAAGACCAAGGGCGCACCGGTCTATCTGGATGTGCCGGTGGACAATGCTCACGCCATCAAGCTTGCGGAAGATTGCGATCTGTCGCCGGTCTTCGAAACGGCTCGCATGTATCGCGGCAAGATGCCGGAAATACCGCTCGATCGCGTTTTTGGGGTGACCACGCTAGAGCTCGGATAGCCAGCTCGTTCGGCTGCGGACCCTTTCAATCGCAACCGGCGGATGCCGGCTTTGCTGCTTGATCTGGATGGAAAGCCCGTCGGTGCGATGGCCTCGTTCGAGCAGGACTATTTCCGCGCCGTCGCACATACGCCCGGCATGTGATGGTGGATCATGCTTGGCCGGGTAAGAGTGATCCTCAAGCTTATCCGGCCAGCCGATCGGAAAAATCCTGTTGGAGGCGCTGATTCGTCATGCAAAAAGCCGAATCTCCTGAGACAACAGGGTCGCTTTCCGAAAAACAAAGCTTTATAGATGCGCGGGTTTGAGCAAGGCGCGCCTCCGCGCGCAGGAAGCGGGAATGGATAAATGACGAACGTTGTAGTGATCGGCTCGCAGTGGGGCGACGAAGGCAAGGGCAAGATTGTCGATTGGCTTTCGGAACGCGCCGATGTGATTGTACGCTTTCAGGGCGGCCATAATGCTGGTCATACGCTCGTCGTCGATGGCGTCAGCTACAAGCTGGCGCTGCTGCCTTCCGGGCTCGTGCGCGGCAAGCTCAGCGTCATCGGCAATGGCGTCGTCGTCGATCCCCACCATTTCGTCGCCGAAGTGGAAAAACTGCGCGCCCAGGGCATCGCGGTAACCCCCGATGTATTGCGCATTGCCGAGAACGCGCCGCTGATCCTGTCGCTGCATCGCGATCTGGACGCGATGCGCGAGGATGCCGCCTCCAACAGCGGTACGAAGATCGGCACGACGCGCCGCGGCATCGGTCCCGCCTATGAAGACAAGGTCGGTCGCCGCGCCATCCGCGTCATCGATCTCGCCGAACCGGAAACGCTGCCGGCCAAGATCGACCGGCTTCTGACCCATCACAATGCGCTGCGCCGCGGCATGGGCGTCAACGAGATCTCCTTCGATGCCCTGCACGAAGAGCTCAGCTCCGTCGCGGAGCATATTCTTCCCTATATCGATCAGGTCTGGCGGTTGCTCGACGAGCAGCGCAAGGCCGGCGCCCGCATTCTTTTCGAAGGCGCGCAGGGCGCGCTGCTGGATAACGACCACGGCACATATCCGTTCGTGACCTCGTCCAACACGGTGGCCGGACAGGCAGCGGCCGGTTCGGGACTCGGTCCGACGGCCCTTGGCTATGTGCTCGGCATTACCAAGGCCTATACGACCCGCGTCGGCGAGGGACCGTTCCCCTGCGAACTGCATGACGAGATCGGCAAGCACCTGTCGACCGTCGGCCGCGAAGTGGGCGTCAATACCGGCCGTCCGCGCCGCTGCGGCTGGTTCGACGCCGTGCTGGTGCGCCAGACGGTGAAGACCTCGGGCATCACCGGTATTGCGCTTACCAAGCTCGACGTGCTCGACGGCCTCGACGAGCTGAAGATCTGCGTCGGCTACACGCTCGACGGCAAGGAAATCGACTACCTGCCGGCAAGCCAGGCGGCACAGGCCCGCGTCGAGCCGGTCTACATCACGCTCGAAGGCTGGAAGGAATCGACCGTCGGCGCGCGCAAATGGGCCGATCTGCCGGCGCAGGCGATCAAATATGTCCGCCAGGTGGAAGAGCTGATCGGCGCGCCGGTGGCGCTGCTTTCGACCAGTCCCGAGCGTGAGGACACCATACTTGTGACTGACCCCTTTGAAGGCTAAAGTCGCGTATCTATGACGAATCCTGGCCCGGCTGCCCGCCGGGCATCATGAGAAAGTACTGATGGCGGATTTTGTAGCAGTTATTCGACGGGCCGTTGACGGCCTGGCCGAAAATACTCCCGAAATGCGGGTCAAGGTTTACGATCGAGCTCGTGGTGCCGTGCAACGGCAGCTCGAGAGCATGAAACCGCGCCCCCCCGAGGAAATGCTGCGCCGTCAGCTCGACAAGCTCGAGGTCGCAATCGTCGAGGTCGAGGCCGAGCATGCCGAGGCCCTTCCTGGAGCCGAGGAACCGGTTGCGGAAGCGCCCGTGGTGCACGAGCCTGCGGCGCACGAGCCCGTGGTGCACGAGGATGTCGCTCCCGAGCCTGTTCACGAGCAACATCAGGCTGAAGAAGTCCATGCCGAAGCGGATGTGGAAGAGCCTGTGGCCGCTCCGGCCGCGGTTCATGCCCATGAGGAGGGCGAGGTTGCTCAGCCGGCCCATGAAGAACCCGTCCATGAGGAGCCCGCTCACGAGGAGCCTGCTTCGCATGGCGAGCAGGACCATGCGCATGAGCATCAGCCTGTCGAGGAATGGGGCGAGCCGCACCGCGAAGAGGAGCCCCATGTTCCGGCTGCCGAACATGCACATGCCGGCGTCGAGCACCATGCCGAGATAGACGAGGAACCGACCCTCGAGCCGGTTTATCAGGACGAGCCGCAACATCATGTGGAAGAGGCGCCGGCGGTTGCCGTAGAGCCTGTCCACGCGGCGCCCGCACAAGGCGCGCGATCCACGCCGGTTGACGACGTCATAAGCCAGGTCGAGCAGATCTGGGCCGAGGTGGATGCGCCGACTCGTCATTCCGAGCCCGAGCCGGTCATGCCGGCCGCGGCTTTCGCGGAGACGCCGTTCGGCCATCCCGTCGAGGCACCCGAGACCGCGAAGGCGCCCGCCATCAACAAGGGCTTTGCCTGGGATGCCGATGTCTTCGAGGAATTGCAGCCTTCGCCTGCGGCTGGCACGCCGGTCCAGCAGCCGGCTCGGCAGATGCCGGAAAACGCCTTTGACGACGTCGATCTCTTTGCGGATGTGCATCCCCCCAGCAAGACGGCACCGGATGCGGATGCCGCCAACGATGGCTGGCGCGAGCTCAAGGAGCTTGCCGGCTTCGACAAGCGCGCGGAAGACGAGCGGGGCGGTGGCTCCTCAGTTCCGCCTGATCTCGATCAGGCCATGGCGGCAAAACTGCAGGGCCGCAGCTTCCGCATGGAGCCGAAGCGCCGTCGTTTCAATATCACCGGCATCATCGTCACGCTTGTGGGACTTGCGGTCGTAGGGGGAGGTGGCTACGCAGCCTGGCTGAACCGTGATGCGCTCAACAACATGGTAACGAAGCTCGTTAGCTCTGCAACGAAGAACGGGGCGACACCACCGGCTACGGATACGGCGGGCAAAGATGCCGCGAAGAACGGTAACGCTTCCGCCCCTGCCCAGCAGCAGGCGGCTGCACCGCAGCAGAAAAATGCGGCGACCCAGCAGCCGTCGGGCGCCGGCAATACGAATGTCGCCGCTGTAACCAGCGACCCGAATACGGTCAATACGAAGTTCACGCAGCGTCTTCTGACCAACGGTGCCGAAAAGGATGAGGGGCCGGCTCCGAACGGTCAGCCGGGTGTCGTCGAGGGCAAGTCCGTAGCTGAGCAGAATGTTGCTTCCGCCGCACCGTCCGCGACGGCGACGCCGCCCGCGAACAATGCCGCTGCCGCGCAGACCCAGGCGCCCGCGGCTGCCGCGCCAAGCCCATCCGCTTCCACGGACCAACAGGCACCCGCGGCCAGCCAGCAACAGCAGGCACCCGCCAATCAGCCGCCGCCCGTGACGCAGCAGACGGCGGCAGCTACCGACGGGCAGAAGGTTTTCCTCTATGAGGAGCGCCTTGGCCAAACCTCGCCGTCTGCCTTCCAGGGCACCGTCACCTGGTCCGTTCAGGAAGGCAAGGGGGCCGATGGCCGGCCGGAGCCTTCGGTACAGGGGCTTATCAGCGTTCCGGATCGCGGCCTGACCGCCACGATCACCGTTTCGCGGAATTCGGATTCCTCGCTTCCGGCGAGCCATCTGATCGAGCTGGCATTCCAGGTCCCCCCGACATTCGAAGGCGGGGCGATCGATAATGTACAGCGCGTTGCGCTGAAGGCGACCGAACAGGATCGCGGCGATGCGTTGATCGCGGTGCCGGCCAAGGTGACAGACGATGTCTACATGGTCGCGCTCAACGATTTCCCGGATGCACGCAAGACCAACCTCGATCTCTTGAAAAGCCGCAATTGGATCGACATCCCGGTCGTCTATCGCAATGGCCGACGCGCCCTGCTGACGATGGAAAAGGGTCCGACCGGCACCGATGCGTTCAACAAGGCAATTTCGGAATGGCAGGCACTTGGCGGTGTCGCGTCGAGCGGTCAGTAAGGCTTTCTGACATAGATGGATATGCAAAAGGCGGGCTTGCGGCCCGCCTTTTCATTTCTACCCGTTGGAAGCCTTCCGAGATAGGTTTCAGGCTGTCGCTTCGACGACGCGCAGCGCCTTGGCGCGTTCCAGCGCATCCTTCTGCACGGCTTCCTGAACCTTTTCGAAGGCGCGAACCTCGATCTGGCGGACGCGTTCGCGGCTGATGTCGAATTCCGTCGAGAGATCTTCCAATGTCACCGGCTCATCGGCGAGGCGGCGTGCCTCGAAGATGCGGCGCTCGCGATCGTTCAGCACGCCCATGGCGCGCGCCAGCATGCGGCGGCGCGTGTCGAGCTCGTCCTGTTCGATCAGCACGTCTTCCTGGCTGTCGTGATCATCCACCAGCCAATCCTGCCACTGGCCGGAATCGCCTTCGGCAGCCTTGATCGGCGCGTTCAGCGAAGCGTCGCCGGAAAGGCGGCGGTTCATCGAAACGACTTCCTCTTCCGAGACCTTCAGCTTGGTGGCGATCTCGGTGACATGTTCCGGCTTCAGATCGCCGTCGTCGATGGCCTGGATACGGCCCTTCAAGCGGCGCAGGTTGAAGAACAGGCGCTTCTGATTGGCGGTGGTGCCCATCTTCACCAGCGACCATGAGCGCAGGATATATTCCTGGATCGACGCCTTGATCCACCACATGGCGTAGGTTGCTAGGCGGAAGCCGCGTTCCGGGTCAAACTTCTTCACGGCCTGCATCAGGCCGACATTGCCTTCCGACACGACTTCGCCGATCGGCAGGCCATAGCCGCGATAGCCCATGGCGATCTTCGCCACGAGGCGCAGATGGCTGGTGACGAGCCTGTGCGCGGCCTGACGGTCGGCATGTTCCGCATAGCGCTTGGCGAGCATGTACTCTTCCTGCGGTTCCAGCATGGGGAACTTGCGGATTTCGTCGAGATAGCGATTGAGGCCGGCTTCACCGGCGGCGATGGATGGCAAGGTATTACGGGCCATGATTGTGCACCCTCCTATTCAAGATCTGGTTCCTTCTGGGGGCGTATTTGCGCGCCTTCTGCGAAGCGGACCAAGGCGTACGGGTCCGAGGACCCCGCACTGAACCAATGTAAAGATAAGTACGGCAAAACGGTGATTCAAGGATCTGGTCACGCAAGTGTTATCGCAGCGTGACCACTGGTCTCGCCGTGACATCGCCCTTGGGATTATCCTCCCGAATAGTCCAGCGCCAGACGATTTAGCCATATCGACCCCGAAAACGCGGTCGCGTTTTCGACAGGCACAAGCGCTCGGACTTCGGTCCTCCATATCTCATATTATAGGGCGGCAGGTCGCGGGCGTCCAGCGGTGAAGCCGAGAAGCCTCGTCGCTTATCCCCTCAGCGCCGCCGCCAGCTCTTCCATGTCGTCGGGCAGGGGCGCTTCGAAGTGCATGACTTCGCCGGTACGCGGATGCTCGAATTGCAGCATATAGGCGTGCAGCGCCTGGCGGGGGAAGCGGTTGACGACCTGCTTTGCGGCCTCCGGCAGAAGATTGGCCTTGGTCTTGAAACCACCGCCATAGACGGCGTCGCCGAGCAGCGGGTTGCCGATATGCGCCATGTGCACGCGGATCTGGTGGGTGCGGCCGGTTTCCAGATGGCAATCGATCAGCGAGGCAAGCGCAGTCGAGTCCGGCGTCTCGTGAAAGCGCTCCAGCACCTCGTAATGCGTGATGGCCTCATCGGCTTCCTGCGAATCCGGGCGCTTGACGGCGCGGCGCGTGCGGTCGCTGCTCGACCGGCCGAGGGGTGCATCGATGGTGCCGACAAGCTGGCGGGGGCGCCCCCAGACGATTGCCTGATAGGCACGTTCCAGCGAGGTCGTCCTGCCATGATCGGCAAATTGCAGCGACAGATGCCGGTGGGCGACATCGTTCTTGGCGACGACCATCACACCCGTCGTATCCTTGTCCAGCCGATGGACGATGCCCGGGCGGCGGACGCCGCCGATGCCGGAAAGACTGTTGCCGCAATGATGGATCAGCGCATTGACCAGCGTGCCCGTCCAATTGCCGGCGGCGGGATGGACGACCAGCCCGGCGGGCTTGGAGATGACGATCACATCATCGTCCTCATAGAGGACGTCGAGCGGGATATCCTCGCCCTGCGGCGTCGGATCCTCCGGCTCGGGCAGGGTGATCTCATAGACGTCGCCGGCGCGCACCTTGCGCTTGGCGTCAGTCACAGGGGTATTGTTGAGCAGAACCGAGCCCTGCTTGATCAGCGCCTGCACGCGGCTGCGGGAGAATTCGTCGCCGATCTCGGCCGTCAGCCACGCATCGAGCCGTCCTTCGGCACTTTCATCGGCGGTAAGGACTTTTCTATTGCCCGCGGCTTCTTTAAAGGGGTCGCTCAAGTGTATTTCTCCGGCGCACAAGGCGCTCTCAATCAGTAAGGACGCATCGATGACGAATCTCGAGCCAGACGATCAAGAGGAAAAGCCCCTCGATCCGGCCCTGGAGAAAGTCCGACGCAAGATGATCCGCCTGCAGATCGTCTCCGCGGCCGTTATGGTGGTGAGCCTTATGGCTGTCTTCGGCGCCGTTGTCTACAAGACGATGAAGCCATCGGCCAAGCCGGTAGGACAGGCGGCTTCCGGCATCCCGTCCGATGCCCCGGTTGCCGTGACGGCATTGCTGCCGGCGGGTTTTACCGTTCAATCCACGGCGCTGTCGGGCAATCAAGTCCTGTTCTACGGCACGCTTGCCGGCGGCCAGCGCCAGGCCATCGTCTTCGACTACGGTATCGGCCGCATCGTGGCGACCATATCGCTGTCCAACTGACGGCCTGATGATGACGAGCGAGCGGCCCATCGAGATCACGCATCCAGACGATCCGCGCATCGCCGAATTCCGCAATATCCGCGAACGCGATCTCACAGGTCGAGAGAACCGTTTCATCGCGGAAGGGACCGTGGTGCTGCGGCTTCTCGCCGGCGCGCATGAGGCGGGCGGTGATTTCGTCGCGGAGAAAGTGCTGCTGCTCAAAAATCGCGTTGCCGGCTTGAACGACATCATCGACACCTTCCCACCAGGCGTCCCGATCTATGTCGCGGCCGCCGAGGTGCTCGACGGCATTGTCGGCTTTCATCTGCATCGCGGTGTTCTAGCACTGGGGCGCAGGACGGCGAAAGAGGGGATGAACGGCCTTCTCGACCGCCTCCCGAAGCGGGCACTGGTGCTCGTCGGCTGCGGTATTTCCAATCACGACAATATGGGTTCGATGTTCCGCAATGCGGCGGCCTTCGGCGCGGATGCGGTGCTGCTCGACGAGAGCTGTTGCGATCCGCTCTATCGCAAGGCGCTGCGGGTTTCGGTCGGCTCCATCCTGACCATACCTTATCGTCGGCAATCGAGCGGCGTCGAGTTGCTTACGGCGCTCGCCGAGCGCCGCTTTGCGATCTGGAGCCTGTCGCCAGGTGGCACCGTCGATATTCGCGATGTCGCGGCGTCGGAGCGCATGGCGCTTGTCGTCGGCACGGAAGGGGACGGCCTGCCCGAAAGCATCCTTTCCGCCTTCGGCAGCGTGCGCATCCCGCAGGCGCCGGGGCTGGACAGCCTCAATGTCGCGACAGCCAGCGGCATCGCGCTCTTCGAGATGGCTGCGAAGAACGGGCGTATCTGAGAGAGGCAGTCAGGGATGCTTCGGCAGCATGGCCGCGACGCGATCGGCAAGGCTGAGGCGTGCACCCGGCGCTGCGGCTTCCCTATCTTTCGGCAGAAGACCGAAGATCGGAGAGCTATCGCCCTCCTTGAGCGCCGTCAGCGCCACCATATTGGCAGCGATCTTCGCAATCTCCTCGCGCATGACGTCGTCATGCGCGGGTGAGCGGGTCTTCAGCAGGCGGTCCGAAAGGGCCGCCGCCCGGTTGCGGACCTCTTCCGTCATTTCGGCGATCTCGTCTTCCACTGTCCGTTCCGGTTCCGCCACTTGCGGCGGTTCTGCAGCCTTCGCCTGGTCATCGGCTGCCGCGACCATCGAGGCGGCCGAAAGCTTCGGCGTTCTTGCCGGCTTTTTCGGCGGTGTGACGCCGGCCGCACGCAGCGCCTTGCCGGCCTCCTTGGATTCCTTGATGGCGGTCTCGAGCCGCTCCCTCAGGCGAAGGACATCCTGAGCCTGCCGCTCGATCGCGGTTTCCTTGTCGGCGCTGCCGGCGATCTCGCGATTGAGGCGCTCCTCGAGCCGTTTGGTCTTGTCGCTTTCCTGCCGCAGCGACTGTCCGGCATCCGCGGCACGCAGGTTTGCCGCACTCAGATCCTGGCGCAGCGTATCACGCTCGTCCCGCAATGTATTGATGCGCAGCTTCAGGCTTTCGATTTCGGTTTCGCGGGTTGCGAGGTCGATCCTGAGATTGTCCGTGTCGCCGGCCATCTTCGTCATCCGCTTGCGCAATCCGTCGATATCGGCTTCCTTTTCCGCACTGGCCTGCTCGGCGGTATGGATGCCCGATTTGAGCTGGCTGATATAGCTCTCTTCATGCCGCAGGCGCGAGCGCAGTTCTCCTGCCTCCACCTCCAGATCGTCGATGCGCGTCTGCAGCTCCGCGCTTCCGGCGGAGAGGCGGCTCGCTTCCTGCTGAAGCTTGCCGTTATGGATCTGCAGGGCAACGGTCTTGTCGCGCTCCTGCGTCAGGGCGTGCTCGGTTCTGGCGTTTTCGGCCGCAAAGAGGGCGCGCGCCATATCCTTCTGCGCGCGCACTTCCTGCGGGCTCAGCGGCATGGTCGCCTTCAGGCGCTTTTCGGTGAACCAGACGATGCGACGATGGATTGCCGGCGCGATGAGAAAGACCAGAAGAGCGGCTGTCAGAAAGCCCAATCCGAACAACAGAGCAAATTGAATCACGACGCGGCCAGTATCCTGGAGTTATGTTCGATCTCGATAAAATGATTAATCATGGGTTAGCCATGCGGGCAAGCGTTTAACGCGGATATGGTTTATCGGCGCGAGGCCGAATTTACGGAAAGAAAAGGCCCGCGATCCTGGCGGGCCAAGGCTGGGCTGCCTGGGAGACGATATAAGGCGCAGGATCAGAAAGGATTCCAGGTCGGGCCGGGCGTGACCTTCAGATAGCCGAGGTTGACGCCGAGGCGGGCGCCAAGGCCAGTGCGGATCGGCACGAGAACGATGTTGTTGTTCTTCAACACGGTCATGCCGAAGCCGGCAACCACGAAGGCCTGGCCGCTGACGCCGCCGAAGCGGGTATAGACGCTGTTGATGCTCGGTAGATCGTAGACCAGCATCATGACGCGGGCGCCCTGGCCGCCATAGTCGAAGCCGAGCGACGGGCCCTGCCAGTAGAGCGGATGCTCGCCGGCATTCTTGGTGTTGAGCTGGCCTTCGCCGTAGGTCAAGCCGGCGAGGAATGCGCCGGAGCCTTCCTGGCCGAGGATGTAGCCGTTCGGCAAACCATATTGCTGAAAGGCGCGCTCGACCACCTTGGCGAGGCCGCCGCTGGCGGAGCCGAAGAAGGAGTGGCCGGCGTCGACGATTTCCTGCGCCGAATACTGATTGGTGGGCGCGGCGGAGGCCTGACGGACCGGCAAGGCGAAGCTCACGAATGCGACAATGGCCAGGATCAGGCCGAGGCCGAGCGTCCTGGTGCCGGGGCTTGGCATTCTCTTCAGAAATTCATAGCGCATCAAAGTCATCCGTTCATCATGGTCGGTGCAACAGGGGCGAATAGGCAACGCATTCGCCTGAATGCGCCACGCATGGCACGCCCCATCTCCAGACCATTCCGCCCATCTATCGCAGGTCGATTCGCGTGCGAAAAAGTCTGATGGTGATGAATGCATTTTGCGTCGATGGTCTTAACAATCGGTTTACCAAATATGGTGTCATTATGGCGCGCGGTACACTGGCTGCGACAACCCTCGGGCAACCTTACCGTGGCAACGTGGACTCGACTGCATTTTGCCTTGCCAGCATTCAGGAGACAATGAATGTCGAAGAACCCGAACCTCACCTTGACCGGACCGGATCTGGCCGCGCTGCTGTGCAGCCGCGTCTGCCATGACGTGATCTCGCCGGTCGGGGCGATCAACAATGGCCTGGAGTTGCTCGACGAGGGTGGTGCTGACGCCGACGCGATGGACCTGATCCGCACGAGCGCGCTCAACGCCTCTGTCCGCCTTAAATTCGCACGCCTTGCCTTCGGTGCTTCCGGCTCGGTCGGCGCATCGATCGACACAGGCGAAGCAGAACGGGCGGCCAAGGATTTCGCCGCCGCCGAGAAAAAGACCGAAGTCAGCTGGATCGGCCCGCGTGCCATCATTGCCAAGAACCGCGTCAAGCTGCTGCTCAACCTCTTCCTGGTTGCCTATGGCGCCATCCCGCGCGGCGGCAATCTCGATGTGACGCTCGAAAATCCGGAACTCGACGCCAAGTTCACGATCACCGTCAAGGGGCGGCTGATGCGCGTGCCGCCGAAATTTGCCGAGATCTGCTCCGGTACCCTGGAGGAGGCCGTCGATGCACATTCGATCCAGCCTTACTACACGGTCCTTCTCGCCGATGAGAGCGGTATGGAGCTTTCCTACAATGCGACGCCGGAGGAATTGACTTTCGTCGCGTCCATGGCGGCGCGATAAACCTACCGGTCCACCCGCGTTCTTCGCCCGCGGTCGAGCATCGGCCGCGGGTTTATTATTTCGTGCATTGAAATTTCCGTGCAATCTCACGGTTGTCCGCGCAATTGACAATGTACCGGTAACGAATCCTTAGCTTGCTGCTCCTATCGTTTCAATTTGAAGCCGTCGTTTGGACAATGGCGGCTGATGTCAGGGAGCTCATAGATGCAGCGGTTCATGATAACGGACAGTTCTGATGTCGTCAGAAAGGTCGGCAAACGAATCCTGTCCGAGCTGGATTTTCTCGTGAGCGAAGCCGGAGACGCCCGCGAGGCGCTGATGCGCTGCCAGGCCGAAATGCCAGATTATCTGCTCGTCGATGCCGGCATGGAAGGGGCGCTCGATCTCATCGTTAGTATCCGCGCCATGCCCAACGGCAAGGACGTGAAGATCTATTATTGCGTTGTCGAGGCCGATCTTCGCAAGCTGATGGCCGGAAAACGCGCCGGCGCCACGGATTTTCTGCTGAAGCCTTTCGATCGCAAGATCCTGACGGCTATATTCGGCAATCGCGCGGCCGCTGCCTGATTTCATCGAGATATATCTGAAAAGCGATAGCCGTCCTTCGAGGCGGCTATTCTTTTGCGCGCCATTTTGAGGCGCCAATAAAAATCCCGCCTGAAGAGGCGGGATTTTCCATGTTTCGGCGGATATGAGGGGGCGGTTCAGGCGCTTTCGGCGAAATCGCTGCTGTCGGGCTCGCGCAGCACGTAGCCGCGGCCCCAGACGGTTTCGATGTAGTTGGCGCCGCCGGCGGCATTGGCCAGCTTCTTGCGGAGCTTGCAGATGAAGACGTCGATGATCTTCAGTTCCGGCTCGTCCATACCGCCATAGAGATGGTTGAGGAACATTTCCTTGGTGAGCGTCGTGCCTTTGCGCAGCGAGAGCAGCTCCAGCATCTGGTATTCCTTGCCGGTCAGGTGCACGCGCTGGCCGCCGACTTCGACGGTCTTGGCGTCGAGGTTGACGATAAGCTCGCCGGTCATGATCACCGACTGTGCATGGCCCTTGGAACGGCGGACGATCGCGTGGATGCGGGCGACCAATTCGTCCTTGTGGAAAGGCTTGGTCATATAGTCGTCAGCGCCGAAGCCGAGGCCGCGAACCTTGTCCTCGATGCCGGCCATGCCGGAGAGGATGAGGATCGGCGTCTTGACCTTCGAAAGGCGCAGCGTGCGCAGCACTTCGTAGCCGGACATATCGGGAAGGTTAAGATCGAGAAGAATGATGTCGTAGTCGTAAAGCTTTCCGAGATCGACGCCTTCTTCACCGAGATCGGTGGTATAGACGTTGAAACTTTCGGATTTGAGCATCAGTTCGATGCTCTGCGCTGTCGCGCTGTCGTCTTCAATGAGTAGAACCCGCATAATTATCCCCTTTACCGCCGCCGAAAGGTCGTCAGCCCCCTTACGCGATACCGATCAAATCACTGGTTGATTTGGAAGCTGCCATGCAATGGTTAACAAATTCTGATTCACTCTGGCAAGTCGTATCGAATTTATTAAATAATTTTTCCATTGCACTGTTTTCCAACGACAATCAGTAAAATCTGCTCCTAAAGTATTGCATTAAGAACTCACGCCAAGTGATTCATCCGACTCATCAATGCGAACACGTCGAATTCCGACCGAAACATTTACTGAGCCTTAAATCATTGCGCCTATCATTAACGATGCCCGTAAACGAAAGGTTACCAGCGGTAGGCTTTTATTAAGATCGCTGTAATTTTTTTTAACCAAGTCGTCTCAAAGCGGCTCGGCGGGCGGGAATATCGAGAGCCGGGGTCTCGCATCACGGGAGTAATGCGTATGAAGTCACGTGAGAGCCTTGTTCGCCTGAAAGAGTTTCAGGTGAATGAAAAACGCCGTCAACTGCAGCAACTGCAGATGATGATGGCGGAATTTGACCGCATGACGAAGGAACTGGAAAGCCAGATCGTGCTGGAAGAGAAGAAGTCCGGCATCGCCGACCCGAACCACTTTGCTTACCCGACTTTTGCCAAGGCGGCCCGCCAGCGCGCGGACAACCTGCAGGTGTCGATCCGTGAGCTGCAGGTTCAGGAAGAGACGCTGGAAAGTTCGCTTGAGGAAATGCAGGCGGAATATGCCAAGGCTGCCGCGCTCGAGGAGCGTGATGGTTTGGGTCCGGCGCGGGCACGCGCCTGACAACGCAAAGTCCGTCGCCCTTTCGGGATCGGTTAGCTTCGTCCCGATATGAGGGCAATCTTCGCAATGCGGGAGATTTGACGGAGGGCGCATGAAAGCTGCGCATGACTGGCCGTGACAGGGCCGGCCATGCGCAGCTTTTGCATTTTGAAAATTAAACCGTCTATCTGGACGGATTAATCTCTGCTCGAATAATTGCCAAGCATGCGCATGGTTCTTATTGCCGCAGCGCTTAAAGCACGTCGCAATCTTTCAGATTCGCTCCGTGCGCTTTAAGCTATCGATTTTTTTGCATATCGTTATCGCAAAGCCGCTGCACACTTTTGCGCGACGTGCTTTAGGGATTGACGACGTCGCGCCAGCCATCATGGCGTTGTGCCTGCGCTTTGAAGAAGGGGCAGAGCGGGATGATCTTCCAACCACCGCGGCGTGCTTCCTCGACGGCGTGAAGAGCCAGAGCCTGGCCGACACCCTTGCCGCGCAGGGCATCCGGCACGCCGGTATGATCGATGATGATCAGCTTGGGGGAGGTGCGGGAAAACGTCATTTCCGCCTCGTGACCTTCGACGATCGCGACATACCGGCCGCCGGAGGCATTGTTTTCGTTGCGGATATCCATGATTTTCTCCCTTAGCGCGTTGCAGATGACGAGGATTGCATGCGCCCGTCGCGCTGCCAACTCCCGAATGATCTAGGAGAGTTCAGTCTGCCGTCGAATATTTTCAAGCGGCCTGTCGCTTGCCCGGCAATCAATAACCCGTTCGCTTCGACGTCGTTCGCATCAAATAATTCGGGCCTCTTCGTAGGAAAAGAGGCCTGAACACAAAATCAAAATAAGGGTGCTGTCGCCGTCAGTGGCGATACTGCTGTATACGGGTCGTCCGGAGGCCGGCGAGACCATGGGTATTGATGGACGCCTGCCAGGAGAGGAACTCTTCGACAGTCAACGTATAACGTTCGCAGGCTTCTTCCAAGCTGAGCAAACCACCACGCACGGCGGCGACAACCTCTGCCTTACGACGAATGACCCAGCGGCGCGTATTCGGCGGCGGAAGGTCTGCTATCGTCAGCGGGCTGCCATCGGGGCCGATGACATACTTCACTCGGGGACGTATCATTTCGGTCATTGGACTCTCTACACACACTCAAGACCACGTGTGTCACTCTATCTTGCCACATTTAAAAATTGCCTAAGCGCGTGGTAAGACTTTGCTAATAATTTTAATGAATGTGACGAGCCGCTGATTTGCGTGTGTTCCACCTGAGAAAAATGCCAGAAAGCCCCTGTTATTTAAGGGTAATTCGCTTTCATCCTATGATTTTTCGTCAGTGAAAACTTACGTTTTTAGACCGTAATCGCGATGTCCGGCCGGCTGTTCTGAGGTTCAGGAGCAGGCGCAAGAATTGTTTTTTACTTGCAAAAATAGACTTATGCGGAGACGCCGTGCTTCTGTCCGCCCCAGCAGATGAAATGCGGGTTGGCGAAGTCGCAATCCTCGCTCTGATCGGTCTTGCCATAGGTCAGAAGGCTGCCTTCGACTGTTACGGTCGTGCCACCGGCGGCGCGCAGGACTGCATCTCCCGCGGCCGTATCCCATTCCATGGTGCGGCCGAAGCGGGGATAGACATCGGCTTTCCCTTCGGCGAGGAGGCAGAATTTCAAGGAAGAGCCGATCGACGTGCAGGCGGAAACCGCATTGTCGGTGAGAAAATCCTCGGTTGTGGCGTTGCTGTTGCAGCGGCTTGCGAGCGCGGTCAGCTTGGCAGGGCGCTCGCGTACGGCGATGGTCAAGCGGTCGGAGACGGCAAAGTGCTCGTCGACGATCAGCTTGCGCGCCCTGCCGGGTTCGCCGGTAAAAGCTATGCCGAGTGCCGGTGCGTAGACGATGCCGGTCACGGGAATGCCGTTCTCGATATAGGCGATGTTGACGGTGAATTCGTCGCGATGCTCGATGAATTCGCGGGTGCCGTCGAGCGGATCGACGAGAAAGAAGGCGTGGCCGCGAACGTCCGGGATATTGCCGGCGGAGACCTGTTCCTCGGCAATGGCCGGGATATGCGGGAAATCGCGTTCGAGATGCCTGAGAATGATATGTTCGGCCCGCTCGTCAGCGAGGGTGACGGGGCTCATGTCCTGCTTTAGGGCAACGGCGTAGCCGGCGCGATAGACATCCAATATGGCCTGTCCCGCCTCGAGCGCCGCCTTTTCGAATGTTGCAAGCATCTGCCTGTTCGTCTTTCCGCGCCGTGTGCGCCTCAAGTCTCTGGACATTAAGATAAGGAGTCGCGTTTGCAGAGTATAGACTTCCGATGCCCGATTTCTTTCGCCTTAACGTCAGACCGGAGGTTTAGCAACAGAGCATCGTTGCCGCCGGGGTTTTTGGCCTGTCTTCGGCGTGTTCGCCCGAAGGCAGGCCCTGGCCGCTCCTGCGCAATCGGAAAAGATCTTGTTCTGTTTGCGAAGCTTTTTCGTCCTTTCGGGACTTGTCGTTTTTATTGCATGTGCGAATGTGCGGCCGGGTCGTGATCGGGATGAATGCATGCGTTATTCGGCTTATCAGCTTTTAAAACAGGCGTTTTCGGGCAATCGTCATTGGCAACCGGTGTGGCGGACGCCGGAGCCGAAACCACATTATGACGTGATCATCGTCGGTGGCGGCGGCCATGGGCTGGCGACGGCCTATTACCTTGCCAAGGAATTCGGCATTACCAATGTCGCCGTGCTGGAAAAGAGCTATATCGGCTCCGGCAATGTCGGCCGCAACACGACGATCATCCGTTCCAACTATCTGTTGCCCGGCAACGAGCCTTTCTACGAATTCTCGATGAAGCTCTGGGAAGGGTTGGAGCAGGACTTTAATTATAACGCGATGGTTTCCCAGCGCGGCATCGTCAATCTGTTCCATTCCGACGGCCAGCGCGATGCCTATGCCCGGCGCGGCAATGCCATGCGCATGCATGGCGTCGATGCCGAACTGCTCAATCGCGAGCAGGTTCGGCGGATGATGCCTTACCTGAATTTCGACCATGCGCGCTTTCCGATCCTTGGCGGCCTGCTGCAGCGGCGCGGCGGCACGGCGCGGCACGATGCGGTCGCCTGGGGCTATGCGCGCGGCGCCGACAGCCGTGGCGTCGATCTCATCCAGCAATGCGAGGTGATCGGCATCCGCCGCGAGAACGGTATTGTGACCGGCGTCGAGACCAATCGCGGCTTCATCGGCTGCAACAAGCTGGCGCTTGCGACCGCCGGCCATACCTCGATCCTGGGCAACATGGCCGATCTGGAGCTGCCGATCGAAACGCACGTCCTGCAGGCCTTCGTTTCAGAGGGGTTGAAGCCCGTCATCGACAATGTCATCACCTACGGCGCGGGACACTTCTATATCTCGCAGTCGGACAAGGGCGGCTTGGTCTTCGGCGCCGACATCGACTACTACAGCTCCTATGCGCAGCGCGGCAATCTCGCCACCGTCGAGCATACGATGGAGGAGGGCGTGGCGCTTATCCCCGGCTTGTCACGTGTGCGGGTGCTGCGCGCCTGGGGCGGCGTCATGGACATGAGCATGGACGGCTCGCCGATCATCGACCGCACCCCCATCGAAAATCTTTATCTGAACTGCGGCTGGAACTATGGCGGCTTCAAAGCGACGCCCGCCTCGGGCTTCTGCTTTGCGCATCTGATCGCCAAGGGCGAAAGCCACGATGTCAGCCGCCTTTTGCGCCTTGACCGCTTCGAGCGCGGCTTCGCGATCGACGAGAGCGGCAAAGGTCCGCAGCCGAACCTGCATTGAGGGCACGAAACCAATGGCAAGCTTGATCAACTGCCCGCATTGCGGCGTGCGACCCAAGGAAGAATTCTCCATTCGTGGTGCTGCTTCCGTTGTCCGTCCGGCGCCAACCGCACCGGATGAGGACTGGAACCGCTATGTCTTCATCCGCGACAATGAGCGCGGCCGGATTGAGGAGTATTGGCATCATGGCGCCGGATGTCGCCGCTGGCTGGTCGTCGATCGCAGCAATGTCACCCATGAGGTCTTTTCCGTTGTTGATGCCGAGGACAAGGCGAAGGAGGCAGTGCGATGACGGCCTATCGTCTGTCGGCCGGCGGCCTCGTCAATCGCAGCCGGCCGCTGTCCTTCAAATTCGACGGCAAGGAAATGAAGGGCCTGGAGGGCGACACACTCGCCGCCGCTCTTCTTGCCAATGACCAGCTGCTCGTCGGACGCAGCTTCAAATACCATCGGCCGCGCGGCATCCTGACGGCGGGGTCTGCTGAGCCCAACGCGCTCGTCACGACAGGCAAGGATGGCCGCACCGAGCCGAATACGCGCGCCACCGTTGCCGAGCTCTATCAAGGCATGGAAGCGGTCAGCCAGAACCGCTGGCCATCGCTGAAATATGATTTGGGCTCGATCAACAGCCTGTTGTCGCCTTTCCTTGGAGCCGGCTTTTACTACAAGACATTCATGTGGCCCGCGGCCTTTTGGGAGAAGGTCTACGAGCCGGTGATCCGGCGCGCCGCCGGCCTCGGCAAGGCGGTCATGCAGGCCGATCCGGACCGTTATGAGAAGGCCTGGGCGCATTGCGACCTGCTGGTCATCGGTTCCGGGCCTGCGGGTCTGATGGCTGCTCTGACCGCTGCTCGTGATGGCTTGCGTGTCGTTCTCGCCGATGAGGGCTTCCGGTTCGGCGGCTCGCTGCTTTCCGAAAAGCTGGCGATCGGCGGCGCTTCCGCCGATGTCTTCGTCCAGGCTGTGCTGGAGGAGCTGCAGAGCTTCGACAACGTGACCTTGATGCCGCGCACGACCGTCTTCGGCTGGTATGATGGCAATGTTTTCGGCGCGGTCGAGAAGGTGCAGAAGCATGTGGCGATGCCATCGCCCGACCTGCCGGTAGAGCGTCTCTGGCGCATCGCCGCCAAGCGCGCCATTCTTGCCTCTGGCGCCGAAGAGCGGCCGCTGGTGTTCGGCGGCAACGATCGTCCGGGCGTGATGATCGCTGGCGCCATGCGCAGCTACCTCAACCGCTATGGCGTGGTTGCGGGGCAGAAGGTTGCGGTTTTCACCAATGGCGGTTCCGGCTACCGCACGGCTGCCGACCTGGCCGCTGCTGGCGTCGAGATTTCGGCGATCCTCGATACGCGCGCCGCATCGGCCGACGCTGCCCCTCAGGGCGTGCGCGTCGTGCATGGAGCGACAGTGCACGCAACCAAGGGCAAGTATCGCATCAGCGGCGTCATCGCCGATCGCGGCGGCCTGGATGAGTTGATTGCCTGCGATGCGCTTGCCATGTCGGGCGGCTGGTCGCCGATCATCCATCTTGCCTGCCAGCGCGGCGCCAAGCCGGTCTGGTCGGACGAGAAGCAGGCGTTCATGGCGCCGATCGTCGGCGGCGAGCTGGAGATTGCCGGCTCGGCTGCCGGTATCGAGAGCGTTTCCGGCTGCCTCGCCGATGGCGCGGACAAGGCGCGGAAGATCGTCGAAAGCCTGGGCCGCACAGTTCATGCGGCTGACCTGCCCGAAGTGGAGGGTGAGTATGATCCGTCCTTCGCGGCGATCTGGTATGTGCCGGGCGCGAAGGACAAGGCATTCGTCGATTTCCAGAACGATGTCCATGCCAAGGATCTCGGCCTCGCGCTGCGCGAGGGCTTCGGTCATGTGGAGCATGCCAAGCGCTATACGACCAGCGGCATGGCGACGGACCAGGGCAAGCTCGGCAATGTGAATGCCGCCGGCATCATCGCCGGCATGCGCGGCGTCAGTCCCGCCGCCGTCGGCACGACGACATTCAGGCCGTTCTACACGCCCGTCTCCTTTGGCGCGCTGGCAGGCACGGCACGCGACAAGCATGCGCAGCCGGTGAGGGAATCGCCGCTGCATGGCTGGGCAAAGAAAAACGGCGCGACCTTCGTCGAGGCCGGTCTCTGGTATCGCTCGTCATGGTTTGCCCGGCCGGGCGAGAAGGGCTGGCGTGACAGCGTCGATCGCGAAGTGCTGAACGTCCGCAACAATGTCGGGCTTTGCGATGTGTCGACGCTCGGTAAGATCGAGATTTTCGGCAAGGATGCGGCGGAGTTTCTCAACCGGCTCTATTCCAACGCCTTCCTGAAGCTGCCGATCGGCAAGGCGCGCTACGGCTTGATGCTGCGCGAAGACGGCATGGTCTTCGACGACGGCACGACGAGCAAGCTGACACCGGATCATTTCTTCATGACCACCACGACGGCCATGGCCGGCGAGGTGATGACGCATATGGAATTCTCAGCGCAAACGCTTTGGCCGCAGCTCGACGTTCGTTTCGTCTCCTCTTCGGATCAATGGGCACAGATGGCGATTGCCGGCCCGAAGGCGCGGCTGGTGCTGGAGCAGATCGTCGAGGACGATATTTCCGACGCGTTCTTCCCGTTTCTCGCCGCCGCCGAAGTCATGCTGAAGGGTGGCTTGAGGGCGCGTTTGTTCCGTATCTCCTTCTCGGGCGAACTCGCCTACGAACTTGCGGTGCCTGCCGGCTACGGCGAGGCGGTCGCCGACGCGATCATGGACGCCGGCAAAGTACACGGCATCTGCGCCTATGGCGTCGAGGCCCTCAACGTGCTGCGTATCGAGAAGGGTCATGTGACCCATAGCGAGCTGGATGGCCGCACGACTCCCGATGATGTCGGGCTTGGCCGGATGTTGTCGGCGCAGAAGCCGGATTTCATCGGCAAGAGGCTCTCCACCCGCTTTGGCCTGACGGCCGCCGATCGTGGGCAGCTCGTGGGCCTGAAGCCTCTCGATACGACGAAGGAAATCCATGCCGGCGCGCATCTTTTGAAGGAAGGCGCAAGGCCATCGACCGTGAACGATCAAGGTCACGTCTCCTCGGCCTGTTTCTCGCCCGTCCTTGGCCATTCCATCGCGCTGGCCTTTCTGAAATCGGGCCGGGAGCGCATCGGCGAGCATGTGGTCGTCTGGGACGGATTGCGCGGCGAGGAAGTGCCGGCGGAAGTCTGCAGTCCGGTCTTTGTCGATCCTGATAACAAGAAGCTTTTGGGGTGAGGGATCGATGAGCGTCGCGTTTCAGAACAGGCATGTGCTGGAAGATCATATTTCCGGCTTCGAGGCTGCCGCCAACCCGAATCACCTCGCCGTCGTGCGCCGCCCCGCCATCTTCTCCGTGCTCGGCAGGGCGGGGGATCGGGATAGCGTTCTGGCGAGCCTGAAGGCGATCAAGGACGTATCCGTCCGTGACGTCGGACCGAGGGAATGGCTTGTCGTATCGGAGACGCTTGGCGCCGATAGTGTGGCGCGGGATCTCTTCACGCTCGATCCGGCGCGGCTGTCCTTCTTCGAGCAGAGCGATGGTCGCGTGCTTCTTAGCATTTCCGGCCCCAGCGTGCGTCGTATTCTCGCCAAATGCGTGGCCGTCGATCTGCATCCGCAGGTCTTCGCCGAGGGCCAGGCGTCGAGCATGCTGTGCTGCCATGTCAGCGCCAATATCGCGCGTACTGGTCTCGACCGTTTCGAAATCATCGTGCCGCGCTCCTATGCCGGCAGCGTGTTCGAAGAGATCATGGAGATGGGGCGGGAGTTCGCACTGACGGCTGCTTTTGCCGACTGAAAAGCCCCATGACGACGGACGTCGAGTGCTTTGCCGGCCGGCTTGCCTGGCCGATAGCCGATGGCGCGATCCGAACAATTGCGATGGCGCAAACAGACATATCGGCTTCGCAGTTCGGGCTATTTGACCTACCGGATAGTCTCTAGGTTTCCTCTCAAATGCGGCCGGTCGCGCGGGAGGACACCCGGCGGCTTCGTGCCGAAAACAGGGGATTCCCAGATGAAAAGCCATGCCAAGGTCGTCGTCATCGGTGGCGGTGTCGTCGGATGTTCGGTGCTCTACCATCTCACCAAATTCGGCTGGACGGATGTGGTGCTGCTCGAGCGCTCCGAGCTGACCTCCGGATCGACCTGGCATGCCGCCGGTGGCATGCACACGATCAACGGCGACCCGAACGTTGCCAAGCTGCAAAAATATACGGTCGAGCTCTACAAGGAGATCGAGGAATATTCAGGCCAGGACATCGGCCTGCATTTGACCTCCGGCCTGATGCTGGCCGCCACGCCGCAGCGCTTCGACTGGCTGAAATCCATTCTCGCCAAGGGCCGCTACAACGGCCTGGAGGCGACGCTGCTGACACCGAAGGAAGCGCATGAGATGATGCCGCTCCTCGATCCCGATCAGTTCGTCGGTGCGCTATACGACCCTGTCGAAGGCCATCTCGACCCCTATGGCACCACGCATGCCTATGCCCGTTCGGCCAAGAAGAACGGCGGCGAAATCTATCTGCACACGAAGGTGGAAGAGCTGGTGCAGCGCGAGGACGGTTCCTGGCGCGTCATCACCAACCAGGGCGAGATCATTGCCGAGCATGTCGTCAACGCCGCCGGCCTCTGGGCGCGCGAAGTCGGCCGCATGGTGGGATTGGAGCTTCCGGTGCTTGCGATGGAACACATGTATCTGATCACCGAGGACATGCCCGAGGTCATCGACTTCAACAAGACGACGGGCAAGGAGCTGATGCACTGCGTCGACTTCGATGGTGAGATCTATCTGCGCCAGGAGAGACAGGGCATGCTGATGGGCACCTATGAGAAGGCGTGTCGTCCCTGGTCGCCGCTGACGACGCCGTGGGATTTCGGCCATGAGCTGCTGGCCGAGGATATCGAGCGCATCACGCCGGAGCTGGAAGTCGGCTTCCGCCACTTCCCGGCCTTCAACAATGCCGGCATCAAGAAGATCATCAACGGACCCTTCACCTTCTCGCCGGACGGCAATCCGCTCGTCGGTCCGGTGCGGGGACTGAGGAATTATTGGTCGGCCTGTGCTGTCATGGCCGGCTTCAGCCAGGGTGGCGGCGTCGGATTGGCGCTTGCCAACTGGATGATCTACGGCGATCCGGGCTTCGACGTCTTCGCCATGGACGTTTCGCGCTACGGCGACTATGCGACGCTCGCCTATACCAATGCCAAGGTGCGCGAGAACTATGCCCGCCGCTTCTCCATCCGCTACCCGAACGAGGAGTTGCCCGCCGCGCGTCCTCTATTGACGACGCCGATCTACGACAAGCTGAAGGCTGCCGGCGGTGTTTTCGGAGCCTATTACGGCCTCGAGCAGGCGCTGTGGTTCGCTCCAAAGGGCGAAGAGGATCAATTCTCCTGGCGCCGTTCCAACGATTTCGATGTCGTCGCCGCCGAAGCCAAGGCCGTGCGCGAGAGCGTCGGCCTGATGGAGACCTCGGGCTTTGCCAAATATTCGGTCAAGGGCACGGGGGCGGAAGCCTTCCTCGACAAGCTGCTGACCTGCCGCATTCCGGCCGTTGGCCGGATGACGCTGGCGCCGATGCTGAAGCATGACGGCAAGCTCATCGGCGATTTCACGCTGGCAAAGCTGGGGGAAGGGGATTTCCTTCTCATCGGCTCGGGTATTGCCGAAGCCTATCATATGCGCTGGTTCGAAAGCCTGCTGCCGAAGGACGGCTCGGTCAGGCTCGAAGCCCTCGGTCTTTCGCTGCTCGGCCTTTCAATCGCCGGCCCGAATGCCCGCAAGCTCATGCAGAAGCTGACCCATCAGGATCTCTCCACCGCAGAATTTCCCTTCATGTCGATCCGCCGCGTGGATCTCGGCATGGCGCCGGCGATCGTCGGCCGGGTCTCCTACACGGGCGATCTCGGCTATGAGATTTGGATGAAGCCGGAATATCAGCGCTACATCTTCGATCTCCTGATGCAGGAAGGCGCCGAGTTCGATATCCGGCTCTTCGGTCTGAGGGCGCTGAACGCGCTGCGTCTCGACAAATCCTACGGCAGCTGGGCGCGCGAGTATCGGCCGCTCTACGGACCCTTTGAAGCTGGCCTCAACCGGTTCGTGGCTCTGTCCAAGGAAGCGGATTTCATCGGCAAAATCGCCGCCGCCAAGGAGAAGGCGGAGGGGGGCACGTTGCGGCTGCGCACCTTCATCCTTACCGCCAGGGATGCCGACGTCATCGGCGACGAGCCGATCTATCACAATGGCGCCGTCTGCGGCTGGGTAACGTCGGGCGGCTATGCCCATGCCTCCGGCCTTTCGGTTGCCGTCGGCTATGTGCCGAAGGAAATCGCCGACGAGACCCAGGGGTGGTCGATCGAATTGCTCGGCGAGCTTCTGCCGGCAAAGTTGCAGGCTGAACCGCTGTTCGATGCCGACGGCGCCCGCATGCGCGCCTAGCAGTCGTTATCATGGTAAAGGACGGCAGGCCCAATCTCGGGTCTGCCGCTGATAAAAGCTTTTCAGCGGACATTCCTAACTCGATCGCTTTGGCTATTTTTGAGCCAGAAGCTGCCGCTTTTGTGTCATTTTTGGTCGGATTCGCGTCAGCGCACAGCGATTTGAAAAGAATTTGTCAATTTCTCGCCTTTTTGGCTTCACATTTCCTTCGAAAGCAGTATGGAATCGTGGCTACGGGCCTTCGCGAAGGAACCTAAAAAAGTAATAAGAGATGTGGTGGACTGACGCCGCATCCAGGGGAAATGACATATGGATTATTTTATCCAGCAGCTCCTAAACGGGCTGACTCTCGGGTCGATCTATGGCCTGATCGCCATTGGCTATACAATGGTTTACGGCATCGTTGGCATGATCAATTTTGCCCATGGCGATGTCTTCATGCTTGGCGGCTTTGCCGCTCTTATCACCTATCTGGTTCTCGTGTCGTTCTTCGCCGGCTTGCCGGTCGCGGTCTTGCTTCTGGTGATGCTCATCGTTGCCATGCTGATGACGAGCCTTTGGAACTGGGTGATCGAGCGTGTCGCCTACCGACCGCTGCGCGGTTCGTTCCGCCTTGCGCCGTTGATTACCGCCATCGGCATGTCGATCGTGCTGTCGAACTTCATCCAGGTCGCTCAAGGTCCGCGCAACAAGCCGATTCCGACGCTGGTGGGCGATGTCTATAATTTCGGGGCCGTATCGCTGTCGCTGAAGCAGATTATGGTTTTCGTCATCACCGTCGTCCTGCTCGCGGCCTTCTGGTATCTGGTCAACAAGACGGCGCTCGGCCGCGCTCAGCGCGCCACCGAGCAGGATCGCAAGATGGCGGCATTGCTCGGTATCAATGTCGACCGCACCATCTCCGTAACCTTCATCATGGGCGCGGCATTGGCTGCCGTCGCCGGCACGATGTATCTGATGTATTATGGCGTCGCCAACTTCACGGACGGTTTCGTGCCGGGCGTCAAGGCCTTCACCGCGGCGGTCCTCGGCGGCATCGGTTCGTTGCCGGGCGCAGTCCTTGGTGGCCTGATGATCGGCCTTATCGAGTCGTTCTGGTCGGGCAATTTCGCCATCGCGTACAAGGATGTCGCAACATATGGCATCCTGGCCTACGTGCTGATCTTCAAGCCGACGGGTATTCTCGGACGGCCGGAAGTCGAAAAGGTATAACGTCATGGCAAATTCAAACTTCGTGGCAGGCAAGACCGCGCCCGGCCTTGTCCAGAAAGGGATTACGGACGCCTTCTGGACCGCGCTCATAGCCTTTGGCATGTTCGTCCTCTATATCGGCCTGAAGACCGATCAGAACATCGACAACAAGCTGATCATCGTCCAGCGCTGGGGCTTGCTGGCCACCATCGTCGCCATCGCGGCGGTCGGACGCTTCGTCATGACGGTGTTCGTGCAGCCCTTTTTGGAAACAAGGAAGGCTGAAAGGGCCAAGGCCGCGCCTGTTGTGGTCGAGCAGGGCTTCGTCGGCAGGAATTTCAACAAGATGGCGCTGGTTTTCCTGCTCATCTATCCGATGCTGGCACTGGCGCTTTTCGGTCCGCAGGGATCGCTGACCTATGTCGACAACTTCGGTATCCAGATCCTTATCTACGTAATGCTCGCCTGGGGCCTGAACATCGTCGTCGGCCTCGCCGGCCTGCTGGACCTCGGCTATGTCGCCTTCTACGCGGTCGGCGCCTATTCCTACGCGCTGTTGTCGATGCATTTCGGCTTGTCGTTCTGGATCCTGCTGCCGCTCTCCGGTATCTTTGCCGGTCTTTGGGGCATGATCCTCGGCTTCCCGGTTCTGCGCCTGCGCGGTGACTATCTGGCGATCGTGACGCTGGCTTTCGGTGAGATCATCCGCATCGTCCTGACGAACTGGACTGATGTGACGAAGGGCAGCTTCGGGATTTCCAACATCACCAAGGCATCGCTCTTCGGGATCTACACTTTCGATCTGAAGGACCCGCACAACTTCGTCCGCAGCTTCGGCCTGCCGTTCTCGTCGGCCTGGTACAAGATCTTCCTGTTCTACGTTATTCTGGCGCTGTGCATGCTGACCGCCTATGTGACGATCCGGCTGCGCCGCATGCCGATCGGACGCGCGTGGGAAGCGCTACGCGAGGACGAAATCGCCTGCCGTTCGCTCGGCATCAATACGGTGACGACCAAGTTGACCGCTTTTGCCACTGGCGCCATGTTCGGCGGCTTCGCGGGCTCCTTCTTCGCGGCACGCCAGGGCTTCGTCTCGCCGGAATCCTTCGTCTTCCTCGAATCCGCCGTGATCCTTGCCATGGTCGTTCTCGGCGGCATGGGCTCGCTCAAGGGCATCGCGATTGCCGCGATCGCCATGGTCGGCGGCACAGAATTGCTGCGCAACATGAGTTTCCTCAAGACCGGTCTTGTCTTCGGCGACACGACGATCATCCCCGGTTTCGGGCCGGACTTTACTCCGGAACTCTACCGCATGCTGATCTTCGGCCTCGCCATGGTGGTCGTGATGATCTTCAAGCCGCGCGGCTTTGTCGGCACGCGTGAGCCGACCGCCTTCCTCAAGGAGCGAAAAGCGGTCTCCGGCAGCTTCACCAAGGAGGGCCACGGCTGATGAACGCTGTGACCGCAACCCCCAACGACGTTCTGCTGAAGGTCGATCACCTGTCCATGAGGTTCGGTGGCCTGATGGCGATCAACGACTTCTCCTTCGAGGCGAAGCGTGGCGACATCACGGCGTTGATCGGACCGAACGGCGCCGGCAAGACCACGGTGTTCAACTGCATCACCGGTTTCTACAAGCCGACGATGGGCATGATAACGCTCAACCAGAAAAGCGGTAAGGACTATCTGCTGGAGCGGCTTCCGGATTTCCGGATCACGCGCGAAGCCAAGGTGGCGCGTACCTTCCAGAATATTCGCCTGTTTTCGGGCCTCACTGTGCTCGAAAACCTGCTGGTGGCGCAGCATAAC
This sequence comes from Rhizobium sp. CCGE531, assembly GCF_003627795.1. NCBI lineage: Bacteria > Pseudomonadati > Pseudomonadota > Alphaproteobacteria > Hyphomicrobiales > Rhizobiaceae > Rhizobium > Rhizobium sp. CCGE531. Next base: position 2,951,387 of record NZ_CP032684.1, on the reverse strand, counting down.
AAGCTGATGCGGGCCTCAGGCTATACGATCCTTGGCCTGCTTGGCATCGGTCCCTATCGGGCCGAGGCGAAGAATGCGATCGAGCTGGCACGCTTCTGGCTCGAAAAGGCCGATCTCATCGATCGCGCCGACGATCCGGCCGGCGATCTTCCCTATGGCGCCCAGCGTCGGTTGGAAATCGCCCGCGCCATGTGCACCGGTCCCGAACTACTTTGTCTGGACGAGCCGGCGGCCGGTCTCAATCCTCGCGAGTCCCTGGTTCTCAATGAGTTTCTGCGCAGCATCCGCAAGGATATCGGCACGTCGATCCTGCTGATCGAACACGACATGTCGGTGGTCATGGAAATCTCCGACCACGTCATCGTGCTCGAATATGGGCAGAAGATCGCCGACGGTACGCCGGATGAAGTCAAGAACGATCCAAGGGTGATCGCGGCCTATCTGGGCGTCGAGGATGAGGAAGTGGAAGAGGTGATTGCCGAAGTCGAGCACCTCCAAGAGGGCGAAAATTGATGACGGGGCAACCACTTCTGAAAGTCGCGGGTGTCGAGACCTATTACGGCAATATCCGCGCGCTTGCCGGCGTCGATATCGAAGTCAACAGCGGCGAGATCGTCAGCCTGATCGGTGCCAACGGCGCCGGCAAGTCGACGCTGATGATGACGATCTGCGGCAGCCCGCAGGCACGCAGCGGTTCGGTCACCTTCGATGGCCGCGATATCACGCGCATGCCGACGCATGAGATCGCAAGGCTTCGCATCGCCCAGTCGCCCGAAGGGCGGCGCATTTTTCCGCGCATGACGGTCCATGAAAACCTGCAGATGGGCGCGAGCCTCGACAAGCTCAAACATTTCAACGAGGACGTCGAGAAGATCTTCACGCTCTTCCCGCGCCTCAAGGAGCGCCAGGCGCAGCGCGGCGGCACGCTTTCGGGCGGCGAGCAGCAAATGTTGTCGATCGGCCGAGCACTGATGGCGCGCCCCAAGCTGCTGCTGCTGGATGAGCCGTCGCTCGGTCTTGCGCCGCTGATCGTCAAAGGTATCTTTGAAGCCATCAAGGATCTGAACAAGACCCAGGGGCTGACGGTGTTCCTCGTCGAGCAGAATGCCTTTGCGGCGCTGAAGCTTTCCGATCGTGCCTATGTGATGGTCAACGGCCGGGTGACGATGACCGGTTCGGGCAAGGAGTTGCTTGCCAATCCGGAAGTGCGCGCCGCCTATCTCGAAGGTGGGCATCATTGAGTCTCGTTCCGCGGAGAATTTGATATGCAGGGACTTCTCTTCGACAGCGATAGCGGCGGCCGCATGGTCATACGCGTGGTTATCGTCATTCTTGGGTTCTGGACCGCATGGCGCGCCGGTCGTGCCGTGGCCTCCAATTGGGATTCCTATCCGCTTGTCGTTATCTACAGCTTCCTGATCGGCCTGGGATTGCAATTCCTGCACCATGCGCTGTTCAACGGACCGGTATTCGATTCAACGATCTACATCATCGACGTCGTTCTCCTGCTCGTGTTCTCGATGGCGGGATATCGCTACCGGCGCACCGACCAGATGGTGAACAATTATTACTGGCTCTATGAAAAGACCTCGGCCTTTTCCTGGAAGAAGAAGAATTGACAGTGTGCTTAAACTAGGCACAGTCTGCATGCAGCATCGGCGTCATCCTGCCCCTCAATAAAGCAAATGACATACGGCAGGGTCATGCTTCCAGAGTTCGGAAATACATGCGTTACCGGCGTGATGATTGGTGGGTATCGCGCAGGGGCAAATCGAACGGAACCCGCTCAAAAATTGGGAGTAACAATATGAAGAAGTATCTTCTGTCGGCGGTGGCTTTGTCGGCGATGATCGCGTTCGGCGGCGTTGCCAAGGCCGACATCATTATTGGCGTTGGCGGTCCGTTGACGGGCCCGAATGCTGCGTTTGGCGCGCAGCTCCAGAAGGGTGCAGAGCAGGCTGCTGCCGATATCAACGCGGCCGGCGGCATCAACGGGGAAAAGGTCAAGGTCGAACTCGGCGACGACGTTTCCGATGCCAAGCAGGGCGTTTCGGTCGCCAACAAGTTCGTTGCTGACGGCGTGAAGTTCGTTGTCGGTCACTTCAACTCGGGCGTTTCCATCCCGGCTTCGGAAGTCTATGCCGAAAACGGCATCCTGCAGATCACGCCGGCTTCGACCAATCCGCAGTTCACTGAACGCGGCTTGTGGAACACCTTCCGTACTTGCGGTCGCGACGACCAGCAGGGCGAGGTTGCCGGCAAGTACATCGCCGACAATTTCAAGGGCGCCAAGGTTGCCGTCGTTCATGACAAGACCCCGTATGGTCAGGGCCTCGCCGACGAAACCAAGAAGAACCTCAACGCCGATGGCGTAAAGGAAGTTCTTTACGAAGGCATCACCCCTGGCGACAAGGACTACTCCGCCCTCATCGCCAAGATGAAGCAGGCTGGCGTCGACTTCGTCTATTACGGCGGTCTGCATACCGAAGCCGGTCTCATCATGCGTCAGATGGCCGACCAGGGCGTGAAGGCTCACTTCATGTCCGGTGACGGTATCGTCTCGAACGAGCTGGCCTCGATCGCCGGCGACGCCGTTAACGGCACGCTGATGACCTTCGCGCCGGATCCGCGCAAGAACAAGGCTTCCGCCGATCTCGTCGCCAAGTTCCGCGCTGCCGGCTACGAGCCGGAAGGCTACACGCTCTACTCCTACTCGGCCCTGCAGGTTATCGCTGCCGCCGCCAAGGCTGCCGGTTCCAACGATCCGATGGCTGTGGCCGACGCTCTGAAGGCAAAGGGTCCGTTCAAGACCGCCATCGGCGATCTCGGCTTCAACGCCAAGGGCGATATCACCCGTCCGGACTACGTCATGTACAAGTGGGCCAAGGGTTCCGACGGCAAGTATAACTACGACGAAATCTCTAAGTAGTCTTTGCATTGCCCTTTCAGGCATTGCTGATGATCTGAGGAGCCCGGCCTGTTGGCCGGGCTTTTCTCTGCCGTTTTCATGGCCGCAAAGTCGGTTCGTCGTTCCCTTCGCGCAGGAGCTGCTTTAAATCTGCCCTTGTATCGGCAGGAGGAAGGCAGCATGAGCAAACCCCGTATTCTCGTTACCCGGCGCTGGCCGGCCGCGGTCGAGGCGGTGCTTTCGGAGCGTTTCGATGTCACGCTGAACAAGGATGACGTCGCGCTCGATTTGGCGCAGTTGCGCGAGGCGCTGCTGGCCTATGATGCGGTTCTCCCGACCGTATCCGACAAGCTTCCGGCCGCGCTCTTCGAAGGTCAGGCGATCCGGACGAGGATTCTTGGCAATTTCGGTGTCGGCTTCAATCACATCGATATCGCCGTCGCCAAGGAAAAGGGCGTGGTCGTCACCAACACGCCTGGTGTCCTGACGGACTGCACCGCCGATATCGCCATGCTGCTCCTGCTTTCCGTTGCCCGGCGCGGCGGGGAAGGTGAGCGCGAGCTCAGGGCCGGGGCATGGACCGGCTGGCGGCCGACGCATCTGGTCGGCACCAAAGTCACCGGCAAGACAGTCGGCATCATCGGCTTCGGCCGCATCGGCAGGGCGTTTGCGCAACGCTGTCATTTCGGCTTCGGCATGGAAGTCGTCTTCCATAATCGCTCCGCCATCGATCCGATGGAAGCCGCGCGCTATGGCGCGGTGCAATTGCAGAGGGTGGAGGATGTTCTCGAAGTCTCGGACTTCGTCTCCCTGCATTGCCCAGGCGGCGCCGAAAACCGCCACCTGATGAATGCGGCCCGCTTCGCAGCCATGAAACCCGGCGCCTTCCTGATCAATACGGCAAGGGGAGATGTCGTCGACGAGGCGGCGTTGATTTCAGCACTGGAGCAGGGGAGGATCCGCGGCGCCGGCCTCGACGTCTATGAGGCCGAGCCGCATGTTCCCGAGCGCTTGCGGACGATGGACAATGTCGTGCTTCTGCCGCATCTCGGCAGCGCCACGGAAGAGACACGCACCGCGATGGGCATGAAGGTGGTGGACAATATCACCGCCTTCTTTGCCGGGCGCGAGCCACCGGATCGTGTGATTTAATACCGTCTTCTCGCCGCAAGCAGGGAGAAGGCCTGACTGCCCTTACACTTCATGCAGCGCATGCGCTGCTTTCACGGCGGCGGATGCCCGGTTCTCGACACCCAGCTTCACGTAGATCTGCTCCAGATGCTTGTTCACCGTACGGGCTGATAGCCCGAGGATTTCGCCGATGTCGCGGTTCGATTTGCCCTTGGCGAGCCATAGCAGCACCTCGGATTCGCGTTGTGTCAAAGAGAAATGCTGGCGCAGGATATCATCATCGGCGCGCTGATTGGTGGCCGTCAGGCGAAAAAGATATTCGTCGGGGCCGATGGCGCCGAGGAAGGTAAATTGCAACGCCGCCTGTCCGCCATTGCTGATCGAAAGAAGATTGTCGCGCGCCAGCCCAAGCCGCTCCCGTTCCAGCATGAAGGCGGCAATGTGTTTCGACGCGAGATCGAGGCCGTCGTCGCTGCCGGTCGCGGCGTTGATGAGGCGGGTTGCCTGCGGCGTCGACCAATGGATGGCGCCGTTGCCCTTGACCGCCAGGAGATGGCGGCCAGCGGCATCGAGCGCCACCCGGGCGCTCTGGGCGGAGCGGGCATTGCGCAGGTGGACGCGGATGCGGGCGCGCAGCTCGTCGACATTGATCGGCTTCGTCAGATAATCGACGCCGCCGGATTCCAGCGCGTGCACCACATGCTCGGTTTCGGTCAGCCCGGTCATGAAGACGACGGGAATCTGCGCGATGCCCGCATTGGCCTTCAGCCGGCGGCAGGTCTCAAAACCATCCATCGCCGGCATGACGGCATCGAGCAGGATAAGATCGGGCGTGATGCGCTCGACGATGTTCAGCGCCGCCGATCCGGAGGTGGCGATCAGCACGGAGAAGCCGGATTGCTCGAGCGCATCCGTCAGGAAGCCGAGCGCCTCGGGCGAATCGTCCACCAGCAAGACTATGTCGCGGGGAAGGGTGGTCTCAGCCAATCTGATCTACCTTTTCAGTGTCGAAGGCGTGCAGCGCATTCAGGAAGCCGCCGAGATCGAAGGCCTGAACATGAGCGCGCATAGCGGCGGTGAAGGGCTGATTTTCATCCAGCTTGGCAAGATCGGCAAGCTTTGCCTCTATGCCCCTGATATAGCCTATCTCGCCGAGCCGCGCCAATTCGCGCACATGCTCAATCCCCGGGCTCTTCAAGGGTGGCGGCGATTTCGGTGCTAGCGGTGCGGAGGCATCGGCGTAGGTCCACTTCAGGCCGAGATGAAGCGCAAGCTTGTCGCGAAGCTGGCGGATGTCGATCGGCTTGGAGATGGCGTCGTTGTGGCTATCGTCGCTGTCGGTCGCCGCGGCGGCATCGCCGATATTGGCCGACAGCATCAGGATCGGCGCCGTCTGGCCGTTCTCCCTGAGCCGCGAGACGAGCTGCCAGCCGTTCATGCCGGGCATGGAGATATCGACCAGGAACAGATCCGGCTTGATGCCTTCGATCAGTGTCAGGCAGTCGGGACCACCGGCGGCGGTCAGCACGATGAAATCGAGCGGCGACAGGATCTCGCGCATCAGTTCGCGATGATCTTCATTGTCGTCGACGACGACGATGGTGCGACGCGGCCCTTCGTAGCCGGCAATGCGCTGCTCCTGTGCCGGCGGTTTCATCGGGCGGATCACGGCCGACAACATCAGGCGCACCTTGAAGGTCGAGCCCACATCTTTCTCGCTCGCAACGGAAATCTCGCCGCCTAGCGTGTTCGTGAGCAGTTGCGTGATGGTGAGACCAAGGCCAAGGCCGGGCATCGGCCTGACGCTATCGGCCTCGCCGCGCTGGAAGGGTTCATAGATACGGGTAATGTCCTTGGCGGCGATGCCGCGGCCGGTGTCGGAAACGGTGAAGGTGGCGACCTGGTTGCGGTAAGCCACCTCGAAGCGAACGGTCCCGGTATCGGTGAACTTGATGGCGTTGGAAAGGAGATTGACGAGGATCTGGCGCAACCGCTTTTCGTCGGTGCGGACATAGTCGGGCAGGGAGGCGGAGCGCTCATGGATGAAGGTCAGCCCCTTGGCTTGCGCCTGGGGACGGAACATGTCGACGATCTGGTCGAGGAAGTCGTGGATGTTGATTTCGTTGGAGTAGACCTGCAGGCGGCCGGCCTCGATCTTCGAAATATCCAGCAGCCCGTCGATCAGACCCGAAAGATGCTCGGCGCTGCGCCGGATGACCTTGAGCGAGGATTGCCGGGGCGCGGGAATGGTCTCGTCGCGCTCCAGTATCTGCGCATAGCCGAGCACCGCATTGAGCGGCGTGCGCAGTTCGTGGCTCAGGCCGACGACATAGCGGCTCTTGGCGCGGTTCGCCGCCTCGGCCGCCTCCTTGGCGCCCTGCAGGGCGGCGTCGGTTTTCTTGTGCGCGGCAATTTCCTTCAGCAGCAGCGTGTTCTGGCGCGAGGATTCCTCCTCGGCGACCACGCGGCTATCATGAGCGAGAACATAGAACCAGCAGACGACGCCGGCGATGACGGCAAAGACGAAGAAGACGATGAGGATGGTGCGGTTGACGACGGAGGCCGTCTCCGGAGATGCGGCGCCCACCTGATGCGCGATCATTGCCAGGATCGCGCCCACGGCGGTCAGAGCCACGGCGACGGCAATGCCGTAGCGACCGAGGCGCGTGGCAAGCTTCGCGACGATGCTTTCCGGCAGCAGGGCCTTTGCGACCGTGGCGACCTGCGTATTGAGCCGTGCTTTCGGCTTGCACATGTCGTGGCAGCGGCTGTCGAGCGAACAGCAGAGCGAGCAGATCGGCGCGGCATAGGCCGGGCACCAGGCCATGTCCTCGGGCTCGAACGGGTGTTCGCAGACCGAGCAGGTGATGGTGGTCAGGTTCTTCCAGCTCTGTCGCGGCTTGCGGGCGAGGTAATATTTGCCCTCGGTCGCCCACGCGATGGCGGGCGAGGCGATGAGCGCGACGATCAGGGTGATATAGGGCGCAAGCGACGCCGCGATCGAGCCGAAAGCGCCGAAATGCGCGATCAGGGCGATGCTTGCCGAAAGCGCCATGGCGCCGAGGCCGACCGGATTGATGTCGTAGAGATGCGCGCGCTTGAATTCGATGCCGGGCGGGGCCAGCCCCAGCGGCTTGTTGATGAAGAGATCGGCGGAGATGGTGCAGAGCCAGGCCATGGCGATGATCGAGAAGATGCCGAGCGTCTCTTCCAGCAGCCGGTAGATGCCGAGTTCCATCAGCAGCAGCGCGATGGCGACATTGAAGACGAGCCAGATCACGCGGCCGGGATGGCTGTGCGTCAGCCGCGAAAAGAAGTTCGACCACGCAAGCGAGCCGGCATAGGCGTTCATGACATTGATCTTGAGCTGCGAGATCATTACGAAGGCGGCCATCAGCAGCAGCGCGGCATTGTGCCAGGGGATCATATAGCCGAAGGCCGTCAGATACATCTGCGCGGGATCGGCGGCGCGATCGGCCGGCACGCCCGAGGTCAGCGTCAGAACGACGAGGAAGGAACCAGCCAGCAGCTTCGGCGCGCCGATAATCACCCATCCCGGCCCGGCAAGGAAGACAGCCAGGCGATGGCGCCATTTGCGGTGACCATCCGGCGGCAGGAAGCGCAGGAAGTCGGCCTGCTCGCCGATCTGTGACATCAGGGCGAGGATGACGGCGGAAGCGGCGCCGAATTCCACCAGATCGAAGGGGGCGGCGTTGCCCGGGGCGCTCGCTGCATGATGAATGCCGGCAAAGGCGCGCCAGAGATCGAATTTACCCCAATCGGCAAAGGCGATGAAGACAAAGGGCAGGATATTGAGAACGATCCAGAAGGGCTGCGTCAGCAGCTGGAACCGGCTGATAAGGCTGACGCCGTGGGTGACGAGCGGGATCACCATGACGGCGCTGATGATATAGCCGATCCAAACGGGTATGCCGAGCGTCAGTTCCAGCGCCCCGGACATGATCGATGCTTCGATCGCAAAGAGCATGAAGGTGAAGCTGGCGTAGATCAGCGAGGTGACGGTCGAGCCGATATAGCCGAAGCTCGCGCCGCGCGTCAAAAGGTCGATGTCGACGCCGTGGCGGATGGCATAGCGGCTGATCGGCAATCCGATCGCCAACATGACGATGCTGGCGACGATGATGGCATAGAAGGCGTTGGTGGTGCCGTAGGAGAGCGTGATCGTGCCGCCGATCGCCTCCAGCGCCAGGAAGGAAATGGCGCCGATGGCCGTTTGCGATATGCGTTGCGAGGAGAATTGCCGCGCGCTCTTGGCGGTAAAACGCAGGGCATAGTCTTCCAGGGTCTGGTTCGCGACCCAGCGATTATACTCACGTCTTACTGGAATGATGCGTTGCCGCGCAGCCATGCTTGCCCTTCAGTGGTCCCGCCCCGGTAGTTCCGGCGATCCAGAGATGTCGTAACATGGATCGATACGGTGCTTAAGGGCATGCGGGTGTCCAAAGCTGCACATTTCGCCCCGACGCCTACGTCATATTACGTATGTGGTTTCCCCAGGCGCTACCGGATAGTCGCTGAAGGCAACGGTTCATCTTCGTTTACCGGCCGTTGCGGCAGACAAAAAGAGGGGAACCACGGATGAAATTCAAGACTCTCGTCTCCGGCGCGCTGCTTGGCGCCATCATGTCCACGACCGCATTCCACGGCGCTTTTGCAGCTGACGACACCATCAAGGTCGGTGTCCTGCATTCGCTTTCCGGCACCATGGCGATCTCGGAAACGACGCTGAAGGACGCCATGCTGATGCTCATCGACGAGCAGAACAAGAAGGGCGGCGTTCTCGGCAAGAAGCTCGAGCCCGTCGTCGTCGACCCGGCCTCCAACTGGCCGCTCTTTGCGGAAAAGGCCCGCGAGCTGATCCAGAAGGACAAGGTCTCCGCCGTCTTCGGCTGCTGGACCTCCGTTTCACGCAAGTCAGTGCTGCCTGTTTTCAAGGAACTGAATTCGATCCTGTTCTATCCGGTCCAGTTCGAAGGCGAAGAGTCCGAGCGCAACGTCTTCTATACGGGCGCCGCTCCCAACCAGCAGGCAATCCCGGCCGTCGACTATCTGATGAAGAACGAAGGCGTGCAGCGCTGGGTGCTTGAGGGCACGGACTATGTCTATCCGCGCACGACCAACAAGATCCTCGAGGCCTATCTGAAGTCCAAGGGTGTCAAAGACGAAGACATCGTCATCAACTACACGCCGTTCGGCTTCTCCGACTGGCAGACGGAAGTTTCCAAGATCAAGGCCTTCGGCGCGGCGGGCAAGAAGACCGCTGTCGTCTCGACGATCAATGGCGATGCCAATGTTCCCTTCTACAAGGAGCTCGGCAACCAGGGCGTCAAGGCGGAAGATATTCCGGTCGTCGCCTTCTCCGTCGGCGAAGAGGAGCTGGCCGGCGTCGACACCAAGCCGCTTGTGGGACACCTGGCCGCCTGGAACTACTTCCAGTCCGTCGACACCCCGGCCAACGCCGCCTTCATCAAGGAATGGCATGCCTACACCAAGAACGACAAGCGCGTCACCAACGACCCGATGGAAGCCGCCTATATCGGCTTCAACATGTGGGTGAAGGCTGTCGAGAAGGCCGGCACGACCGATCCGGACAAGGTCATCGACGCGCTGGTCGGCGTCTCGGTTCCGAACCTCACCGGCGGCACCGCCACCATGATGCCGAACCACTACATCACCAAGCCGGTGCTGATCGGCGAAGTGCAGGAGAACGGCCAGTTCGACGTCGTGTCGCAGACCCCCGCGGTGGTCGGCAAGGAATGGTCTGACTACCTGCCCGACAGCAAGGATCTGATCTCGGATTGGCGCATGCCGATGAACTGCGGCAACTTCAACGTTTCCACCGGCAAGTGCGGCGGCAAGGGTTCCTGATTTCCAGCCCATATGACGCAAGACCGCCGCGGGCAGGCTTTTCTGCCCGCGGCAGCTTGAGGGGACAAGCCCAATGTTCGACAAATTCGTTTACCGCATGGCCCTGGCTCTCGCCGCCGGCTTCTGCCTGATGCTGGCGCTGACGGCCACGGGCCTGCGTGCCCAGGAGGATGCGCACGGCCTGATCAATTCGCTCGGCCAGGCCAATTTCCAAAAAGCCGGCGAGATCGTTCAGAATCTGGCGAAAACAGGCGATCCCAAGGTCGTGCCGGCGTTGCAGGCCTTCTCCGACGGCGATCTCTATGTCCGCAAGTCAGACAACCAGGTGTTCATCGCCAAGTCCTCCGGCGAGATGCTGGACCTGGTGGACCCGCTGACCGGGCAGGCCGCCGGCCGGGAAGCCAAGGACAATCTCGGCAAGATCAAGATCAACAACAACCTGCGCCGCGCGGTTCGCGCGGCTCTCGGCGGATTGACGCTGATGAGCCCGGATCGCGCAACGCGCCTTGAGGCTGCGCAATCCATCCTGAAGGCGCCCAGCGCGGATTCGCTGGAAGCCGTCGAGACGGCACTGCAGAGCGAGAAGGACGGAGCAATTCGCGGCGTGCTCGAAAGGGCGAGGGCCGTTGCGGTGCTAGGCTCTGACCGCCCGGCGGAAGACAAGAAGGCGGCGATCGAGACGATCAAGAACGAAGGCGGTCGGGATGCGATCGGGCTTCTTTCCTCTGTATCGGTAGATGATAGCCTCAAGCCGGATGTCGCTGCCGCCATTGCCGGCATTCAGGAGCAGTTGAAGTTCTGGAATGCGGTGCAGAATGTCTGGTACGGCCTGTCGCTTGGCTCCGTGCTTCTGTTGGCTGCCATCGGTCTTGCCATCACCTTCGGCGTCATGGGCATCATCAACATGGCGCATGGCGAGATGGTGATGCTGGGCGCCTATTCGACCTTCGTCGTTCAAAGCATCATCCGCACCTCCTATCCCGAGTTGTTCGATTGGTCGTTGGCGATTGCACTGCCCGTCGCCTTCATCGTCACCGGTGCCGTCGGTCTTGTCATCGAGCGTGGCGTCATCCGCTTCCTCTATGGCAGGCCGCTGGAAACGCTGCTCGCCACCTGGGGCATCTCGCTGATCCTGCAGCAGGCGGTTCGTTCGATCTTCGGGCCGACCAATCAGGAGGTCGGCAACCCCTCCTGGATGTCGGGTTCGTTCGACCTCGGCTACCTCTCGATCACCTGGAACCGCCTCTGGATCATCGTTTTCGCGCTTGGCGTGTTCGTTGCCCTCTTGTTGCTGCTGAAGCGCTCGGCGTTCGGGCTGCAGATGCGGGCGGTGACGCAGAACCGGCGCATGGCCTCCTCGATGGGGATCCGCACATCCTGGGTCGATGCCTTCACCTTTGCACTCGGCTCCGGCATCGCCGGCATGGCGGGTGTCGCGCTCTCGCAGATCGACAATGTCTCGCCCAACCTCGGCCAGAGCTACATCATCGATAGCTTCATGGTGGTGGTGTTCGGCGGCGTCGGCAATCTGTGGGGCACGCTCGTCGGCGCCTTCTCTCTCGGCATCCTCAACAAGTTCCTCGAACCCTATGCGGGAGCCGTCCTCGGCAAGATCCTCGTTCTCGTCCTCATCATCCTCTTTATTCAGAAACGTCCGCGCGGGCTCTTTGCCCTCAAGGGAAGGGCGGTGGAAGCATGATCACGGCCTTTATCCTCCGCTCGCTCGACCGGCGTATCAGCATCGCCATCGCGATCCTGCTTGCCGTCGCGGTGCTCGTGCCGCTCGCCAATCTGGCCCTGCCGGAAACGAGCCCGCTGCATGTGCCCACCTATCTGATGTCGCTGTTCGGCAAGTACCTGACCTATGCGCTGCTCGCCTTGGCACTCGATCTCGTCTGGGGTTACTGCGGCATTCTCTCGCTCGGCCATGGCGCCTTCTTCGCGCTCGGTGGCTATGCGATGGGCATGTATCTGATGCGGCAGATCGGCTCGCGCGGCACCTACGGCAATCCCATCCTGCCCGACTTCATGGTCTTCCTGAACTGGAAGGAGCTGCCTTGGTTCTGGCATGGCTTCGATCAGTTCTGGTTCGCCATGCTCATGGTGCTGGTGGCTCCGGGTCTGCTCGCCTTCGTCTTCGGCTGGTTCGCCTTCCGCTCTCGCGTCAACGGCGTCTACCTGTCGATCATCACGCAGGCGATGACCTATGCGCTGCTGCTTGCCTTCTTCCGCAACGATATGGGTTTCGGCGGCAACAACGGCCTGACTGACTTCAAGGATATTCTCGGCTTCAACATCCAGGCCGATGGCACGCGTGCCGTGCTTTTCGCCGTGACGGCGGTGTTCCTGGCGCTGGCGCTGATGCTGTCCTCGGCCATCGTGCGTTCGAAGTTCGGCAAGGTGCTGGTCGGCGTGCGCGATGCCGAAAGCCGCACGCGCTTTCTCGGTTATCGCGTCGAGCATATGAAGCTCTTCGTCTTTGTCGTATCGGCGATGATGGCGGGGATCGCCGGCGCGCTCTACGTGCCGCAGATCGGCATCATCAATCCCGGTGAATTTGCACCGGCCAATTCGATCGAAGTCGTCATATGGACGGCGGTCGGCGGCAGAGCGACCCTGATCGGCCCCATCATCGGTGCCGTGCTCGTCAATGGCGGGAAGACCATCCTCACTGGCCTGTTTCCCGAGTTCTGGCTGTTTGCGCTCGGTGGCTTGTTCGTTGCGGTGACCTTGTTCCTGCCCAAGGGCATCGTCGGCACCATCGCGCAATATCTCGGCAGGAAACGGACGCCGGAAAACCCGCCGCCGAAGGCAGCGAAGGATGAAGCCCAACAGTCCGTGCAGGCTGCGGAGTAGGACCATGATCCCGGACATCAAACCCAACAGCATGCTCTATCTCAACAATGTCTCGGTATCTTTCGACGGCTTCAAGGCTTTGAATTCGCTGTCGATCGTCATCGAGCCGGGTGAGCTTCGCGCCATCATCGGCCCGAACGGCGCCGGCAAGACCACGATGATGGATATCATCACCGGCAAGACGCGGCCTGACGAGGGCGAGGTGTTCTTCAACGGCCTGATTGATCTCACCAAGAAGGACGAGGCCGATATCGCCCAGCTCGGCATCGGACGGAAATTCCAGAAGCCGGCCGTCTTCGAAAGCCATACCGTCTGGGACAACCTCGAACTGGCGCTCAACCGCAATCGCGGCGTCTTCGCGACGCTCTTCTACCGGCTGACGCCTGCCGATCGCGATCGCATCGAGGAAATCCTCGAGACGGTGCGGCTCTCGCATCGGCGCGACGAGCTGGCGGCCAATCTTTCACACGGCCAGAAGCAGTGGCTGGAGATCGGCATGCTGCTCGCGCAGGAACCGAAGCTCCTGCTGGTCGACGAGCCGGTGGCGGGCATGACGGATGCGGAAACGGCTGAGACGGCCGTGCTTCTGAAGGAGATCGCCAAGACGCGCTCGGTCGTGGTGGTCGAGCACGACATGGGTTTCATCCGCGATCTCGGTGTCAAGGTGACGTGCCTGGCGGAAGGCTCGGTTCTGGCGGAAGGATCCATCGATTTCGTCAGCAGCGATCCGAAGGTGATCGAGAATTATCTGGGGCGGTAGCCGACATGTCGGGCATCCCCCTCATCCGCCCTGTCGGGCACCTTCTCCCCGAGGGGAGAAGGAGAGGAGGCGCTTTCGGCTCGCCTAACTAGTGAAGTGAGCGGGGATACAAAGGCAATTCCCTCTCCCCTCGGGGAGAGGGTTAGGGTGAGGGGGCCTGAGGGAAAAGAAAGAAGATGAAGCCATGCTGACAGTAGAAAACGCAAATCTGCATTATGGCGCCGCTCAGGCGCTGCGTGGCATCTCGATCAAGGCCGAGATGGGCAAGATCACCTGTGTCCTCGGGCGCAACGGCGTCGGCAAAAGCTCGCTCTTGCGCGCCGTCACCGGACAGCACGCCTTGTCGGCCGGCACGGTTGCCTTCAATGGTGTGACGCTGAACGGCATGGCACCGTTCGCGCGCGCCAAGCAGGGGATCGGCTATGTGCCGCAGGGACGCGAGATCTTTCCGCTCTTAAGCGTGAAGGAAAATCTCGAGACCGGCTATGCGCCGCTTTCCCGCCGCGACCGCAGCATTCCCGATGACATCTACAGCCTGTTTCCGGTGCTGAAATCCATGCTGTCGCGCCGTGGCGGCGATCTCTCGGGCGGCCAGCAGCAGCAATTGGCGATCGGGCGGGCGATGGTGACGCGGCCGAAGATCCTGGTGCTGGACGAACCGACCGAGGGCATCCAGCCGTCGATCATCAAGGATATCGGCCGGGCGATCCGCTATCTCAGGGATAGCACCGGCATGGCGATCCTGCTCGTCGAGCAGTATCTCGATTTCTGCCGCGAGCTCGCCGATTATGTCTACATCATGGATCGCGGCGAGATCGTGCATGAGGGCCTGGCGGAGACGCTGGATACGCCGGAGGCTCGCCGCCATCTGACCGTCTGAGACGATTGCCTTTCTTTTCGGCTTTTGACGAAAAATGCGGCTGACACGGCTGACGATAGGCCGATATTGCGCGGCATCGCATAAGGCACAGAAATTGCTTGCGTTTATTCCTTGCCGGGTTTCAATGGCCGGGCATGGTGTGATGTGTGGAGAGGCAGATGACAATGACGGCGGCAGGCACGAGACCGCAGAGGGCGCGTGGTCGCGGCCATCTTGCGGCCAAGTCGCTTGGCGGCCGCACGCGCCTCGCCGAGCTCTTCCAGGAGGGGGCCGCCAAGATCAGGCTGCCGGAGACCTTCGATCATTCCATGGAAGCCGTCATCATCAACACGGCCGGCGGCCTGACCGGCGGCGACCGGATGGATTGGAGCGTCGTCGCCGGGCCGGGCACGCGCATCGATGTGACGACGCAGGCCTGCGAGAAGATCTACAAGGCTTCGGCCGGCACGGCCGAGGTGCAGACATCCATAAAAGTTGGTGCGGGCGCCCGGGTCGATTGGCTGCCGCAGGAGACCATCCTCTTCGACCGCGCCTCGCTTTCGCGTGCGTTGAATGTCCAGCTTGACGACACAGCCGAATTCCTTGCCGTCGAGGCGATCCTGCTCGGGCGGAAAGCCATGGGCGAGGTTATGGCGCAGGGATTGTTCCGTGATCGCTGGCGCATCCGTCGCCGCGAGCGGCTTGTTCATGTCGAGGAACTGCGCCTGGACGGCGACGTGGCCGCATTGACGGCGAAGGCGGCTGTCCTGAGCGGCCAGGTTGCCTTTGCGACCTTGCTTTATGTCGGGCCGCTGGCCGAGACCTATCTCGGCCGCATCCGGCCGCTCCTCGAAACGCATATGGGGGGCGCCAGCCACTGGGGCGAGAAGCTCGTCGTGCGGCTCGCCGCCGCCGATGGTTTCGCGCTCAGAAAAATCCTCATCCCGATCATTTCCGCCTTGCGCAACGGAGCGCCTGTGCCGAAAGTCTGGAACTTATAGTCTCGAGACAACAGCAATCACATAGGTAGGCGATGAACCTCACTCCGAGAGAAAAAGACAAGCTGCTGATTTCCATGGCGGCGATGGTGGCGCGGCGGCGGCTGGAGCGCGGCGTCAAGCTCAATCACCCCGAAGCCATCGCGCTGATCAGCGATTTCGTCGTCGAGGGCGCACGGGACGGCCGCGCGGTTGCCGAGCTGATGGAAGCCGGCGCCCATGTCATTACCCGCGATCAGGTCATGGAAGGCATTGCCGAGATGATCCATGATGTTCAGGTCGAAGCGACGTTTCCCGATGGGACCAAGCTCGTGACTGTCCACGAGCCGATCCGGTGAGGCTGCCATGCTGGAACTGAGACCCAGTTGCGAATGCTGCGACAGGAATTTGCCGCCGGACAGCGAGGAGGCGATGATCTGCACTTTCGAGTGCACCTTCTGCGCCGATTGCGTCGATACTGTATTGGGCGGCGTCTGCCCGAATTGCGGCGGCGACTTCGCGCGGCGTCCCATCCGCCCGGCGGCGCTGCTTGCCAAATATCCCGCTTCGACCAAGCGTATCCTGAAAGCTGAAGGATGTGCGCCCGTCCGGGCCGCATGAGGAGAGAACCATGATCCCAGGTGAAATCATCGCCGCGAGCGGCGATATCGAACTCAATGCCGGAGCGCCGACCGTGACGCTGGAGGTTTCCAATACCGGCGACAGGCCGGTGCAGGTCGGAAGCCATTATCATTTTGCCGAAACCAATGCCGGGCTTTCCTTCGACCGCGAGAAGGCGAAAGGGATGCGGCTCGATATTCCCGCCGGAACGGCCGTGCGCTTCGAGCCGGGACAGACGCGCTCGGTGACGCTGATCCCGCTATCGGGCAAGCGGGAAGTCTACGGTTTCCGTCAACAGGTCATGGGCAAGCTTTAGATTCTTGGGGGAGTTCAATGTCGATGAAATTGCTTGTGCCTGCCGCGGCTCTTGCCGCAGCCCTGATCTGCGGACCCGCCTTTGCGCAGAACAATCCGGATGAACCGAAGATCGATTGCGCCAAGGCTGAGGCACAGACGGACCTGAACATTTGTGCTTCGCTGGATTTCGACACGGCCGACAAAGCGTTGAACGCGCAATACAAGAAGACGCGGGCTGCGATGGTTGCCATCGACTCGGATCTGGATAACGACATGAAAGGCGCTGAAAAGGCGCTTATCAAGGCGCAGCGCGCCTGGGTGGACTATCGCGACGGCGAATGCGAGGGGCAGGGGTTCCAGGCGCGGGGTGGCTCCATGGAGCCCATGCTCGTTTCCGGTTGCAAAGCTGATTTGTCCAACAAACGGACGAAGGAATTGAAGGACCTCGCCGATGGACCGGAGGGTGATCAGTGAGTTCCAGGCGCAGCGTGATGATCGTCGGCAATGGTGAGATCGCGGCAGGTGCCGCCGATATCATCGATGCCGCCGATCTCGTGATCCGCTTCAACGATTGTCGCTCGATGGGGGCCGGCGGCAGCCGGACCGGTGTCGTCGCCGTCTGCAACACAGGCCGGCCAGCACGCGCCATGCTCGGCTCGGCCGAGTGGCGCAAGAGCCCCGCCGTTGCCTCCGCATCGGAAATCTGGAGCGTGCGCGATCCAAGAAAATTCGCCGCGTTGCGCGCGCCGTTGGCGATCTCTCATCCGGAACTCGACGACTTTTGTGACGACTATACCGACCAGTTCACCGCCTTCTGTCAGGCAACAGGCAAACGGCATGTCGTGATCGATCAATCCATTCACGAAGGCGTGGACGCGGCGCTGGCGGACTACGATCCCGGCTCCTACGTGGTGCCGAGCAGCGGCATGATCGTGATTGCCGAGGCGATGGCACGCCATCCCGGCGACGATATCGCCATTACCGGCTTTAGTCACACGGGCTGGGAAGAGCATCCCTTTACCGCCGAGAAACGGCTGGTAGAGGCTTACATATCCCTCGGCCGCCTGCGGCGCCTTGCCGACACGAACCTCATCTCTGCCTCCCAAGGAGACTGATCCATGCCCTACAAGATTTCCCGCGCCGCCTATGCCAACATGTTCGGACCGACCGTCGGCGACAAGGTTCGGCTGGCCGATACCGAATTGTTCATCGAGGTGGAGAAGGATTTCACGACCTATGGCGAGGAAGTGAAGTTCGGCGGCGGCAAGGTCATTCGCGACGGCATGGGACAGAGCCAGGTGACGCGCGCGAACGGCGCCGTCGATACCGTCATCACCAATGCGCTGATCCTCGACCATTGGGGGATCGTGAAAGCGGATATCGGCTTGAAGGACGGCCGCATCGTCGCGATCGGCAAGGCCGGCAACCCGGATATGCAGCCAGGCGTCAACATCATCGTCGGACCGGGCACGGAAGCGATTGCGGGCGAGGGCAAGATCGTCACCGCCGGCGGCATGGACAGCCATATCCATTTCATCTGCCCGCAGCAGATCGAGGAAGCCCTGATGTCGGGCATCACCACCATGCTTGGCGGCGGTACCGGGCCGGCGCATGGGACGCTGGCAACGACCTGCACGCCAGGCCCTTGGCATCTGGCGCGCATGATCGAATCCTTCGATGCTTTTCCCATGAATATCGGCCTGTCGGCCAAGGGCAATGCGTCCTTGCCCGCCGCCTTGGAAGAGATGGTGCTTGGCGGCGCCTGCGCGCTGAAGCTGCATGAGGATTGGGGCACGACGCCGGCGGCGATCGACTGCTGCCTCGGCGTTGCCGACGAATACGACGTTCAGGTGATGATCCACACGGATACATTGAATGAAAGCGGCTTCGTGGAAGATACGATCGGTGCGATCAAGGGCCGCACGATCCATGCGTTCCACACCGAGGGCGCAGGCGGTGGCCACGCGCCCGATATCATCAAGATCTGCGGCCAGTCGAACGTCATTCCGTCTTCGACCAATCCGACGCGGCCCTATACGGTTAATACGATTGCCGAGCATCTGGACATGCTGATGGTCTGCCATCACCTGTCGCCGTCGATTCCCGAAGATATCGCCTTCGCCGAAAGCCGAATCCGCAAGGAGACGATCGCCGCGGAGGATATTCTCCACGATATCGGTGCCTTCTCGATCATTTCATCCGACAGCCAGGCCATGGGCCGCGTCGGCGAAGTGGCGATCCGCACCTGGCAGACCGCCGACAAGATGAAGCGCCAGCGTGGCCGCCTGGCGCAGGAGGTTGGCGACAACGACAATTTCCGCGCGAAGCGCTACATCGCCAAATATACAATCAACCCGGCGATCGCGCACGGCGTCAGCCATGAGGTCGGCTCGATCGAGGTCGGCAAGCGTGCCGATATGGTACTCTGGAATCCGGCCTTCTTCGGCGTGAAGCCGGAGATGGTGCTGCTCGGCGGGTCCATTGCCGCGGCGCCCATGGGCGATCCGAATGCCTCGATCCCGACGCCGCAGCCGATGCACTACCGGCCGATGTTCGGTGCCTATGGCAAGAATCGGACGAATTCTTCGGTGACCTTCGTTTCCCAGGCTGCGTTCGATGCCGGGCTTGCCGGCAAGCTCGGTGTCGCCAAGGCGCTGCTGCCGGTCAGGAACACGCGCGGCGGCATCTCCAAGGCTTCGATGATCCATAACAGCCTCACGCCGCATATCGAGGTCGATCCGGAAACCTACGAAGTGCGCGCCGATGGCGAGCTGCTGACCTGCGAACCGGCGACGGTGCTGCCGATGGCGCAGCGCTATTTCCTGTTCTGAGGCCATTTCCAGGCTCAACCATCGGCGAATTTGCGAAAACCCCGGTTTCCCGGGGTTTTCCGATGTTACGCGTCGAATGCGGCTTTGACCAAGACGTGGTGTGGCGGTGCCGGCGCGCTGCATTTCCATCCGCAACCCTGATTTTGCGGATGGGCGCGCTTGGTTGTTCACAACTTGGGAAATGCAACGCATTTTAATCATTACATTAAAGACCTGGAAGCGCCTTCACCCCTATCTCACATGATCGAAACGGTAGGCTGAGGAAGGTGAATCGCATGAAACGATGGATTTCGCTGCAGGCCGAGCTCGGTAACTTTCAGCAGCGACGTGCGATTTTTATTTTCGCGCTTAAGATGAGTTTTGTCGCCGTCATCATGTCGCTTGCCATCATCCTGGCGATGCTTTTCCTGCTGCAATGGCTCGATCTTCTGCCGTTGCCGATTATGGAGGCGATGCGCTTCGGCGTTCTTCTGGCATGGATCATCGGCGGCACCGTTTCCGGTGCGGTGGCGGTGCTGGCGGGGTTTTCGATTCACAGGCTCGCCGTCTCTCGCGCCGAATTCGAGCGGCTGAGCCGTACCGACATGCTGTCCGGCCTGCTCAATCGCCGCGCTTTCACCGAAGCGCTGGATACGGCTGCGGACGGCGCTTCGCTGGTCATCTTCGACCTTGACCGGTTCAAGGCAGTCAACGATCGCTTCGGACATGCATCCGGCGATGCCGTGATTGTTGCGGTGTCGCAGATATTTTCCGGCGTCTTTACCGGAGATGACGTGATTGCCCGGCTCGGCGGCGAGGAATTCGGCGCCATCATTTATGGCGGTGATACCGCCGAGCGCATTGCTCGCATCGAGGAGATCAAGGAGCGGATCGCTGAACACTCGATCGCCGTCGACGGCGGTTCGGTGAAGATCACCATGTCCGCCGGGATTGCCGACATCACCAGGGATCGCAAGACGGAGACCGTCTATGCCGCGGCGGACAAGGCGCTTTATCTTGCCAAAACGCTCGGCCGCAATCGTGTCATGCACGAGCGCGAGCGGCTGTCCCAGGTCTGGCATCGCTGCGCAACCGAGCACGAACAGGAAGCGACGACCGATCCCCGGGAACTGCAGCGCTATGTGCAGCGGATGTAGCGCATAGGCGCGTCATTGATGCTTGCACAGCAGGTGACTATTTTGCATGGTCTGACAAAGTCATAATTTGGAACCGCCATGCAACGCGTCACCTCCTATCTGCCGGCCGGCACCCCTTCTTCCAATCCGATCGATCGTGTCGTCCTGCCGCATGATCTCAGGCATCTGCGCCGCAAGCTGCTGCATCTCGAAAATGGCGACATGGTCATGCTCGATCTCAAGGAGCCGGTGCTGTTTGCCAGCGGCGATCTGCTGGTGCGCGAGGACGGCGAGCTGATCGAGATCGTCGCGGCCGACGAAAAGCTTTTCGAGATCCGCCCGCGCGACCGCAGGCATCTGGTCGAGCTTGCCTGGCATCTCGGCAACAGGCATCTGTCCGCGCAGATCGAGGAAGAGCGCATCCTGATCCTGCGCGACCACGTGATCCGCTCCATGCTCGAAGGGTTGGGTGCTGCCGTGACCGAAGTGAGCGAGCCGTTCCAGCCGGCGCGCGGCGCCTATCACTCCCATGGCAGCCATTCGCATGGTCACGAGCATCATCATGATCACTCGCACGATTGAGCATCGATGACCGACACGACGGTTACGGAAGATCGCGATCTGCAGGCGCTCCTGCGGCTGATGGCCTGGCTGTCGCCGGCGTTTCCGGTGGGATCCTTCGCCTATTCCGGCGGTCTCGAGCGTGCAGTACACGACGGTCTGGTGGGCGACAGCACCGGGCTGGGAGATTGGATCTCTACGCTCATCCGGAATGGTTCGGTGTGGAATGACGCGGTCCTGCTGGTCGAGGCGCATCGGGCGGGCGCGGACATGCCGCGGCTTGCGGCAGTCGCGGAACTGGCCGAAGCACTGGCCGGCTCGAAAGAGCGGCACAACGAGACCATGCTGCTTGGCGATGCCTTTCTTTCGGCCGCTGCCGCCTGGCCGCATGAGATCTTCTCCATGCTTCCGGCAAGGATGGCCTATCCGGTTGCGATCGGCGTGATCGCGGGCGCCCACGGCATCCCGGTCGAAAAGGCGGCGGCCGCCTTCCTGCATGCGCTGGCCTCGCAGATGGTGTCGGCCGGTATCCGGCTCGGTGTCAGCGGACAGAAGGATGGTGTCGCCATTCTGGCGCGGCTGGAGGGTCTTTTTGCCGCCATAGCACGGCGAGCGGTGCAATCCAGCCTCGATGATCTCGGCTCGGCGAGTGTGCAGGCTGACATAGCGAGCTTGCGCCATGAAACCCAGGGCACGCGGCTTTTCCGTTCGTGACGCGCGCACCATCGGGAAATATCACAATCGAAGCATCGCCTACGTCATTCGCCGCTGTGCGGCGGCAGAACGCTTCGCTATGCTGGAGCAATTCCAGGAAAAGTGCTGAGCGGTTTTCCGTCCGGAATTGCGAGAAAACAAAGAAATAGAGCGGTTTGGCGATTCTGTGAAAAGCTGAACTGCTCTAGCGCTTTATCGGAGTTGCGAGCATGAAATCGAGACATGGACCCTTGCGCGTCGGCATCGGCGGCCCCGTCGGATCCGGCAAGACGGCGCTGACCGAGAAGCTGTGCAAGGCGATGCGCGACGACTATTCCGTCGCCGTCATTACCAACGACATCTATACGACGGAGGATGCCGAGGCGCTGGTGCGGATGCAGGCGCTGACCTCGGATCGCATCGTCGGCGTCGAAACGGGTGGATGCCCGCACACCGCGATCCGCGAGGATGCGACGATCAATCTGCAGGCCATTGCCGGCCTGAACGAGCGGCTTCCCGATCTCGACGTGGTCTTCATCGAATCCGGCGGAGACAATCTGGCCGCGACTTTCTCTCCCGATCTTGCCGATATCACAATCTATGTAATCTCGGTGTGCCAGGGTGAGGAAATCCCGCGCAAGGGCGGTCCCGGCATCACCAAGTCGGACCTTCTCGTCATCAACAAGAAGGATCTGGCGCCCTTCGTTGAAGTGGATCTCGAGGTGATGGACCGGGATGCCAACCGGATGCGGCAGGCTCGGCCCTTCGTGTTTTCCGACATGAAGCGCGGCGAGGGCGTCAGCACGATCGTCAGTTTCCTAAAAGAACAGGGCGGCCTTTAAGCCGCCCCCGTCATCATCGGTTTTGCTCGGTCAAGCGAAACCGTTATTCGGCCGCGAAGGGCGGTAGTTTCAGCACATTCGTGCCGATAGACTTTGTGCCTCTGGCATTCCTGTCTTCAACAGCCTCCAGACGCTCTTCCAGGGTGGCGAGCGACTGGCGGTTTTCATTGACGGCGGCCGCCAGGCCTTCCTTGGTCAGCACCTCATCATCCGAATCCTTCCTGCCGACCAGCTTGCCGAAGAGGAAGCCGAGCAGGCGCGACAGGTCGTCCATGATCAGGAAGAACGAGGGCACGACCACCAGGCTGAGCACGGTGGAAACGATGATGCCGCCGATCACCGCGATCGCCATCGGCGCGCGGAAGGAGCCGCCTTCGCCGACCCCGAGAGCCGATGGCAACATACCGGCCGACATGGCGATCGAGGTCATGATGATCGGACGGGCGCGCTTGCGGCCGGCTTCGACAACAGCCTCCAGGCGCGGCATGCCCTGATGCATCATCTCGATGGCGAAATCGACCAGCAGGATCGCATTCTTCGTCACGATGCCCATCAGCATGAGAATGCCGATCATGACGGGCATCGAAAGCGCGTTGCCGGTCATGATCAGGGCCAGCGCCACGCCGCCGATCGCCAACGGTAGCGACAGCAGAATGGTGAAGGGCTGGATCACATCCTTGAACAGCAGGATCAGCACGGTCAGGACGAGCATAAGGCCGAGCAACATGGCATTGCCGAAGCTCTGCACCATCTCCTTTTGAACCTTGGTATCGCCGCTTTCCGCCAGATGTACGGTTGCCGGGATCTTGGCGCTGTTGACGATATCGAGGAAATGCTCGGATGCCGTATCCAGCGCCACGCCCTGAGGCAGGTCGGCGCCGATCGCGACGACGCGGAAGCGATTGTTGCGCTTGATGGAGGACAGGCCCTCGGAGTAGTCGATGTCGGCAACGCTCGACAGCGGCACTGTGGTGCCTGTCGCGGTCTTGATGCGCAGCGCCCGGATTGCCGCCAGGTCGCGGCGCATGCCGAGCGAGGCCTGCACGCGGATCGGGATCTGGCGATCGTCGAGCGAGATCTTCGCAAGTGAAGCATCGATATCGCCGATGGTCGCCACGCGGATCGTGTCGGAAATCATCTGCGGCGTGATGCCGAGACGCGCTGCCTCGTCCTTGCGCGGATAGATCTGCAGCTCGGGGCGCGGCAAGGCGCCGTCGGCGCTGACATTGGCGAGCACCGGGTCGGTACGCAGCTTAGCTTCCAGGATGCCGACGGCCTGGTTGAGATCCTTTTCGCTGCGCGAGAGGAAGTTATAGGTCAGGTCGCGATCGCCACGGTCGTTCAGCTTGGTGATGCGGACGTCGGGGATGGAGCTCAGCTTCGCAAAGACTTCCTTCTCGATGTCCCATTGCGGGCGCACGCGACCATACACGGCGACCTTCGGCAGATGGGGGCCGATGACGGGCAGCGAGCCGAGGACATCGTTCACCAGTTTCTTCGTCAGCGACTGATCGAGCTTGTCGAGCGTCAGCGTCACGGTAGCGCGGCGCAGTTCCAGATCGCCCTTCGGCGAGGCTCCGCCGAGCTCGAAGACGCTTTCAACGCCGTCGATGCCCTTGACGCGGCGATAGATCTCATTGGTTGCCTGTTCGGTATCATCGAGCCGGGCGTTCGGCGGCAGTTCCGCGGACAGCACGATGCGCGAGGAGTCTTCTGGCGGGATGAAGCTGCCGGGGACGAACATAATGAGGGCGAAGACCGAAGCGATCGAGAAGGCGAAGGCGGCAAGCAGCGTCGGATAGCGCGTGTACCAGCGCTTCGTCGTCAGCCGCACCAGCCAGCTATAGCCGCGCATGAAACGGCCGTCATTGTCGTGATGGTCCTCGATGGCATCTTCGGCACGCATCAGATAGGCGGCCATCATCGGCGTGATCAGACGCGCCACCAGCAGCGAGAAGAACACCGAGAAGGCAACAGTCAGGCCGAACTGAATGAAGTACTGGCCCGGAATGCCCGGCATGAAGGAGACCGGCACGAAGACCGCGATGATGGTGAAGGTCGTCGCGATGACGGCCAGGCCGATCTCATCGGCGGCATCGATGGAGGCGCGGTAGGGCGTCTTGCCCATCTTGATATGGCGGGCAATATTCTCGATCTCGACGATGGCGTCGTCGACGAGGATGCCGGTCGCCAGCGTCAGCGCCAGGAAGCTGATAAGGTTCAGCGAGAAACCGATCTGGCTCATGATCCAGAATGTCGGGATTACCGACAGTGGCAGCGCGACCGCCGATATCAGCGTCGCACGCCAGTTCCGCAGGAACAGGAACACCACGATGACGGCCAGTATGGCACCCTCGATCAGCGTGTGCATCGCGGATTCGTAGTTGCCATAGGTATAGTAGACGGAGTCGTCGATCATCTCGATCGAGACGTTCGGATTCTCTGCGCGCACCCTGTCGAGCGTGTCGGCCACTGTCTTGGCGACCGTCACCTCGCTCGCGCCCTTCGCGCGGAATACGCCGAAGGTGACGACGGGCGTGCTGTTGAAGCGGGAGAAGGATTTCGGCTCCTGATAGGTGTCCTTGATCGCGCCGAGATCGGAGAGTTTGACGAAGCGGCCGTTGGTCAGCGCGATCGTCGTGTCGGCGAGCTGGGCGACATTGCGGGCGTCGCCGAGCACGCGGATTGCCTGCTCGCTACCGGCAACCTGGCCGCGGCCGGAGCCGAGGTCGATATTGGTGCTGCGAAGCTGCTGGCTCACCGAAAGCGCTGTTATGCCGTAGGCATTCAGCTTGTTTGGATCGAGCTCGATACGCACTTCACGGTCGGCGCCGCCGTAGCGGTCGACGCGGCCGATGCCCGCCTGGCCCTGCAAGGCACGCTTGGCCGTGTCATCCACGAACCAGGAGAGCTCTTCCAGCGTCATGTTCGGAGAGGAAACGGCAAAGCTCTGGATCGCCCTTCCTTCGACATCGACCTTGGAAACGATAGGCTCATCGATCGTGGACGGCAGGTTGCCCCGGATGCGGTCGATGGCGTCCTTGGTATCCTGAACCGCCTGCTGCGTCGGCACTTCCAAGCGGAAGATGACGACGGTCTGCGATTGACCGTCGGTGACGGTCGACTGGATCTCGTCGATGCCGTTGATGCTGGCGACGGCGTCTTCGATCTCCTTCGTCACCTGCATTTCGAGTTCGGCCGGCGAAGCGCCGCTTTGCGTCACTGTGACGTTGACGACAGGCACGTCGATATTCGGGAACCGGGTGATGGGCAGATTGAAGAAGGCGTGCGCGCCCACCACCACCAGCAGGAAGAAGCCGAGGAGCGGGGCGACCGGATTTCGGATTGACCAGGCGGAGAAGTTCATCTTGCCGTTCTCGCTCAGTTGGAGGCTTGCGACGCATCGCGCACGGGCGTGATGTGATCGCCGTCGCGAACATAGGCACCGGCCTTGGCAACGACCTCGTCACCGGCCTTCAGGCCCTTTAGGATCTCGACATAGCCTCCATCCTGAATGCCGGTCTCGACATTCACGAACTTGACCACGCCGTTCTCGACCTTGCGGGCGGAGGAACCGTTTTCCTCGCTGTTGACCGCCGTCAAAGGCAGGGCGATGCCATCCTCCTGGCGAATGATGATCTCGGCGCTGCCATACATGCCGGCGCGCGCCTTCTCACCATCGTCGATCGAGATATGCACCGCGCCGAGGCGGGTGACGGGATCCACGATCGGGGCGACGAGGCGGACGGTTCCGGCAAGCTTCTCGCGGCTGCCGGAGAGGGCGATGAAAGCCTTCTGGCCGATGACGATCTTGGTGATGTCGCTTTCGGACACATCGACCACCAGTTCGAGCCGGCTGTCGCGGATGATGGTGAAGAGCCGATCGCCGCTACCGTTGGCGATGGCGCCGACGCGGGCGTCGCGCGAGGCGACAGTGCCTGCGACGGGGGTCTTGATGCCGGTGCGGGCAAGCTTCAGGTCGGTATCGGCGATCTGGCTGTCGGTGACCTTGAGGTCGGCTTCGGCAACGGCGATCGCCTGTTCCGCTGAAACCACGCGCGCCTTGTTGGCGGCGGCGGCGGCATTCGCCTGTTCGACCGAGGAGGTCGACATCGTGCCCTTGGCTCCCATGGCGACGGCGCGGACGCGCTGCAATTCCGCCTCTTCGGCATTGGCGCGCGCCTCGGTCAGCTGCGCGCGCAGCTGCGCAAGGCTTGCCTCGCCCTTGGCCCGCGTCGCCATCATCTGGCTCTTCTGCAGGATGAGCGCATCGTCGTTCAGCGTGGCAAGCGTGCTGTTCGCCTCGACCTTGTCACCGACATCGGCATTGAGCGAGCGGATCGAGAGGCCATCCACCTGCGGCTGGATGTAAACCTCCTCAACGGCCTTCACCGTGCCGGTCGCAACGACCTTGTCGGTCAGGTGGCGCATCGTGGCTGTGGTGATGACGATCGCTGGCAGGTTCTGCTTCGGCGTCGTGACGGCGGATTGCTCGGCCAGCGCGGCGGGTGCCGCCAGCAGGGAAAGCAGGATTGCAGTCGTGCTCAGAAGTCTAAACGGCGTGGGGGCCATGCGTCCAGTTCCAGTTCGGCGTTTGGTGAAATCGGTTTCGCTGGTTTCCGTCGCGAACACGGGAATCAATGCATGCGAGCCGGCTTCTCCGGCGGATTACTGCATAATTCCTTAAATCGGAATCGATTTAAGGATAAAATTATGCAGCAGATTTAAAGTGTTACAGCGACCTTTGCGCGTCATATATGACGCGCGGCGCTGTAATATCCGTCTGTCATGCCTGCGGGTCCCTCATCCTAAAATCGCCCCTGTAAATGGGAGCGGTTTTCAATTCTCGCAAGATCACGAGAAAATGATTTCGCGGGTATTTCTATCCTTCGCAACCTTGCGAAGCAATCACGGCATTGTGATGTCAGCATTCGAATAGTTGATAGCCGAGGGCTTTTCCGTCAAGTTTTACTGGAAAGCCAGCCTTTTGTTGCCGCTGTTACAAAATGAAAAAAACGCGCGAGGCCTGAAACCCCGCGCGTTTTAGCCTCTGTGAGTACTTCGAGCTTATTTCAGGGCAGCGTCCGTGATCTCATGCGTAAAGGCGCCGGCCGGCTTCTTGTTGATGATCTTCTGGTCGAGCAGGGCTTCGACCGTGCGGTCGTAAAGCTTCGTGTCGAGCTTGCCGCCGCCGATCAGCTTGGCGACTTCGCCCATCATGCGCTTCTGGTGGTTTTCGTCCTGGCCGCCATTATCCATCACAATCCCGGCGGCTTCATCCGGATGCTCGACGGCATATTTCCAGCCTTTCATCGAGGCGCGGACGAACTTGACCATATCGGCCTTGAACTTCGCATCCTTCAGCTTGGTCTCGTTGACATAGAGGCCGTCTTCCAAAAGGTCGACGCCGAGCTTGGTGTAATTAAAGACGGTCAGGTCTTCCTGCTTGAAACCGGCATCGATTGCCTGCCAGTATTCATTGTAGGTCATGACCGAGATGCAGTCGGCCTGCTTCTGGACGAGCGGCTGCACGTCGAAGCTCTGCTTGAGCACTGTGACGCCGTCCTTGCCGCCATCGGTCTTCAGGCCGATCTTATGCATCCAGGCGAAGAAGGGATATTCGTTGCCGTAGAACCAAACGCCGAGCGTATGTCCCTTGAAATCCTTCTCCGTCTTGACCGGGCCATCCTTGGGGCAGATCAGTTCGAGGCCGGATTTCTCGAAGGGCTGGGCGATGTT
Organism: Rhizobium sp. CCGE531; assembly: GCF_003627795.1. Classification (NCBI taxonomy): domain Bacteria; kingdom Pseudomonadati; phylum Pseudomonadota; class Alphaproteobacteria; order Hyphomicrobiales; family Rhizobiaceae; genus Rhizobium; species Rhizobium sp. CCGE531. Next base: position 2,923,308 of record NZ_CP032684.1, on the reverse strand, counting down.
GACAAGCGGCACGCCCTTCTCGCGGGCAACCAGCGCACCACCCATCCAGTCGACGATAACGTCGGCGCCGCCGCCGGCGATCACCTGTTCCGGTGCGATATCCGGGCCGCCTGGCTTGATGTCGACGTCAAGGCCCTCTTCCTTGTAAAAGCCCTTGTCCTTGGCGACGAAATAGCCTCCGAACTGACCCTGGGCCACCCATTTCAGCTGCAAGGTCACCTTGTCGGCGGCCATCGCGGCCTGTGCGGCAGCCAGCGTCATCGTGCTTGCCATTAGTGCAAACATCAGTTTTTTCATGTTCTTACCCTTTTTCCCTCTGAAGTTATGCCTTGATCCCTTGAGGAGACCCCGGATTACGCCTGTCCACCGCGGATAGACGGATGCCAGAACGTCACCATTCTCTCGACAATGGCGACGATACCGTAGAAAACGGAGCCTGCAACCGCGGCAACCGCGATCTCGGCCCAGACCATGTCGAGGTTCAACCGACCATTTTCGGTCGAGATGCGGAAGCCCATGCCCGACATGGGAGTGCCGAAGAACTCCGCCACGATGGCACCGATCAGGGCCAAGGTCGAGTTGATCTTCAGCGCATTGAAAATAAAGGGAGCGGCGGCCGGCAGGCGCAGCTTGAGCAGCGTCTGCCAGTAATTCGACGCATAGGTGCGCATCAGGTCGCGCTCCATGTTGCCGGCAGCAGTTAGGCCCGCCACCGTGTTCACCAGCATCGGGAAGAAGGTCATGACGACGACGACGGCGGCCTTCGATTGCCAATCGAAACCGAACCACATGACCATGATCGGCGCAACGCCGATGATCGGCAGAGCGGAGACCAGATTGCCGATCGGCAGCAGGCCGCGCCGCAGGAAGGCAAAGCGGTCGGCGAGGATGGCGACGACGAAGCCGCTGGAGCAACCGATGATGTAGCCAATCAGAACCGATCGGAAGATCGTCTGCTGAACATCCGTCCAGAGGATCGAGATGGAGCTGGCGATCCGCGCACCGATGGCGCTCGGCGGCGGCAGGAGAATGAAAGGAATACCGGCCCCGCGTGCCACCGCTTCCCAGATGATGATGATCCAGACGCCGAAGATCACGGGGATCAGCAAGCGTAGCGTATAGCTGTCGGCGGTCGAGTGCGCCCGGATGGCTGACAGCATGGAAACACAGCGCCAGGCAAGCAGCCATGCCGCGGCGAGGAGGATAAAGAACGATGCAGCCGCATTGCCTTCATTGCCCGATATTCCAGCCAGCAACAGCCAGGCGGCGGCGTGCGCGGCAAAGAAGAGGATCGCCGCGCAGAGGGTCGCGGACAGGTTCATGAAGGAAATAGCGGCCGCGGCGGCAATGAGAATGAAAATGACGAAGGTGGTGCCGCTACTGAAGGGCGTGGCGGCATCGGCGGCGAGCAGCGGCAGGACCGGGAGGGCCGCAAGGCAGAGGAGAAGGGAGAGCGTGCCCTGCCACGATGAATGAAAACGCCTCATGCCGCCCGACCTCCCATGGCGCGATCGACGATACGCGCCGCGATGCTGACGGCGGCAATCAGCGCGGCCGCCAGGATCGAACCGGCGACGAGCGTCGCCCATATATCGATCGTCAGGCTTTGGTAGGAGCCTGCGAGGAGCTTGGCGCCGATGCCGGCGACCGCGCCCGTCGGCAGTTCGCCAACGATCGTGCCGGTGAGGCTCGCGGCGATTGCAACTTTCATGGAGGTGAAGAGGAAGGGGATCGAGGCGGGCACGCGCAGTTTCCAGAAGGTCTGCAAGGCGCTGGCATTGTAGGTGCGCATCAGGTCGAGATGCATGGTTTCCGGCGATCGCAATCCCTTGACCATGCCGACGGCGACGGGGAAGAAGGAGAGGTAGGTCGAGACCAGCGCCTTGGGAATAAGACCGGTAACGCCGATCGAACCCAGCACGACAACGACCATTGGCGCGATCGCAAGGATCGGTATGGTCTGCGAGGCAATGATCCACGGCATCAGGCTGCGGTCCAGAGCGACGACATGCACGATGCCGACCGCGATCAGGATACCGAGAACCGTACCGAAGGCGAAGCCGACCGCCGTGGAAGACAAGGTCACCCAGGCATTGTAGACGAGGCTGCGGCTGCTCGTCGGCGCGCGAAGGAAGGTATTTTCGAAGACGTTCTGCGCCACCTGATGTGGCGCGGGCAAGATCGGCTTCGGTTGCGACAGCGTCTTGCCGATGAATTCCATCGTCGTCGGATTGAGGTTGCCACGCCGGTCGAGATCGCGCTGGAACGGCGAGTTGAGGATAACAGCGAAAACGTACCAGAGGACCAGGATTGCCAGGACGATGGCCGTGACCGGCAGGAACTTGTGCTTGAAGAACCGTTCTCTTTCCATGGTCATGCCCTCCCTTGCGCGGGAAACAGCATCAGGACCATGGCGACGATGCCGAGGCCGACGCCGGCAAGCTGTTGCAGGCTCAGCCGCTCGCCGAAAACAATGAAGGCTATGACGTTGACGACGACGAGCTGGGCGATGGAGGAAGCGGAGATCGCCAGGCCAAGCCCACCCTCGCGCATCAGCCGCACCATCATCAGATTGCCGATGCAATAGAGGATGAGCGCCAGGATCAGCACCAGAATGTTGTTGTTGATGACATAGGCGCGCGAGGCTGTGGCACCGCTGATGAAGATCGCCATGGCGCCGGTAAGCCAGAGGAGGAATTGCGGGTTCATGATGCGGCTCCCGTTGTGGCAAAGCCCCTCATCCGGCCTGCTGGCAAATCAGTGTGGCGCAACCCCTTCTCCCCTCGGGGAGAAGGTGCCGACAGGCGGATGAGGGGGGATGCCAAGAGCATGAAAGTCCCCGCATTCGAAGCGGCAAGCCCCCTCATCCGACCCTTCGGGCCACCTTCTCCCCGAGGGGAGAAGGAGCTTGCGGTGTTGACGTGCCTTATACGCGATTGCCCTGCCGCTAGCGGGGAGAGAGCTAGGGTGAGGGGCCGCCATGCGACGGAGCTATCCATCATCCTATTCCTCATAGCTGTGCCCCGCTCTCAGTCCTTCGCGGACGCGGTGAGCGATCTCGAGGAATTCCGGTGTTTCGCGAATGCCGAGCGGGCGTTCGAGCGGCAGTGTCGATTCGATAATGTCGGTCACGCGGCCCGGACGAGGCGACATGACCACGATCTTGGTGGAGAGATAGACGGCTTCCGGGATCGAGTGGGTGACGAAGCATATGGTCTTGTTCGTCCGCTTCCACAGCTTCAGCAGCTGTTCGTTGAGATGGTCGCGGACGATTTCGTCGAGAGCACCGAAGGGCTCGTCCATCAGCAGAAGATCGGCATCGAAGGCAAGCGCGCGGGCGATCGAGGCGCGCTGCTGCATGCCGCCGGAAAGCTGCCAGGGGAATTTCTTCTCGAAGCCGTTGAGATTGACGAGCTCCAACGTCTGGGCGATGCGATCTGCCTGTTCTTGTCTGTCATAGCCCATGATCTCGAGCGGCAGGGCGATGTTCTTCTCGATCGTGCGCCAGGGATAGAGGGCCGCGGCCTGGAAGACATAGCCGTAGGCGCGGGCCTTGCGTGCTTCCTCCGGCGACATGCCGTTGACGCTGATATCGCCTGAGCTCTTCCGTTCGAGATCGGCGATGACGCGCAGGAAGGTGGTCTTGCCGCAGCCCGACGGGCCGATGAAGGAGATGAAATCACCCTTGCGGACATCGAGATCGACATTGCTCAGCGCATGCACCGGCCCGTCATTCGTATCGTAGGTGAGACAGAGATTCCGCGCGGAGACCACGGAGGAAGCGGATGACGTCATTAACACCTACCAGTCCTGATTTCGCCGCATGGTTGGGGCGGATTGCGTGTTATCCTGCTTGGCATTGCTGCAGCTTTGAGAGGCGAGGTCGCCTCGTGGCTGCGGGGTCCAGGGGAGCAATGCCATGAATGTTTCATCGAAGCCCACCTGCCGTATCGTGCGGCCCGGCGGTACCTATGCCGGAAAACAGGGCTTCAGCTATTTCGAAGGGATTGCCGCCGAGACAGTGGGCTCGACGGGGATCTGCATGCATCTCCTGACGATACCGCCGGGCGGCCGCGCCAAGGCGCATCTTCACGCCTCGCATGAGACGGCGATCTACGCGATTTCCGGCGAGACGCATTGCTGGTTCGGCGATGAGTTGGCAGAACACGTCATCGTTCGCGAAGGCGAGATGTTCTACATTCCGCCCGGCGTCCCGCATCTTCCAGCGAATCTCAGCGACCGGCCGGCGACAGCGGTCATCGCCCGCACCGATCCGAACGAGCAGGAAAGCGTGGTCCTGCTGCCGGATCTGGAGCGGTATGTGCCGCGCTGAGCAGCCGATGAGCCGAAACGCTGGAGCCAAGCGTCATACCCCGCTTGCGGGGATGCCGCTGCGCTGAACCTGGCGCGGCGCGGTGACCTCTTTCCAGGTCGAAAGCGCCCGGTTGACGGCGGTGAAGGGTTCGCGCCTGACGAACTCGCCGTGGCCTTCCTTCGTCTTGACCGTGCCTTCCTCGATGGCGACGACGCCCCGCGTCAGCGTATAGCGCGGCAGGCCCGTCACCTCCTTGCCCTCGAAGACATTGTAGTCGATCGCCGACTGCTGCGTCTTGGCCGCGATGGTCTTCGAGCGCTTCGGATCCCAGACGACGATATCGGCATCGGCGCCGACGAGGATCGCGCCCTTCCTCGGATAGACGTTGAGGATTTTGGCAATGTTGGTTGACGTGACGGCGACGAATTCGTTCATCGTCAGCCGGCCGGTATTGACGCCATGGGTCCAGAGCATCGGCATGCGATCTTCCAGCCCGCCGGTGCCGTTCGGGATCTTGGTGAAGTCGTTGAGGCCGAAGCGCTTCTGCTCGGTCGTAAACGCGCAATGGTCGGTCGCGACCACCTGCAGAGAGCCGGAGGCAAGGCCGGCCCAGAGGCTGTCCTGATGCTGCTTGTTGCGGAAGGGCGGCGACATGACGCGACGGGCGGCATGGTCCCAATCGGCATTGGCATATTCGCTTTCGTCGAGCGTCAGGTGCTGGATCAGCGGTTCGCCATAAACGCGCATGCCCTTCTGACGGGCACGGCGGATGGCTTCGTGCGCCTGTTCGCAGGAAGTATGCACGATGTAGACGGGCGCGCCCGCCATGTCGGCGATCATGATGGCACGGTTGGTCGCCTCTCCCTCGACTTCGGCGGGGCGGGAATAGGCGTGTGCTTCCGGGCCGTTATTGCCTTCGGCAAGCAGCTTTGCCTGCATCTGCGCGACGACATCGCCGTTCTCCGCATGAACGAGCGGCAGTGCTCCAAGCTCGGCGCAGCGCTGGAAGGAGGAGAACATCTCGTCGTCATCCACCATCAGAGCGCCCTTATAGGCCATGAAGTGCTTGAAGGTATTGATGCCCTTGTCGCGGACTACTGCTTCCATCTCGTTGAAGACCTGTTCGCCCCACCAGGTGATCGCCATGTGGAAGGAATAGTCGCAGTTCGCCCGCGTCGACTTGTTGTCCCACATGGTGAGGGCTTCGAGAAGCGATTGGCCGGGCGAGGGCAGCGCGAAATCCACCACCATCGTCGTGCCGCCGGCAAGGGCGGCGCGCGTGCCGCTCTCGAAATCGTCGGAGGAATAGGTGCCCATGAACGGCATTTCGAGATGCGTATGCGGATCGATGCCGCCCGGCATGACATAACAGCCGGACGCATCCAGCACTTCGCTGCCCGAGAGATTCTGCCCGATTTCGACGATCTTGCCGCCTTCGACCTTTACATCCGCCTTATAGGTCAGGTCGGCTGTGACGATGGTTCCACCCTTGATGACTGTGCTCATGGTGCGTGCTCCAGATGTGTGAGGTTCCGATGCTGGGAATCGTGGCCGTCAAGCCACGATCTCCGCCGTCTCGACGACTGCGTGGAACAGCACGTCCGCGCCGGCGGTCGCCCATTCCTTGGAGATTTCTTCGGCCTCGTTGTGCGAGAGGCCGCCGACGCAAGGGCACATGACCATCGTGGCGGGGGCGACTTTGGCGGCCCAGCAGGCATCGTGGCCGGCGCCGGAAATGAGGTTCATGTGGCTGTAGCCGAGCCTCTCGGCGGCGCTGCGCACCGATGCGACGAGTTTCGGATCGAAGGTTACCGGCTCGAAATGGCCGATGGCTTCCACCGAGCAGCCGACGCCGAGGGCGTCGCAGATCTCCTTTGCTTCCGCTTCGATCCTGGCGCGCATGCGGTCGAGCTTTTCCTTGTCGGGCGTGCGAATGTCGACGGTGAAGACCACCTTGCCGGGCAGGACGTTGCGCGAATTCGGCGAGAAGAAGACCTGGCCGACGCCGCCGACGGCGCCCGGCTGGCTTTCCATCGCCACGCTCTGCACCATCTCGACGATCCGCGACATGGCAAGGCCGGCATTGACGCGCAGGTTCATCGGCGTCGAGCCGGTATGCGCTTCCTTGCCCGTCAGCGTGAATTCCAGCCACCATAGACCCTGACAGTGCGTGACGACGCCGATGGTCTTGTCTTCGGCTTCGAGGATCGGGCCCTGCTCGATATGATATTCGAAATAGGCGTGCATCTTGCGGGCGCCTACCTCTTCGTCGCCCAGCCAGCCGATGCGCTCCAGCTCCTCACCGTAGGTCTTGCCTTCGGGATCCTTGCGGCCATAGGCGAATTCCAGCGTATGCATGCCGGCGAAGACGCCGGAAGCCAACATGGCGGGCGCGAAGCGCGCGCCTTCTTCGTTGGCCCAGTTGGTGACCACGATCGGGTGCTTGGTCCTGATGCCGAGGTCGTTCATCGTGCGGACGACTTCAAGCGCGGCGAGCACGCCGAGCACACCGTCATATTTGCCGCCGGTCGGCTGGGTATCGAGATGCGAACCGACATAAACCGGCAGCGCGTTCGGATCGGTGCCGGCACGGGTCGCGAACATCGTGCCCATCTTGTCGACACCGACCGTCATGCCGGCCTTGTCGCACCAGGACTTGAAAAGGCTGCGCCCCTCGGCGTCGGCATCCGTTAGGGTTTGGCGATTGTTGCCGCCGGCAATACCGGGGCCGATCTTCGCCATGTCCATCAGCGTATCCCAAAGGCGATCGCCATTGATACGCATGTTTTCTCCTGGCGCTGCCACCATGATGCAATCCTCACCTGTTTGTCCCGGGGCATGCAAGGCGCATGCCCGATTGTTCCCGTTGGCCTATCCGGAGCGTTGTCTTGTTTTTCTCGCCCGGAAAATCCCCAGTTGCCTTTAAGAAACATCTGACGGATAATTTGACCGATTGGTAAACATTACAACTTCCGTGGCGCGGCTCAAGACGAAAAGCACGAAAATTTCCGATAAAATTTCAGGCGATTGCCTAAATCCGGCGCATCGACAGGGTGAATGAGGGTGCGGCCGAAAGGCTTGGATTTCAAGGAGAAACAGAGCAGATATGGCCATCCCCAGAGCCGCCAGGACGCAGCGCCGCACCCGTATCCAGGAAGAGAAAGAGGAAATCATACTGGAAGCCGCGCTGGACGTATTTTCCGTCAGCGGCTTTCGTGGCTCGACCATCGATCAGATCGCCGAAGTCGCCGGCATGTCGAAGCCCAATCTGCTTTACTATTTCCGCACCAAGGAGGCCATGCATAGGGCTTTGATCGACCGGGTGTTGTTTACCTGGCTGGAACCGTTGCGCGCCTTCGATGCCAATGGTGATCCGGAAAGCGAGATCCGCTCCTACATTCGCCGCAAGCTCGAAATGGCCCGCGATTTTCCACGCGAAAGCCGGCTGTTCGCCAATGAGATGCTGCAGGGCGCGCCGCATGTGGAGGACGAGCTGCGCGGGCCGTTGAAAGCCCTTGTCGACGAGAAGGCGGAGGTCATCCGCGCCTGGGCCCGGAACGGCAAGATCGCCAAATGCGACCCCTATCACCTGATCTTCTCGATCTGGTCGACCACGCAGCATTATGCGGATTTCGACGTGCAGGTGCGCGCCGTGCTCGGCGAGGATCATTCGGGCGAGGGGCGCTTCGAGGACGCCGCACGCTATCTGGAACAGCTTTTCGTCGATGGGCTTGGCATTCGCCAGCCTTAGTTCGGAATTCTTACTGTCATTCTCAGCGGTTCGGCTTTCGCATCCATGTCATCGAGCATGGGTGCGAAAGCTTATTCATAGAGAGCGACCTTTGTTACTCCGCCGCCTGCTGGGCCATCGGATTGTTCGGATGGGTCGTCCAGTTGGCGTAGTTCGGGTCGACGATCTTGCCGGTGCGCTTGTCGAGGCTGCCGGCCGGCAGCTCCTCCATCGTGATGCAGTTTTCGACCGGACAGACGCTGACGCAGAGGTTGCAGCCGACGCATTCCTCGTCCATCACCTCGAAATGCCTGGCGCCATCGACCATGTTGGTGATTGCCTGGTGCGAGGTATCCTCGCAGGCGATGTAGCAGCGGCCGCATTTGATGCAGGCGTCCTGGTCGATCTTGGCCTTGGCGATGTAGTTGAGGTTGAGATACTGCCAGTCGGAGACATTCGGCACGGCGCGGGCGATGATGTCATCCAGGCTCCGGTGCCCCTTCTCGTCCATCCAGTCGGAAAGGCCTGATATCATCTCTTCGACGATCTTGAAGCCATAGGTCATCGCCGCCGTGCAGACCTGCACATTGCCGGCGCCAAGCGCCAGGAATTCGGCCGCATCGCGCCAGGTGGTGATGCCGCCGATACCGGAGATCGGCAGGCCGTAGGTTTCGGGATCGCGGGCGATCTCCGCTACCATGTTGAGCGCGATCGGCTTCACCGCCGGGCCGCAATAGCCACCATGGCTGCCTTTGCCGCCGACGGTCGGATTCGGGGCGAAATTGTCGAGATCGACCGATACGATCGAGTTGATCGTGTTGATCAGCGATACGGCGTCGGTGCCGCCGGCTTTGGCGGCACGGGCCGGTTTGCGGACATCGGTGATATTCGGGGTCAGCTTGGTGATGACGGGCATGCGGGTGTATTGTTTGCACCAGCGCACGACCATTTCGATATATTCCGGCACCTGTCCGACCGCGGCACCCATGCCGCGTTCGGACATGCCGTGCGGACAGCCGAAGTTCAGCTCGATGCCGTCTGCCTCGGTTTCCTCGACCAGCGGCAGGATGGCTTTCCAGGCATCCTCGACGCAGGGAACCATGATCGAGGCGATCAGGGCGCGATCCGGCCAGTTCTTCTTCACCTGCTTCATTTCGCGCAGGTTGGTGTGGAGGTCGCGGTCGGTGATCAGCTCGATGTTGTTGAGGCCGAGCAGGCGGCGGTCGGCGCCCCAGATCGCGCCATAGCGCGGCCCGTTGACGTTGACGACCGGCGGGCCTTCTTCGCCGAGCGTCTTCCAGACGACGCCACCCCAGCCCGCCTTGAAAGCGCGCTCGACGTTGTAGGCCTTGTCGGTCGGCGGCGCCGAGGCCAGCCAGAACGGATTCGGGGATTTGATGCCGACGAAATTATTACGGAGATCAGCCATATCGATTCTCCTTTCAGGCGACTGCAGCGGCCGACTTGGCGGCAGCGAGCGCATGGTTGATGGATTCGGCCGCATCGCGGCCTTGGGCTACGGCCGAGACCGTCAGGTCGTCGCCGCCGAGCACGCAGTCGCCGCCGGCCCATACGCCTTCGATCGAGGTTCGGCCTTCGCCGTCGATGGCGATGCGGCCGGATTCCACGCGCAATGCACCCAGGCCTGATACCTCGAACGTCTGGCCGATCGCCTTGAAGATCTGATCGGCGGCAATGACGCCGACATCGCCGGTGCCGGTCAGCTTGCCGTCGCGCAGTTCTGTGTACTCAACCTCGATACCGGCGACCTTGCCGTCCTTGTCGAGGATCCGCTTCGGAGCGAGCCAGTGGCGGATCATGACACCCTTGGAGGCGGCCAAATCCTGCTCGAATTCCGAGGCGTTCATGTGTTCCTTGCCACGACGATAACAGATCGTCACCTCTTCGGCGCCGAGCAGCTTTGCTTGCACGGCCGCATCAATCGCGGTCATGCCGCCGCCGAGGACGACGACGCGGCGGCCGATGGCGATATCGGCCTTGTCGCCGGCCTGACGCAGTTCGGCGATGTAGGCGACCGCATCGGCGACGCCATCAAGCTCCTCGCCTTCGGCGCGCAGCGCGTTGACGCCGGCAAGGCCGAGGCCGAGGAAAACCGCGTCATATTGCTGGGAGAGGTCCGAGAGGCTGAAATCGCGGCCGAGCGCCTGGCCGTTCTTCACCTCGATGCCGCCGATGGCGAGCACGTAATCCACTTCCTTCTGGGCGAAGTCGTCGACCGCCTTGTAGGTGGCGATACCGTATTCGTTCAAGCCGCCGGCCTTTTCGCGGGCGTCGAAGATGGTGACATCATGACCCTTGACGGCGAGCCGGTGGGCACAAGCGAGCCCGGCCGGGCCGGCGCCGATGACGGCGACCTTCTTGCCGGTGGATTCGGCACGCGAATAGAACTGCTTGTCCTCGGCCATCGCCGCGTCGGTCGCATAGCGCTGCAGCCGGCCGATTTCGACCGGGCGCTCTTCGGCGGTGTTGCGCACGCAAGCCTGCTCGCAGAGCTGTTCGGTGGGACAGACGCGGGCGCACATGCCGCCCAGGATGTTCTGGTCGAAGATCGTCTTGGCCGAACCGATCGGGTTGCCCGTCGAGATTTGGCGGATGAACATCGGAATGTCGATGGAGGTGGGACAGGCCGTCATGCACGGCGCGTCGTAGCAGAAATAACAGCGGTCGGATGCGACCAGCGCCTCATGCTTGTTCAGGCGCGGGTGAAGATCGGAAAAGTTCGCATCATATTCGGCGGGCGTGAGCCTGCCTTTATGAATCCCAGTTTCCAGTCGTCCCATTGAAGTTCCCTCTTATAGTAAACGGCTAGTACTGGAACGGTAACTCAGGTTAAAAAATTTATCAAACGGTAAATTTTTGCCCTCACGCCGTCCGCCAAATACGCTCTGAGCCGTGCGGGAAAGCATGTGGCTCCGATCGATCTGGATCGCTCAACCCTATGCTTTTGTTGGCTTCTATTTGGCTGATGGGGAAAGAAAATCTGATGAAGTGGCCATCTCCCCGCGACGGCGGGACATCGACCGAAGCGCGACCCTCGCCGCTTTGGCGTTACGGGGAATATGAAGAATAGGTGAATTTTTTCGAGGCTGCATGGAACCAAGGGTCCGCAGCGTCGTTATGGGGGTATCCTGACGATGATCGCATCTCCTGATGCACGCCTAATAACATCTCAGGATTATACTCACGGTCCCCTCCCGATGAGTGCAAAGCAGCCAGTGCGCCGCCCTCGCACTGGCTGTTTTCCTTTGTCGACTGCAAATTTCAAAGTGTCGCAGCGTCTTTGGCGCGCCCTGAAAGAGGCGCGGCGCTGTAATCTGCGCCTCAGCGGCGTCTCAGGATCTCGTATTCAGTCTCGGGAATGGTAAGGCGATAGCCGATGCTGCCGTCCGTGACGGCGAAGTCGGCGCGGCCGTTCATCGAGGTCGGCACGACGCGCTCGAGTACGGTGCGGCTGAAGCTGTTATCTTCGAATTCATGATCGGAGGGCGTATAGAAGTGCTCGGACCAGGCTACCTCGATTGCTTTCCTGCCGTCGAGTTCGGCCTCCTTGCAATTCAGCGTGATGCTGGTGGCACCCGTCGAAATCGCGCCATGCGAGGCGGAGTTGACGATCAATTCATGCAGCGCCAGTCCCAGGTGCACGGCGGCATTGGGCGTCAGATGTGCATTGATGCCATAGATCGGCATCGGCACGCCGGCATCCGGCCAGTAGGGGGCGAACTGCTTTTCCGCGAGTTCGAACAGGTAAGCGCCGCGCCAGCTCGAATCCGTGATGAGGTCCTGCGAATTCGAGAGGGATTGCAGGCGACCGCGGAACTTGATGAGAAAATTGTCGACGGAAAGCGTGTGGCGTGCGGTCTGCGTGGCAATGCCCTGAATGATCGCCAGCAGGTTCTTGGAACGATGCGACAGTTCGCGCAGCAGCGATTTCAGAACCTTCTCGCGATGGCGGCTTTCGGTGATTTCGGAGATGACCGAGAGCACGCCCTGCGGCTTCCGTCCGCCGATGCGCTCCATCTTCAGCTCGTAGACGCGAACGCCATCGCCGCTTGCGATCTCAACCTCGGCGGTCGCGGACTTGCCGGTTTCGAGCACGCCTCGCTTCAGGCGCAAGAGATGCTCGCCATCCTTTTCACCGAATAGATGCGAGTCGTTGCCTCCCACGACAAGGGACGGCTGCAACTGGTCCGGCAGGTTGTCGGCAAAACGGATCGCTAGATTCACGTCCTGAAACAGGATCGACACGTTGGCGCTTGCAAGCGCCCGCTCCATCAGAGCGGCTTTGCCTTCCAAACTCAGAGGCGCGCCGGGTAACGGTTCAGACGTATTCACCGGCTTGCCTTTCACTCGCATTTTGAGAAGCCCGCCGATAGGGCATTCTCATTCCCAAGAACTTGAACCGACCTATAGAATCGCCCTGCATAACAGTCGGTAAACCGGCCGCTCTGAACGCCAACGCCCAGCCGTTATCTTTGTTCCGCCGCGGAGGGGGCACTTCGATCAGGCAGCCACCTTTGTGGTTTCGTTAAAGAAAAGGGCCTGGCTGATCAGGGCCTTCACCATGTCGGGGTTGAACGGCTTGGTTACGAGGAAGGTCGGCTCCGGCCGCTCGCCCGTCAGCAGCCGCTCCGGGAAGGCGGTGATGAAGATTACCGGTATGCTGGCGGTCTTGAGAATGTCGTTGACGGCGTCGATACCCGAACTGCCGTCCGCAAGCTGGATGTCGGCAAGCACCATGCTCGGCTTTGTCGCATTAAAGAGAGCGACGGCTTCGGCATGCGTGCGGGCAATGCCGGTGACGCGATGCCCGAGGCTTTCCACCATCTGCTCGATATCCATTGCGATCAGCGGTTCGTCCTCGATGATCATGATATCCGTCGCCACCTGGCGCGAGATTTCCTGGGAGGCCGTGTCGAGGAGATGCATGGCTTCGCTTTCCGAGAGGTCAAGGATATCGGCGATCTCACCGAGGCGGAAACTTTCAACGGAGGCAAGCAGGAACGCCTGGCGGGCAAGCGGAGACACCTTGGAAAGGTTCACCGAGGCACGCTGTTCCCAGGCAAAGGGCGACATTGGCTCAGGAATCTGAAGCGTCACGGAACCGAACAGCTTCGTGAACAGTTTATAGAGAGCGACACGGTCGCTGTCCGTGTCGGGAAAGATGGAGATATCAGCGATGATGGCTTCCAAAACCGCAGCAACATAGGCGTCCCCCGACGTCTGCGTTCCGGTCAAAGCACGTGAATAGCGCCGCAAATACGGAAGATGCGGCGCAATGCGTGTGGAAAGTGTCATCAACGGCTCCCGCCCTTTATCAAATTCTAATTAAATACAGCGCAGACGCTGCAATGACTAATAAACGTCAGTTGAGTAAAAAAGTTCCTCTTTGTCGGAACTTTTTTTAGGCAGTCGCATTACAATGCTTACAATCGGCAAGCCTCATCCTTTACGATTCGTTAGGCAACAGGTTTGAATGAGGTCAATCCGCCTCCTGAGGGAGGCAAAGGTGCGCTTATCCATGAACGCGAGACAATTGAGAAGCGAGCGGGCGATAATGACTATCCAAAATCACGAGGACGCAGACAAGAAGACATCAGACCTGCGCGCGGTAGATATCCTCGACCCCAACAATCAAATCGGCAACCGGCTGCGTTCGTTCTATGCGACCATGCAGGACGAAGCCATTCCCGATCGCTTTCTCGATCTGCTTGAGAAGCTCGATCAGGCCGAACGCCTGGCTTCCGCAAAGGTCTCCGAATAGGAGGTGGGCGTGATGGAAACGCAATCGAGCTTCAAGCGTGAACTCCTCGCGGCCCTTCCGAGCCTGCGTGCCTTCGCTATCTCCCTGACCGGCCGCCACGATCGAGCCGACGATCTTGTCCAGGACACGATCATGAAGGCGTGGGCCAAGCAGGATCATTTCGAGATGGGCACGAATATGAAAGCCTGGCTCTTCACCATTCTGCGAAACGAGCTCTACAGCCAGATGCGCAAGAGCGGCCGTGAGGTGCAGGACACTGACGGCGTGTTTACCGAATCCATGGCAACCCACCCCTCTCAATATGGGGCGGTCGACCTGCAGGATTTTCGGAAAGCGCTGGATCAGTTGCCGCCGGATCAGCGCGAAGCCATCATCCTGGTGGGTGCTTCCGGATTTTCCTATGAGGAAGCCGCCGAGATTTGCGGCTGCGCCGTTGGCACCATCAAGAGCCGCGTCAACCGCGCCCGCCAGCGCCTGCAGGAGCTGCTGGGTATTTCCGGCGAGGCGGATTTCGGTCCGGATGCCACGTCCGCGCCGCTGACCTCCAAGGCATTCGCCTTCTGATGGAAACCCGGTCTTTCGACCGGGTTTTCTTCCATTGAAATCATTTCACAAGGGGATTTGCGCCTCCGCTTGACGAAGCGGACGTATTACACCCGATTTCTCTTCGAACACCGTGGCAGGCTTTGAAGGCCGGCGGATCAATCGTCGTCGTCGCTCGTGGCGAAGAGGTTGCCAAATACGAGAGCCGCTGCAACGGCCGCGGTCAACAGCGGCTGCTTGCGCACGAGGCCGAGGACCGCCGCCGCCATCGACTCCATTGCCAGCCGCCGCTCGCGGGCCCGGCGCTGTTCCCGCTGGTTGATGATGGCCATGATGACAAGGACGATCAGCCCGAGCAGCAATGCGCCTGCCGCGATCAGCAGCGCCGAGACGGCCGCTCCGTAGATCGTCGCAAGCCAGATGGCGGCCGAGATCAAGGCGAAGGCATAGGCTGTCAGCAACAGGAGAACCGCGATGGCGATGAAAATACCGTTGCGCTTGGTCCGCGCAACGGTGCGGTTGAAGGTGCCCGACAGAAGCAGGCCAAGGATCGGAGCGATCATCCCGCCACCCTAGCGGCGAGACAGAAGCAGGGCGACGGCAAGGCCGAATGCAGCGGCCGCGCCAATGGTGGCGACGGGATGCTGACGCACGGTTCTGCGCATTTCGCGCGAGCCTATTGCATAGCCGCGCTGGAGATCCCGTAGCAGCTCCTCGCCACGAACCGTCAAATCATCGAAACCGGACTCGGCGCTGGTGCGCAATTTCCTGCTCTGCTTGGCGCCGCTCTCACTGATCAGCTTAGCGAAGGCTGCAACTTCCTCGCGCAGCGATTCGATCTGCTCTTCAATGCTTGCCTCGACATCCCGCAGGCTGCCGCCGTTGCGCTTGCCGCGCATCGAATGGAGAATGGATGTAGCCATGTTCAGCTCCCTTTCGCTTTGCTTGGGTGCCTTGGAGGACACCTTTCGTTCGCGATGATCGGAGATCCTTCGGCGGACCAAACGATCAAGCGTTCGAAACGTTGTTTTCGATCGCATGGTTTCAACGCGCGGATGCAACAAAAAGTTCCGGAATGCTCGATTGAAGCAGGGTCAGTCGATCAGCGCGCTGTGCGCGAGAACGAAGGGGACGCCGTCGGCGGGAATGCGGTTAACCCGCAGGTTGCAGCCGAAGACGTCCTGAAGATGACGGTCGGTCAGCACGTCTTTGACCGAGCCCTCGGCCTGCAGCCGGCCGTTCTTGAGCAGAAGCATCCGGTCGGCGAAGAGCGCAGTCAGGTTGAGATCGTGCATCACTGCGACGACGCCGCCGCCACGCCGGCAGAATTGCCGGGCAAGCGTCATGATGGTGAGCTGGTGACTGATATCGAGGCTGGAGACCGGCTCGTCGAGAAGCAACCAGCAGGGCTTGCCGTCGATGACGGGTTCCGGGATCTGGCAGAGCACGCGGGCAAGCTGCACGCGCTGCTGTTCGCCGCCGGAAAGCTCCTGGTAGAAGCGCCCTTCGAAGCCGCCAAGATCGACGGCGGCAAGGGCCTCCGCAGCCGTGCGGTCGGCCTGCTCCGGGTGACGGTTGCGCCCGCTGGTTAGGCCCATGCGAACGATTTCACGGACGGTGAAGGGAAAGGAGATGGAGCTTGCCTGCGGCAGGACACCCCGCATTTCGGCAAGCCGCCAGGCTTCCAGCTTGCCGATTTCGGCGCCGTTCATCTGCGCGGAGCCGTGATAGGCCAGTTCGCCGGAGATCGCTTTCATCGTGGTGGTCTTGCCGGAGCCGTTCGGGCCGCAGATCGCCGTCAGCGTTCCGGCCTCGGCCGTGAAGGACATATCCTGCACGACGGCCTTGCCGGAAAGCCGGACGCTGAGATTGGAGACATCGATCATCGCAGGCTCACAGGCTGAGCCGCGAGCGCTGTCGCAGCAGCATCCACAGGAAGAAGGGGCCGCCGACGCCGGCCGTCAGGATGCCGATCGGCAACTCAGCCGGGGAAACCATGGTGCGTGCCACCACATCGGCAACGATCAGCAATGCGCCGCCCAGCAGAGCGGACGCCGGCAGGAGGAAGCGGTGATCAGGTCCGATGACCATGCGCAGGATATGCGGCACCACGATGCCGACGAAGCCGATGCCGCCGCTGACGGCGACGGAGGCGCCGACCGCCGCCGCGACGCTGACCACGGCGATATTCTTCAGCCGCTGGACTGATATCCCCATGTGGAAGGCTGCCGCCTCGCCGAGCGTCAGCGCATTCAAGCCGCGCGCCATGAAGGGAAGCGGCAGCAGGGAAAGCAGGATGATGGGGCCGGCACCGCTGACCTTGCTCCAGGTCGAGCCCGCCAGCGATCCCATGCTCCAGAAGGTGAGGTCGCGCAATTGCCGGTCGTCGGCCATGTAGATGAGGATTCCGGTTGCCGCGAGAGCGAGCGAACCGAGCGCAATGCCCGCAAGCAGCATGGTCGCGATGGATGTCTGCCCCTGCCGGGTTGCGACCTTGTAGAGCAGCATGGTCGTCACCAGGCCACCGATGAAAGCCGCAATGGGCAGGGCGAAGATGCCGAGAAAATGCGCGACCGGAGCAAGCACGCCACCGCCAAGGACGATCATGGACACGGCGCCGAGGCTGGAGCCGGCGGATACGCCGATCAGACCCGGATCGGCCAAGGGGTTGCGGAAGAGGCCCTGCATGACCGCCCCCGATACCGCCAGTCCGCCGCCGATCAGGAAGCCGAGAATGGCGCGCGGCAGGCGGATGTCGAAAATGACGATGCGGTCGCGATTGCTGAGTGCGCTTTCCGTACCGCCGCCCAGCATGCCAGCGATCACGTCGATGACCGAAGCATTCGAGGCGCCTGTCGTGATGGAGAAGAGAAATGCGGCTGCCGAAACCAGAACGAGACCGGCGATGACGAGGACCGCAAGCGCGGTGCGATCTCCCTCGCGACGGCGTGCCGTGTTTTGCGACATCTGCTTCAATCCCGCCATGGCATCGTTGAATGCCACGTCAGCCTCCGTAGATCGCGGCGTTCAGCTCGCGAATGGCGCTCGCGGTGCGCGGTCCGAAGCCGAGCAGATGCAGGCCGTCCATGCGCACGATCGCCTTGTGGCTGGCGGCCGGCGTGAGCGAAATCGCCGGCTGCTTGAGAAGGTCCTCGTTCGATATCGACAGCGGGCCTTCGCGATCCATGATGAGGATGACGTCGGGCTTGGCTTCGATGATCGCTTCATCGGTCACCGACTTGTAGCCGGAAAAGCCGCTGATCGCATTGACGGCGCCTGTGAGCTTGATGATGCCATCGGCAGCCGTGTTGCTGCCCGATGCGAGGATCTTGCCATTCTGGTTGCTGAGCACGAAGAGCACCCGCTTGCGCTCGGCCTCCGGACGCTTGGCGGAATCGGCGATCGCCGCATCGAGATCGGCTCCGACCTTGACTTCCAGTGCCTTCGCCTTTTCCGGCACGCCGAGCAGCGCGCCGACGATCTCTATCTTCTTCAGAATGCCGTCGCGGTCATAGTGCTGCGGCACGGTTTCGAAGGGCAGGCTGGCGTTGCGCAGCACGGCCAGTGCTTCCGGCGGGCCGGAACCCTCGACGGCGATGATGGCGGTCGGATTGACGGCCAGGATGCCTTCCGGAGACAAGGCGCGCATATAGCCGACATCGGGAAGCTTGGTTGCTTCCTTCGGATAGAGGCTCGTGGAGTCGCGGGCGATGAGCCGCTTTTCCTCACCGAGCGCATAGACGATCTCGGTGACATCGCCGCCGATGGAAACGAGGCGTGAGGTATCCAGCTTGGACGTTTCGGCGGCATGCGCATGGCGCACGAGGCTGCCGAAGCCGGCGACCGGATTGACCGGCAGGAGCGGTAACGCCATCACCACCATGGTCAGGGTGACTTCCCATGGCCTGATGCGCTTGAAGTTCCTAAACATCGTCATGAACCATCCCTCATGCGGCGACACTGGTGCCGGCTCTTGTCAGGCTTTCGATGATGGCGCGCCAATCGGGGCGCTCGTCGAAGCCTTCCTTCCGCTTGCCGAAGAACTGGATGATCATTTCGCCCTTGGCATTATAGGCTTCGAGCGAGGTGACATGGCCGTCCTTGGTCGGCTTGCGCACGGCCCAGGCCTCGGCGATGTGATCCATCCGCAGATGCAGATGGAAGGTCGGATCCATGACATTGATCCACGGACCCATGGTCTGCACATTGTGGATCGGGCCGGAGTGGATCTGCACCGTGCCCTCATTGGCGACGAAGCACATGATCGGCAGTCCCTCGCGCACGCAGGCGTGCATCATCTCGGCGACCGCACCGGCATCGAGCTTCCATGCATAATCGTCGCCGACGGTGCGGATCGCATCCTGGCGGCCGATCTTCAGCTTCTTCAGCATGCCGAAAAATTCGTGCGTGTCCGTCATGCGGCTCCAATGGTCGCGCAATTCGTCACGGCTGACGTCGCCATCCGTCGCGCCATTGTCATAGCCCGAGCGATCTTCGGCGAATTCCTGCGACTGGTCTTCGATGCGCAGTTCCGCGACCATGGCGTGATAAGCTTCAATATTCGAGTCGGGGCGCAGATGCACCTTGTGGACGGCATCGCCGGCCTTGTCGAAGAACTGCAGGCTCAGTTTTTTCTGATCGCCATCGGTCTTGGTGACGGCAAAGCCATGCACCCAGCGCTTCGGGAAGATGCGCAGGTCGATATTCTCGCCCAGCACGATGGCCGCCTGCACGCCGAACTTCATATTTTCATAGACGCCGATCTTCTCGTGCACGGCGCTTTCATTGCGTGACAGCGCCATGATCTCGCCGACCGAGGCAATCCGCTCCAGAAAGCGATCGACATTTGCATCGATACGGATGGCCGAAATGCCGACTTCGGCCGCAACCAGGGCAGCTTCGGAAATATCCAGGCGGGCAGCGATGTCACGCTCGCGCATCTTCGGGTTTTCGGCGCGGAAGGCGCGGATTTCGGCGGGGGTCGGTCGGGTCGTCTCAGTCATCTGTCATGCCTATTTGTTGAGTATGAGTTTGCCTTGGCGCGTAATCTTCATGCGGTAGATAACGCCCTGGTGCTTGATCATGATTTCCGTCTGGCCACGGAAAATATCCGCGCTCTCGACAATTCTTATCTGCGGTGCGGCCGTGCATTCCAGCGGCGGCGTTGGGGTCTTCTCAGCAATCATCCTGTTTAGTTTTGCCTGAAAATTCATCGGTGGCCGAACCCTTGTCCGGCCAAATTTAACTTGACTCTCATAGTCATGGTTTCATAAAGACGCAATAGGAGACTGACAAAGTCAAGTTTAAAAATTCGACGCTACACGCCAAGGCCGCCGGCCGGGAAGGTACGCGTCAAAACCTATTCAGGAGGCATGCCGATGCTGACGAAAACGATCCTGGCGCTGGCTATCTCGGGGTTGTTTGCCACGGCATCCTCTCTTCCCGCCTTCGCCCAGGATGCGAATGCGGCAGCGGCACCCAGCTCGGCAGTTGCTCACAAGCTCGACGTCGAGCTCAACGCGCTGGCGCCTTCGCAGAAGGGGTGCATGATGACCTTCGTCGCCGAAAACGACATGGCGACGCCGATCAACAAGATTTCCTTCGAACTCGCCTTTTTCAACGACAAGAACGCGGTCGACCGTGTCACCGTTCTCGACTTCCGCGACCTGCCGCTCGGCAAGAAGCGAGTGCGGCAATTCGACATGCCAGGCGTGAAGTGCGAGACCGTATCGCGCATCATCATCAATGATACGCCGGTATGCGACGGCCCCGCAGCCGGCGAATGTAAGGCGGCGCTGACGACTCGTTCGCAGACATCAGTTCCGTTCGAGGGTTGACGCCATGGCGATGCGCTCGGCGAAGGTTTCCATGGAGCGCCGCCGTTCAGGCGGTGGCATGAATGACAACTATCCGAGCGTGCTGCCGGGCCACGAGCTGACCGGCCTCGACGGCGCGCCGCGACCGCCGGCCGGCGAAGCGGTCGCGCATTACAGCCGATTTACCGAGATCAGTTCTTTTCCGGATCACCCAGGTGAAGCCGCGCCTGCCGAGACGGCGGAACACCTGCCGATGGACGCGCTGCCCGAAAGGCCGCGTGAGCTCGTTGCTGGGCGCAAGACATCGCTTCTTTTCTCCGGCATGGGGTCCTGCCTGTTCCATGCCGTGATCGTTGCGGTGTTGCTGGTGACCTTCGTCGCGGCGCCGGAAGAGGCGCAGGAGGAGGCGGGCGATACGGTCAGCGTTATCATGATCGGCAATTCCGATACGGATCAGATGGCTGCCGGCGAGGAGATGCCGCAGACCGAACCTGAACAGGTGATGGCCGAGGCCGTGCAGCCGCAGACGGTTCAGCCGACCGAGGTAACGCCGGAAGAGACTCAGCCACTGCGGCCGGATGTCGTTCAGCCACAGGAAGCCGAGACACAGCAGGCGCAAAGTGCCGAACCCGTCGCGCCTGTCGAGCAGGCTCAACCCACGACAGTCGTGCCGGAGCAGCCGCAGATATTGGCGACGCAGGCACCGGCCGAGACGACGGTCATTCAGCCGGCCGAACCGGTGCAGCCCATGGAGGCCGAGGTCGCCGAAGCCCAGCCAATCGAGCCGCCCGCGGCAGCAGTAACGCCCGTGGAAAAGCCGAGGCCAGTCGAGAAGCCGAAGGAAGTCAAGAAGCCTGCCGCAAAGGTCGTCAAGGCAAAGTCGGGGTCACGAGGGGAGGGCCGGGAGGATACCAAGCGAGGGTCCGCCGAGGGTACCGAGACGGCGCAGGCGGACACCAATTCGCAAGCGAACGCCCGACATACGGGCTCGGGTGATGCCGCCGTCGCGAATTATAAAGGTAAAATACAATCCCGTATTCGGCGCTACGTACAGCGCGTGTCCTCCAAATATGAGAAGGGCCTGACGCTTGTCGTAAACTTGTTGATTGGTTCCGGTGGCGAGCTCCGGTCCCTTTCCCTGACACGCAGCTCCGGAGACTCCGCGTTGGATCAAGCCGTGATGGAGCAGATCCGGAATGCGGCGCCATTTCCGCCGCTGCCTTCGGAGTGGGGTAGGCCGACCTGGCCGTTCATGCAGGCGGTTCAGGTCGGGGGACGCTAGTCCTCGGGCCAGTGGCGCAATAAAATATGATGAAAATTATCAACTTTATACTTTACTGCAAAAATCAAGTTTAATATGGTCGCCTCGCGCTCAATGGAATCGAGCGCGTAAGAGCAACCAGCAAACGGGTGATGCATGGCGCGTAAGGGGAAGAGGGATTCTGGCCGCGAGAGCCGTGAGACGCAGACGACGGCGCAGGCTTCCGGAAAATCCACTCTTGATGGGCGCAGCTTCCTCTATGTGGGCGGTCGCGATTGCCAGGTGGCGCATCTGCGCCAGATCGCCAGCAGCTTCGGCGCGGAGCTGATCCATCATGATGGCGGCCTGCGCGAGGCGGTATCCCGCATCGATACCGTGCTGCCGTCGGTTGACTGTGTCTTCTGCCCGATCGATTGCATCAGCCATGATGCCTGCCTGCGGGTAAAGACAGGCTGCAAGAAATTCGGCAAGGCGTTCATTCCCTTGCGCAATGGCAGCAAGTCCAGCCTCGAGCGGGCGCTGCATACCATGAACGAACGAGATGCTTCCCGATGATCGATAATGGCCCTGACCGGTTTGTGCTGATCGGCTTGCACAAGCTGGCCGCACGGAATGGCGACGGGCTTGTGCCCGAACTCTATGAATTGCTGATGCGCCGCGCCGAAGAGCAGCAGCGTGCCGCCAATATTGCCTCCTTCCCGTCCTCGAAGGCGCGGCGGCCGGGAGAGGCGCCGGATCAGCCGCTGGACGAGACGAGCCGTAACGGCGCGAATGTCGTTGCCTTTGCACCTGACGTGGATAAGACTGTCGCCCGTCGCAAGAAGGTCTGATCGTCGAACGAGGTTGCCATGTATATTGCCATGAACCGCTTCAAGGTCGTCATCGGTTTGGAGGGCGAATTCGAAGAGGTGTGGAGAGGGCGCGATTCCCGGCTATCGGAAGTGCCCGGTTTTCTTGAGTTCCGTCTCCTGCGCGGCAAGGCGGATATCGAAGAGGGCTATACGCTGTTTTCCTCGCACACCATCTGGCATAGCGAAGAAGATTTCATCAACTGGACGAAATCCGAACATTTTCGCACGGCGCATCGTAGCGCTGGCGATAACAAGCGCCTCTATTGGGGCCCGCCGCAATTCGAGGGCTTCGCTGTCGTTCCGGGGATTTGAGGCAGAGCCGCCTGTCCCCGTAAGGCAGCTTTCTCTCAGGCCTTGGTCGCACCGGTTCTGAAAAAGGCGCCGATTGCTACCGCCGCCCAGCCGGCGATCATGCCCATCCCGCCCGTCGGAGCGGCCATCGGAAAGAGCGAGCCGCCGCCGAAATGCCTGATGACGAGATCGCCGGCGAAGATCAGTGTTCCCAATCCCAGCAGAATAGCGGCGGCCGGCGCTGTGCGGATGCGATCATATCCCGCATAGAGCGCCAGGAGGGCAGGGGCGTGGGCGAGGCTCATGGTCGAGGCGGCGCCGAGGAAATGCGTGTCGCCGCCATGAGTGGCGGCTGCGGCAAGCGCGACGCCGCCACCGCCGAGGAGACCGGCGACAAACAGGGTGGCCGGACGGATTACGGCGCCAATGCTCATGTTTTCCTCATTCCCTGTTCTGCATGTGGAAGGCCAGACGCTCGACCGGCTCCCAGATAACGGCCCGCAGCTTTTCGTTTTCGATGGTTTCATCCATGGCGCGGCGGAAGCACAGCAGCCATTCGTCGCGTTCTTTCGGGCCGATGGCGGCGACAAAATGCCGGCTGCGCAGGCGGGGATGGCCACGCTTCTCGATATAGAGCTGCGGACCGCCGAGATAGCCGGTCAGGTATTCGTAGAATTTCTCCTGCGAGCCTGCGAGGCTCGGCGGATGCACGGCGCGGCAATTGGCTGCCTCGGGCAGCGTATCCATCAATTCGTAGAAGCGCGAAGTCAGTGCCCGCACCGTGCGGTCGCCACCGATCGCGTCGTAAAGTGTGATGATTTCTTCGCTCAAGCGCCAGGCCCCTGTTTGCGATGTCCTACATGGCAATTGACGGGCGCGGCCGCAACCGTCGAAGCGACCGGTGCGGCGTTTCGGCGCTGCCTATTTTGTCGTCGTCAGCTGGAAAGCATCGCTTTCCCCGGGAATGAGCTCGAGCGGCCAGACAGTCTGGCGCGTCTTCCTGGGGTATTCCTGGCTGTAGGCGGGCATGCTGGAAAGCAGGATCTCCGCCAGCTCGACGCCGAGGTCGTGCACTGACGTCCGAAAACAGGTCAACGCCGGTTGCAGGAACTTGGCGCGGGGCGCCTCGCGGAAGCTGACGACGGCAATGTCACGCCCCGGGATGATACCGGCTTCCATCACGCGTCGATAGAAGCCGATCGCCATCAATTCGTAGATCAGGATCACGGCCGTCGGCCTGTCTTCGAGGTGCAACAGCTCGTCGGCGACCTGATAGCCGCCCTGTTCGCTGGATTTGGCGCGAATGACCACGGCCGGATCATAGGCGATGCCGTGCCGCTCCAGCGCCCGGCGATAGCCCTCCACGAAGACGAAGCCGAGATTGATGTCGCTGGAGGGGGCGCTGATGGCGATGCGGCGATGCCCATGCGCCACGAGCCGGTCGACGGCGCAATTGACGACGCCGTCGAAATCGAGGTCGGCCCAGGGATGCTGCGCGCCCGAAAGGCTGCGGCCGAGCGCTGCAAACGGGATCTTCGCCTTGGCGAGCAGGTCGAAGCGCTTGTCGACGCGCTGCGTCTCCGAAATGATGAGGGCGTCGACGACGCGTCTTGCGACCATGCGCTTCAGATATTCATACGGATCTTCGTCATGCGGGCAGGGCAGCATGATCAGATCGAGCTTGTGGCGCGAGAATACGCTCTGCAGCCCCCCGGTCACCGTCAGAAAGAAATTGTCGCTGTTTTCAACCGTTTCCCGACTGGACTGGATCATCAGGCCGATGACGTTCGTCGTGCCTTGCCGCAGGCTGCGTCCTGATTGATTGGCCACGTAACCCAGCTGCTCGGCAGCGGCGAGAACGCGCTTGCGGGTCTCCTCGTTGACATCAGGCTTGCCGTTCAACGCGCGTGATACTGTGCCGATCGAGATATCGAGATGCTCGGCAAGCTGACGAATTCCCTTCATCGGCCGCGGTTTTCCCCCATGCGCCATTTTCCATTGTCCTCCTCTATTGACACAGGAAAATCTTTTCGCATAGTATCGTAAACGTTTACGGAGCGCGTGTCATGAGGAGTTTCCGCACCGCCCGCTGGAGGACATCGTGAAATTTAATGCCATTTTGTGCGGGTGCGGAGCTATGTCCAAAGGCTGGCTCAGGGCCATCGCCTCGACGCCGGCGCTTGCCGAATCCATTCAGATCGTCGGTCTGGTCGATCTCAATCGCGCCACAGCTGAAAGCCTTGCAAAAGAATTTTCTCTCGACCGTGCCGTCATCGGTTCGGATCTCGCCGAAGTCATCGCGGCGACCAAGGCGGATCTGGTCTTCGACGTCGTCATCCCGGCCGCCCGTTTCGGCGTGGTTTCGACGGCACTGAAGGCCGGCTGCCATGTCTTGAGCGAAAAGCCGATGGCGACGTCGCTGGCCGAAGGTGCCGCGCTTGTCGACCTGGCCGCCGAGGCCGGCAAGGTCCATGCCATCATCCAGAACCGCCGTTTCATCTCCGGCATCCGTCGTATGCGACGCTTGGTGGAAGAGGGGGCGATCGGCGAGCTCACGGGCGTTCATTGCGATTTCTTCCTCGGTCCGCATTTCGGCGGCTTCCGCGAGGAGATGGACAACGTGTTGCTGCTCGACATGGCGATCCACACCTTTGATGCCGCCCGTTTCGTATCCGGCAAGGTGCCGCTCTCGGTCTACTGCGTCGAAAAGAACCCTGTTGGGTCCTGGTACAAGCATGGCGCATCGGCGCATGCGCTGTTCGATTTTTCCGACGACGTCGTTTTCAGCTATCGCGGCTCCTGGTGCGCCGAGGGCCGGCGCACGAGCTGGGAAAGCCAATGGCGGCTCACCGGCAGCAAAGGCATGCTGACCTGGGACGGCGAGGAGAATTTCGAGGCAGGCGTTGCCGGCGACGAGCCGGGCCTGCTGCATGGCTTCACCCCGATCGAGGTTCCCGGACCGAAGCACGAGGAAGAGACGCACGGCCATGCCAGCGTCATTGCCTCCTTCATCGAAGCGATCAAAACCGGCAAGCCGCCCGAGACCGCAAGCGGTGACAACATTCGCAGCCTCGCCATGGTTCTCGGCGCTATCGAGAGCGCCAAGACGGGCCGGCGCGTCGATATTTCATCACAAGGACAGTGACATCATGACAAATCCGGCAAAGGCCATCCGCATCGGCACGATGATCAAGGCGACGAACGAGGATGCCGCCAAGGGCATCGCCAAGATCGCCGATCTGGGCTTCGAAAGCTTCGAGCCGTTTTTCTGGCAGACCACCAACGGCCAGAACCTTGCCGATCTCGGCAAGCGCTGCCGCGATGCCATCGGCGACCGCGACATCGCGATCTCGACCGTCGGCATGTTCGGCAATCCGCTCGAAGAGCGCGAGATGGACCTGCAGACGCTGCAGGGCTGGAAGGACTGCATCGACAATGCCCATCATTTCGGCGCGACCTGCGTTGCCGGCTTCACCGGCCGTATCCGCGACAAGCCGCTCACCGACAGCCTGCCGCGCTACAAGCAGGTCTGGAGCGAGCTTGCCAAGCGTGCCGCCGACAAGGGCATCAAGATCGCCTTCGAAAATTGCGCCATGGATGGCAACTGGGCGACCGGCGACTGGAACATCGCGCATAACCCGGATGCCTGGGAGCTGATGTTCAACGAGACCCCGGACGACAATGTCGGCTTGGAATGGGAGCCGTGCCATCAGATGGTCTATCTGATCGAGCCGCTGCCGCAGATCCGCAAATGGGCGAGCAAGATCTTCCACGTTCACGGCAAGGATGCAACGATCCGCTGGGACGTCATCAAGGAACACGGCATTTTCGGCAAGGAGAAGTTCGTCTTCATGCGCACGCCGGGCTTCGGCGACAGCAACTGGACCGACATCATCTCCGAGCTGCGCCTTGCCGGCTGGTCCGGTTCCATCGACATCGAAGGCTGGCATGATCCGGTCTATCGCGACGCGCTCGAAATGACTGGCCAGGTTCACGGCCTGAACTATCTCAAGAGAAGCCGGGGAGGCGAATTCGTCGAGTAACGCATGATTTGCAGAACTGCATCGATTTAGGGGGCAAGTTGTGCGTTAATGAGATGCCCGGAGCGGCAGACGCTTCGGGCAGGACGGGTGCCTAACGGAGGAACCGCCGAGCGTCCGCCTCCTGTCCCATGTGACAGGCGAGCGCTTGGTGCAGCGAAGAGAAAACGCCGATGGCAGCGCGGGCCATGTCGTCGGGGAGATACCGTCACGGTTCGCATGGTGGAGGAGCATATATGAATATTTTTTCGAAGCTGGCGATCACAGCCGGCATGTCGCTTCTGTTGGCTGCCGGTGTGGCGCAAGCCCAGAGCAAGACATTTAACGTCTGGTGGTTCGAGTTGCCCGACACGCCTCAGGCCAAGGCCTGGACCAAGGCTCTTGAAACGCTCAAGGCCAAGCATCCGGATATCACCATCAATTTCGAACAGAAGACCTTCGAACAATTGCAGAAGGCAGGCAGCCTTATCCTCAACTCGGATCAGGCTCCGGACCTTCTCGAATACAACAAGGGCAATGCTACGGCCGGCCTGGTCGCTTCTCAGGGCCTGTTGACGCCGCTTGACGACCAATTCAAGTCGCGCGGCTGGGACAAGATCCTCAACGAAACCAACACTCAGCTCAGCAAATACGACGCCAACGGCATTTATGGTTCGGGCCAGATGATCGGTATTCCGACCTATGCCGAATTCGTCTCGGTCTTCTACAATATAGACATGTTCAAGGCCAACGGCGTGAAAGTGCCGACCACGCTGGAGGAATTCGAAGCCGCTCTCGACACCTTCAAGAAGAAGGGCATTACGCCGCTTGCCTATGGCACGGTGGATTCCAACGCGCAGCACCTGCTTTACACGCTGGCCCTGACGCAGGCCGACGACACCTGGGTCAAGAACTATCAGGGCCTCAAGGCGCCGCTCGACACCAAGCCCTTCCTGTTTGCTGCTCAGAAGATCGTCGACTGGGTGAGCAAGGGCTACATCTCCAAGGATTCGACCGGCCTTAAGGGCACGGGCGGTGCCGATAACCTCTTCTCGTCCGGCACGTCTCCGATGTTTGTCAGCGGCACCTGGAACAATGGCAATTTCGCCGGCTCGATCAAGAACTTCAAATGGAGCCAGTTCGTCTTCCCGACGTCGAAATACAGCACCGGTTCGACCGGCAACCTGTTCATGGTGCCGAAGAGCGCCAAGAACAAGGATCTCGCCTACGAATTCATCGATCTGGTGCTGAACAAGGAGAACCAGAATCTGGACGCCAATCTCGGCGGCGTCGCCATCGCCGCCGATCCGGCCGTGATCACCGACGAGGTCGGCAAGCGCAATGTCGAGCTCTTCAACCAGATTTCCGGCAAGGGCGGCCTCGGCTTCTATCCGGATTGGCCGGTGCCGGGCTACTACGAGCTGCTGATCCAGGCGACGACAGGCCTGGTGAACGGTTCGACCACGCCTGACCAGTTCGTGGTACGCCTGAAGAAGGCCTACGACGACGTGCAGGCAGCGCAGTAACACCATCGGCGACAATCACAACGGCGAGACGGCTCCAATGTCGCCTCGCCGTATCGGACTGGAGGATTTCGATGGATAAGTCGAAGAACGCCGGCAAGGCGGGGTATTATCTCTATATGATCCCCGGAATGCTGGGCTTTGTTCTCATCGTGCTCATTCCGCTGATCGCCAATTTCGCAATCAGCTTCACGACATGGAAGGGCGGCGTCATTCCGCCGCGCTATGTCGGCCTGGAAAACTATCAAAGATTGCTTCAGGATACCCTCTTTTGGGGTTCGATCCAGCATACGTTGCTGTTCATCATTTCGATGACCATCGTGCCCATTCTGCTGGGATTGCTGCTTGCGGCGGTGCTTTTCGACTATATCAGCGCGCAATTCAGCGAGAGATGGTCGAGCTTCTTTCGCGCGGGCTTCTATCTGCCGCAGATCCTGCCGCTGACCGCCGCCGGCGTTCTCTGGGCATGGATCCTCAATCCGATCGGCATCATCAATGCGGTGCTGAAAGCGATCGGGCTCGATTTCCTCGCCAAGAACTGGCTGGGGGATGCAAGCTATGCGCTTTGGGCGGTTTCAGCCGTCATCGTCTGGGTACAGGTCGGCTACTGCCTTGTGGTCTTCATGTCCGGGCTGGCGCGCGTGGACCCCTCGCTCTATGAGGCTGCCGAGCTCGACAATGCAAGCTGGTTCGGGCGCTTCCGTTCCATAACGATCCCGATGCTCATGCCCGAAATCTTCGTGGTTGCGCTCACGACGCTGATCGCGGCGCTCAAGGTCTTTGCGCCGATCTACGTCCTGACCTCAGGCGGGCCGGACAATGCGACGACGGTTCCGTCCTATCTGTCCTACTATCACTTCTTCACGACGAACCGCGTCGGCTACGCCGCGGCAATCGCGACATTGCAGACGGCCGTGACCATCATACTCGGCGTCGTTTTCCTGCGCATGCAATCGAAGCAAACCGAGGGAGGTCATTGATATGACGGCCACGTCTTCGCTTTCCGCCCAGGCTGTTTCGGTGCACCATGGCCACAAGAAAGGGATAGGCCGATGGGTCGTCCTGGCCATCCTGCTGGTTTTCCTTGCAGGTACGCTCTTTCCGTTCTTCCTGGCCGCAGTCAATGCCATCAAGACGCCTTCCGATTATGCCGCCAACGGTCCGCTCGCCTTTCCGCAGAGCTTTGATCTGACGGCGCTCAAGAACTTCTGGGCGACCGTCGATTTCCCGCGCAAGCTCTTCAACAGTATTCTCATCAGCGGATGCACGGCCATTCTGGCCGTCGTGCTCAGCCTGCTCAACGCCTATGCCATCGGTATCGGCCGGGTGCGTGGTGGGCAGGCGCTGCTCGTGGTGCTGCTGATTGCGATCATGGCGCCGCAAGAGGCGCTGGTCTATCCGCTCTACTACATGGCCAAGCAGGTGGGCCTGTTCGACTCGATGCTTTCGGTGATCCTGATCATCGGCGTCTTGCATACCGCTTTCGGCACCTATCTGCTCTCCTCGGTAATGTCGACATTTCCGCGCGAGATCATCGAGGCGGCGCAGATCGACAATGCGAGCCGCTGGCAGATCCTCTGGATGGTGATTGTGCCGGTCCTGCGGCCGACGCTTGCGGTTCTCGCAACCTTCTTCTTCATCTGGACCTGGAACGAGTTCCTGATCCCGTTGGTGTTCCTGGTTTCCAACAATAACCAGACGGTTTCCGTCGCCATGGGCGTGCTGTCGGGAGCCAATACGCAGGAGCCGACGGCGATTGCGGCGGCCTCGCTGCTCGGCGTCATGCCGACGGTGATCTTCTTCCTTATTTTCCAGCGGACCCTCACGCGCGGCGTCGCGGTAGGTGCCGTCAAATAACCAATGCGGAAGCCCCGTTCCGACTGTCGTCGGGCGGAGCGCGATGAATGGCAAGTCCGACGAATTCGATTTTCCGCGGGAGGCGTAAAGTGGCAGGAATCAACATCAAGTCCCTCACCAAGCATTTCGGTGCCGTGCAGGTTCTCAACGACATCGATCTGACGATCGAGCGAGGCGAGTTCGTCGTCTTCCTCGGCGGCTCGGGCTGCGGAAAGTCGACATTGCTGCGCATGATCGCGGGACTGGAGTCGATCACCGGCGGCGAAATCTGGATCGCCGGGCGGCGCGTCGACCAGCTGCCGCCGGGCGAGCGCGGCGTATCGATGGTCTTCCAATCCTATGCGCTCTATCCTCACATGACCGTTCGCGACAACATGTCCTTCGGCCTGCGCAACATCAAAACGCCGAAGGCCGAGATCAACAGGCGCATCGAAGAGGCTGCGAAGATCCTTGAAATGCCGCATCTTCTGGATCGCAAGCCCTCGGCACTATCAGGCGGCCAGCGCCAGCGTGTCGCGATCGGGCGCGCCATCGTGCGCGAGCCCGATGTCTTCCTGTTCGACGAGCCGCTTTCCAATCTCGATGCCGGCCTGCGCACGCGCACGCGCGTCGAACTGGCGCAGCTGCATGAGCGGCTGGGTGCGACGATGGTGTTCGTCACCCACGACCAGGTAGAGGCGATGACGCTCGCCGACCGTATCGTCCTGCTCAACAACAAGAAGATCGAGCAGGTGGCCTCACCCGTCGAGATCTATACGCGCCCCGCGACGCGCTACGTCGCTCAGTTCGTCGGGTCGCCGGGCATGAACTTCATCAACATAGCCGATGTCGGCGAGGCGGGCGGGCTGGCGACGGCAACGCTGCCTGATGGATCGGTCATCAAGACGGCGATAGCGCTCAACGGCCTCTCGAATTCCGGGCTGACGCTCGGCATCCGTCCGGAGCATCTGGTCGTCACGGCGGCGGAAAAGGGCGATATCGGCGGGCAGGTCGAGACCGTGGAGCGTCTGGGCGACCGTTCCCTCGTTCACGTCAGGCTTAAGGACGGTTCGAAGATCATCGGCACCGATCCCGGCATGACGACCATCGCGACCGGCTCGCCGATCGCCTTCACCATCGATGCAGCAAAGGTGAGCATCTTCGACGAGAAGGATGCGGCCCATCATTCCGTAAACTGAGGAGGGAGCAACACGAAGAGCAGCCACAACCGATAAGCTCAGAGGCAATCAATTAGGTCGTTGACGAAACCGTCCAACTGGTATGTTATGTCGCCATGTCCACTGCGCATCATAGGAAGAAGCAGCCTTTGTTCGTCCGCCAGCAATTGCTGGACGTGGCGGCGCGGCTTGCTTCCGAAAAGGGGATGACGGCGGTGACGCTGGATGCCGTTTCCGGCGCGTCCGGCGTCAGCAAGGGCGGTTTGCTGCATCATTTTCCCAGCAAGAACATGCTTCTGGAAGCGTTGTTCGAGAGCCTGCTGGAACGGCTGGACGCGGCAATCGAGGAAGCGATGCGCGCCGATCCGCTGCCGCATGGCCGCTTTACCCGCGGTTACCTGCATGCCTGCCTGGCGCTGCGCGATCAGCCCGAGGGTACGAAGGACTGGGCGCAGGTGACGATGGTGCTGCTTACCGAGCCGCAATTGCGGCAGCGGTGGTACGCATGGGTGCGCGAGCGCAGCGAGGAATATGTCGGCACGGACTCCTCGGTGGACGCGGCAATCGTCAGGCTGGCGACCGATGGGATCTGGCTTGCCGACCTGCTCGGCAGCCACGACATGGACGAAAGCGCCCGGCTAAGGCTGGTCGACCGCTTGATCGAGCTGACGCAGCTCTAATCTTATCGGAGAAAATGGAATGGCGAACGCATCGGTCTATGCAATGCTGCTGGTTGCGATCGTGCTGGAGGTGATCGGCACGACGGCGTTGCAGCTGTCGCAGCAGTTTACCCGCCTCGGCCCGACGGTGGTTCTGGTGGTCTGCTATGTCGCAGCCTTCTATTGCCTTTCGATAACGTTGCGGGTCATTCCGGTAGGCATCGCCTACGCCATCTGGAGCGCGCTCGGCATCGTGCTGATCTCCGTGGTGGGACTGGTGCTTTTCCGCCAGAAACTCGACCTTGCCGCCATCATTGGCCTGGGGTTGATCATTGCCGGCGTGCTCGTCGTCAATCTCTTTTCAAAATCCGTGTCGCACTGAAAACACAGGTGTTGTCTATGGTTGGTTTTGTCTTTGTCAAATTCGCGGGGACGTTTTATCTCTTGCCCCGAGTAGGCTGATGGAGGCCTGATGTTCGGCGTTTTCCCAAAGCGCTTTGGATTGCATAAGCCTATTCAATTTCAATGGTATAAGAGGAGTGCCGTAATGACTATTCGTGCCGTCGTTTGGGGCGAGAACATTCATGAGCAGACAAACAAGGTCGTCGCCGAGATCTATCCGGAGGGCATGCACAACACCATCGCCAAGGCGCTGAATGTGGATGCCGGTATCGAAGCGACCACTGCAACTTTGCAGGAGCCGGAGCATGGTCTCAGCGAAGCCCGTCTGAAGGATACCGACGTCCTGTTGTGGTGGGGCCACAAGGATCATGGCGCCGTCAAGGACGAGGTCGTCGAGCGTGTCGCCAAGCGCGTATGGGAAGGCATGGGCCTGATCGTCCTGCATTCCGGCCATTTCTCGAAAGTCTTCAAGCGCCTCATGGGTACGCCCTGCGCGCTGAAATGGCGCGAAGCCGGTGAACGGGAGCGTCTCTGGGTCATTAATCCGCGCCATCCGATCGCGGCCGGCCTTGGCGAGCATTTCGAGCTTGAGAACGAGGAAATGTACGGCGAACAGTTCTCCGTTCCGGAGCCGCTGGAAACCGTATTCATCTCCTGGTTCCAGGGCGGCGAAGTCTTCCGTTCGGGCATGACCTGGCGCCGTGGTGCCGGCAACATCTTCTATTTCCGCCCGGGCCATGAAACCTATCCGACCTATCACAACGGCACCGTTCAGAAGGTTCTGATCAATTCCGTGAAATGGGCCCACAATCCGCTCGGCACCCAGGCCAGCATCCATGACGCGCCGAACGTGCCGGTCGAAAAGGCATTGGAGCCGATCGTCGAGCGCGGCCCGAAATTGCACCAGACCGGCGAAGCCGGTTATCGCTGAGGTATCACATGCGTCTCATAGTAGTTGGCACGGGCGGCATGGCGAAAAACCATGTGGAGCATTTCGCCCGCATTCCCGGCGTCGAAGTCGTCGGCGCCGTCGATACGGATGCGACAAGGCTCACCGCCTTTTGCGATGTGTTCGATATCAAGAATCGCTTCTCGTCGCTCGACGAGGCGCTTGCCTGGGGTGAGTTCGATGCGGTGACCAATGTGACGCCGGACAAGGCCCACCATCCGACGACCCTGCCGCTGCTTGCCGCCGGCAAGCATGTTCTCTGCGAGAAGCCGCTCGCGGAGAATTATGAAAAGGCACTCGAAATGACGGAAGCCGCCGAAAGGGCGGGGGTCGTCAACATGGTCAACCTGACCTATCGCAATGTCGCGCAGCTGCAGAAGGCGCGCGAGATGGTGATCTCGGGCGAGATCGGCACCGTCAAGCATGTCGAGGCGTCCTATCTGCAGAGCTGGCTCGTCTCCAAGGCCTGGGGCGACTGGCGCAGCGAATCCAAATGGCTTTGGCGCCTGTCGACCGGACACGGTTCGAACGGCGTTCTCGGCGATATCGGCATTCATATCCTCGATTTCGCCGCCTATGGCGCCGCAACGGATATCGACCACGTCTTCGCGCGCCTGAAGACCTTCGAAAAGGCGCCCGGGGAACGTATCGGCGAATATACCCTGGACGCGAACGACAGTTTCTCGATGTCGGTCGATTTCGCCAATGGCGCTCTCGGTGTCGTGCATGCGAGCCGCTGGGCGACGGGACATCTGAACGAGCTGAAGCTGCGCATCTACGGCGAACGTGGCGGCCTCGAAGTGTCCCACAGCCCGAACGGTTCCGAACTGCGCGGCTGCCTTGGCGATGACACCGAAACGGCGACGTGGAGGGTACTCGAGGTGCCGCCGGTCTTGACTAACTACCAACGCTTCGCCGAAGCTGTCATGACCGGCAGCAGCCAGGACCCTAGCTTCCGCCACGCGGCCAACTTGCAGCGCGTTCTGGATCTTGCCATGGTGACCGAAGTCGAGCGGCGCGAACTGAAGGTCTGATATCATAAGCAACCTTCAGGCAAGGCCTTGGGAGTGCAAAGATGTCTACCGAGGAAAAAGTTGCCAGCCACTACACGCACGGATCGCTGGAAACGGCGATCCTGCAAACCCTTGCGGCTGACGGCAAGGACATTGAAAACCTGCGCATTCGCGATCTGGCCGATGTCGATGAATTCCACCTGGGGCGGCATGCGGCGACGGTGGATTTCGCAAGGGATCTCGATCTTGCCGCCGGCCTGCGGCTTGCCGATATCGGATCGGGGCTCGGCGGGCCCGCCCGCCATTTTGCCGATGCCTATGGATGCATCGTGTCGGGCATCGATCTCACCGAAGAATTCGTTCAGGTCGCCAATTCGCTGACGGCCCGCTGCGGCCTTGGGGATCTGGTTTCCTTCCGGCAGGGCAGCGCTTTGGCGCTTCCTTTCGAGAGCGGCAGCGTCGACCGGACGACGCTCATCCATGTTGGAATGAACATCGAGGACAAGGCGAGGCTGTTTTCCGAGATCAGACGCATTCTCAAGCCGGGCGGCCGTTTCGGGCTTTATGAGATCATGCAGATGCGGGAGGGAGCGCTGCCCTATCCGATGCCGTGGGCGATGGAGCCGGAGACAAGTTTCGTCTGCAGCCCCGACGTCTATCGTCATCTGCTTGACGAAGCCGGCTTCAAGGTGGAGCTGGAGCAGGATCGCAGTGCTCTTGCAATCCGGCTGGCACATGAAGCGCGCGCCAAGGCTGCGGCGGGCGAGGCGCGAGACCAGGGTGTCCGTACGCTGATGGGCCCGCGAGCTGGCGAGCGCATGAGCAACGTCAACCTGTCGGTCGAGGGCGGCCTGCTCGCGCCGATCGAGATGATCGCCAAAGCCATTTGAGGCCATTGCGCCAGATGCGGTCTGCCACGGTACATTGACAGCGGTGGGGCTGTTTCTGTATGGAAATTCCAACGGTAATGGATTTCTGCCGGGCCATGGTGGCCGAACCGCTGCTCTGATTTTTCCAGGGAAGCTGATGACTCCTACTCAACGCGCCTGAAAGGCGAAGGAGTAGAGTCGTGCCTGTTTTCCTGCCGTTATCCCGCTCATGTCTCTTATCCACTGTCCCCGCAGGACCATCCCTCGGCTTTGCGGGAGGGGCAAACTGATGTCCGCCTCCGCCTATTTTCATCATCGCTTTCAGCAGTTTCGCAGCCTGTTCAAATGGATAGTCCTGGTCGTACCGATGGCGGTTGTCGTCGGCTCACTCTGCGCGCTGTTTCTTTGGAGCTTGGACAAGGCGACGGCTGATCGGTTCGACCATCCCTGGCTGATCTTCCTCATGCCGGTTGCCGGTTTCCTGATGGTGCTGGTCTATCAGCACTTCGGCCGAGGATCGGAAGGCGGCAACAATCTGATCGTCGACCAGATTCACGAGCCCGGCGGCGGCGTGCCGTTGCGCATGGCGCCCTTCATCCTGGTTTCGACGGTCTTGACGCATCTGGTCGGCGGTTCGGCGGGACGCGAGGGAACGGCGGTGCAGCTCGGCGGCAGCGTTGCCAGCGCATTCGCCAGAATTTTCCGGCTTAGCCATGCCGAGATCCGCATTCTCCTCATGGCGGGGATCGCCGCGGGTTTCGGCGCGGTCTTCGGCACACCGATCGCAGGTGCCGTCTTCGCTCTCGAAGTTCTAACGATCGGGCGCATGCAATATGAAGCGCTGATCCCGAGCCTGGCGGCAGCGATCGCGGCCGATTGGACCTGCCATGCCTGGGGCATCGAACACATCCAGTACCGGATCGGCTACCTCGCCGGCACACCGGCCGGTACCTTCCATCTCGATGCGCCGCTGCTTGCCAAGGTCGGTATTGCCGGCGTGATCTTCGGCCTGATGGCGCGCTCATTCAGCGAGGTCTCGCATCGGGCGTCGGCGGCATTCAAGCGCTTCTGCGCCTATGCGCCGCTCAGGCCTGTCATCGCCAGTGCGATATTGATCGGTCTCGTCTATCTGCTCGGCACGCGGCAATATCTCGGGCTTGGCGTCTGGTCGCCCAATCCTGGCGATGCGACGATCCTCGGTTTCTTCGATCCGGCCCATGTCGATTACTGGAGCTGGTTCTGGAAGGCCGTCTTCACGATCGTGACACTGAGTGCCGGCTTCAAGGGCGGGGAGGTGACACCTTTGTTCTTCATTGGTGCCGCTCTTGGTAACGCGCTTGCCGCCATTCTCGGCGCGCCGGCCGATCTCTTTGCTGGGTTGGGTTTCGTCGCCGTCTTTGCCGGCGCGACCAATACGCCGCTTGCCTGCATGATCATGGGCATCGAGCTCTTCGGCGCGACGCATACCGTCTATCTCGCCGTCGCCTGCTTCCTTGCCTATATCTGTAGCGGCCATACCAGCATCTATCTGTCGCAGCGGCTCGGCATCGCCAAGAGTGCTGCTTCCGGTAATATCCCCGCCGATACGCCGCTTCGCCATATTGGCGAGCGCGACCTGAAGACGCGGCGATAAAATGCCCATAAGGTCGGAAAGGTTTGACGCAAGGACGGCTGGAGGTTGTCGTGCTCTATCTTGTCGTGTTTCTCGGTGCCGGATTGGGTGGCGCGTTCCGCCTCGGTATCAACGAGATCGTTGCTCGCCTGCTCGGGGCCGAATTTCCGTTCGGCACACTCATCATCAATGTCGTTGGGCCATTCGTCATGGGGTTGCTGACGGAATATTTCGCCTTGCGCGGCGGTGTGTCGCAGGAGGGGCGATTGTTTCTGACAACAGGCGTTCTGGGCGGCTTCACGACGTTTTCGACCTTTGCGCTGGAAAGCGTCATGCTGTGGGAGCGCGGCCAATGGATACCGTCCGCCGCCTATGTCGCCTTGTCTGTTTTCCTGTCGATCGGGGCTCTGATGGCGGGGCTTGCAATTGTCCGGCTAATAATTCAGGCTCAAACTGTTTCGTGATTGGAGATCGGCAGATTTCGCCGCATTTTTGCCGATTCTGAGGTGAATCCCTCTCGAGAATCGCGGAGATTCATTCCACGCAAACCACCACTCGTTGCGAACGGACTCTCTTGCGAAATTCGACTGATCAACTCATATAATCGCCTATCATGATCACCGCATAACAAAGGAGTCGGGCGTCAATCCGAGAAGAACGGCGAGCATTATTAGTGTCGAGCCGGTTCTCATTCCGGGATTCGGATGCAGATTCCCCGGGCCAACCTTCCTCCCGGACCGCCCCCAAAAGACAGACATGACGGAGAGTCCCTTGAGCGCACCTGCTCCCACTTCCAACCAATCTCCTACTCCGGAACAGACCTTCGGCACGGCCGGCATCGCGCCGATGGATCGCGCGAGCGCCATGACCCGCTTTTTCATGGGCATCGTCGCCTGGGCCGAAAGCCTCAATCTGAAATATGCCAAGCTCGGCAATCCGCCGGTCTATGACACCGCGACCTTCCCCTGGGCGGCCGAGATCGAGAAGGATTATCCGGCGATCCGCGCCGAGCTTGAAAAGGTGCTGCTGCGCCAGAGCGAGCTGCCGACCTTCCAGGATATCTCCACCGATGTGAAGACCATCTCGACCGATACCCGCTGGAAGACCTTCTTCCTCCTCGGTTTCGGCGTGAAGTCCGAGCAGAACGTCAAAGCGTGCCCGAATACCTGGGCGGCCGTGCAGAAGATACCGGGCCTGACGACGGCGATGTTCTCGATCTTCGAACCGGGCAAGCATCTTCCGGCGCATCGCGGCCCCTATAATGGCGTGCTTCGCCTGCATCTCGGCCTCATCGTGCCGGAGCCGAACGAGAAGCTCGCCATCCGTGTCGACAAGCAGGTTTGCCATTGGCAGGAAGGCAAGGCGCTGATTTTCGACGACGCCTATGAGCATGAAGCCTGGAACCATTCCGACAAGACCCGCGTCGTGCTCTTCGTCGATTTCGTCAAGCCGCTGAAATTCCCGGCCCGCATCGTCAACTGGGCCCTGATGAACCTGGCGATCTTCACGCCCTTCATCAAGGAAGGCCTCGACAATCACAAGGAATGGGAAAAGAAGTTCTACGCCGAGGCTGAGGCATTCAGAAATCGCCCGAAGGCCTGATCTCATCGGCTGGCGAATTTGACGAAAACCCCGGAACCCTAACGGATTCCGGGTTTTATTTTGGTTGACCGGAGGCAGGCGTTAAGCAGGCTTATCCGTCTCTTCGGTGTCGTCGTTATCGTCATCGGCCGGCTGACCGCATAGGTAGGGAAAGCCATATGCAACGCGCGCGGCCAATCGGCCGCGCCGCATTTGAATGACGATTAAGACCGCCTGGAATGGCGCCTTGGCTACTTCACCGTCCGCACGATTGCCGCGCCCGCCGTCATGCCGCCGCCGAAGGCAACCAGGCCAAGGTTCATGGGCTCGGAGCGCTCGCTGGCGACATGCAGCATGGCAAGCGGAATGCTTGACGAGCTGGTGTTGCCATAGGTCTCGATGACGCTCAATGCCGGGCGGCCGCTGCGCTTGGCAATG
This sequence comes from Rhizobium sp. CCGE531, assembly GCF_003627795.1. Lineage (NCBI taxonomy): Bacteria > Pseudomonadati > Pseudomonadota > Alphaproteobacteria > Hyphomicrobiales > Rhizobiaceae > Rhizobium > Rhizobium sp. CCGE531. The sequence continues at coordinate 2,884,640 of NZ_CP032684.1, read as the reverse complement.
GTGTCAATGATGCGCTGGTTCGCCTGGTGCGGCACCAGCAGATCGAGATTGGCAAGCTCGATGCCTGCATCGACGCAGGCGTTTTCGATCGAGCGGGTCATCGAGTGCACGGCTTCGGTGAAGACCGAGCGGCCGTTCATCGCGATGACGCCATCATCAGGCAGCGGAACGTAGAGCAGGTCGCCCGGCTCCGGCCGGCCGCTGACGATCGGGCGGCTCGCGGTAAAGAGCGGATTGCGCGCCATGTCGCGGCTGGTCACGAGGCTGGCCGTGGCGGCATCGCCGAAGAGGATCGCCGTGGAGAAATCGTTCATGTCGAGCAGCGGCGACAAGACTTCCGAGGTGATGATGAGCACCTTGGCGTCGCTCTGCTGCGCGATGAAATCATAGGCCTGCTGCAGCGCGTAGAGATAGCCGGAGCAGGCGGCCCCCATATCATAGGCGGCAAGCGAAGGCCGCACGCCATCTTCGGCGACGGCAACCGCAACGCGGCTTGCCAGCGACGGCGTGGCGATGTCGGGCGTTCCGGTGGCGGCAATCACGAGATCGATATCGTGGATCGACATCTTGTTCTGCCGCAGGAGATCGCGCGCTGCCTTCGTGGCGAGGCTCAGCGTGCCTTCCTCGGGGCCGACCCAGAAGCGGCTCTTGATGCCGGTCAGCGCGAGAATCTCGTCAGCGCGGCGGTTCGGCCAATTATGGATGATCTCTTCATTGGTGACACGGCGGGCACCTGTCGCGAAACCGATGCCGTTGATGACGACTTCCGAGAAATTGCTGGAATGACGACGCAGCGCCGGAATGACGTGCGACTTCAGGCGGCGCAGCACGAATTTGTTCTGGATTTCGGAGGCGAGCGCGAAATTCTGCTCGCTCAGATCGCGATTGGCGTCGACGGTCAGAAGCGGACTGTCGGTGGCGATCTGGTCGCCGACCTTGGCGAAGACCTCCTGCACGACGCCGCCGATGTTGGCGCAGATCTCGACCGAGGCTTTCGTCGCCTCGACGACGGCCACGAGCTGGCCGACCTCGATCTTGTCGCCGGGCTTGACGAACAGATCCGTCACCAGGACGTTTTCGTCGGCAGGGCCGGAGCCGATCGCCTTGATGGCCGCCGTCGGACCACTGTCGTCCTCTTCGTGCCAGGTCACCTCGCATTCGAGGACTTCGGCCATCAGGTCGACCAGCTTGCGGTAAGAGGGCAGGGTCTCGAGCTGATTGCGGAAGTTGAACGGGATATGGGCGTCCGAGCGCGCGAGCCTGCGCACGACAACGGGCACATCGGTCTTTTCGGTAACGGTGGCGATGATTTCCGCGCCCATGCCGACGGTGCGATTGTCCTCATGGACGACGATCAGGCGGCGGGTGCGTCTTGCGCTCGCCAGCACTTCCTTCTCGTCCCAAGGCGAGATCGAGCGGAGATCGATCACCTCGACGGAAAAGCCCTGGGCCTCGAAAGCGCTTGCGGCATTGGCGCAGAGCGAAACCGTATTGCCATAGCTGACGAGCGTGATGTCACGGCCGCGGGCGACATGGCGCGACAGTCCGGGATGGACGAAATGCTTGTCGAGATCCTCGGAGGTGCGGCCGTCGGAATTATTGAGGACTGCCTTGGGATAGAGGAAGACCGTGGGGCGTCGCGACTCGAAGGCGGCGTTGAGAAGCCCGGCGGCGTCGCCGGCGCTGGAAGGCATGACGACGTCGATGCCGGGCGTATGCGCCAGCATCCCCTCGAAGCTCTGGGCATGGAATGGACCGAGGCCCGGCTTATAGCCGCCGCAGCTCACCATCAGGATCACGGGTGCTTCCCACGCGCCGCCGGTGCGCCAGAACATGCTGCCCATTTCCGAGACGATCTGGTTGTAGGCAAGCGGCAGGAAATCGGCGAACTGCAGGAAGGCGACGGGGCGCTGCCCGGCCAGCGCACGACCGACGGCGGTGCCGACGATGGTGGATTCGCTGAGAGCGGCGTTGCGCACGCGATCGGGATATTTCGTGCTGAGGCCACGGGTGACGCCGAAGACATCGCCCTTCGGATCTTCGATATCCTGGCCGAACAGAACGACATCGGCGTTAGCGGCAAGCTGCTTGTCGAGGACGGCATTCAGCGCCTCGCGCATCGTCAGCGTCGATGCTTTTTCATTGCCGCGATATTCCGTTTTTTCGTCGAAGGAAGCGGGATAGGGGGCCTTCGCGTCGGGCTCGACGGTAGGCGCATCTTCCTTGCGCGCGAGGGCGGCTTCCGCCTGGACCTCGGCCGTCAGCTCCTGCTCGATCTTCAGGAGCGCGTCGGCGTCGATGCCTGCCTTCTGCAGCATCGCCCGCAAGTTCGGCAGCGGGTCGCGCGAGGAGCCGGCCTCGATTTCGAGCAGGGTGCGATAGGTCTTCTGATCATCGGCGTTGGTGTGGTCGGACAGCCGCTCGACATTGAGGAGCACGATGCTCGGCGTGCGATTGTTGCGGCTGTGGCGGACCGCCTTGTGAAAGGCCTCGCGCGACGCCCGCAGGTCGTCGCCATCGGTGCGGATGATCTCGACGCCGTAGAAGCTGGGGGCCGGGCCGCCGGGAAGGTCGAAGAAGGTCTGCTTGCTCGTCCTTGTCGAAATCGAGAAACTGTTATCCTCGATGACGAAGACGACGGGATACTGGCCGCGCACGGCCTCGGCGACCGCTTCGACGAACTCGCCCTGCTGGGTGGTGCCGTCGCCGACGCAACAGATGGCAATCGGCATGCCGGGCCTGTGCTTCAAGGACGCGGCAACGCCGGCGGCGTGCAGCGCATTGTTGCCGACGGGGCCGACGATGGAGGTGATGTTGAGAGCGCGGGAGGAAAGATGCGCGCTCATCTGCCGACCGGCGGAGTGGGAGCTGGCTGTGGCGAGCAGGCTGGAGAAGAACTCACGAATGGGCATGCCGCGCGCCAGCATCAATGCCTTGTCGCGATAATGGAGATGCAGCCAGTCGTCGTCCTGAAGAAACTCGTTGAGCAGCGCCGTAGACTCATGTCCGGCGCCGGACACATGGAAATGTGCTATGCCCTGCTTGATGAATTCTCGCTCAAGACGGTCTATTTCTCTGGAAACGAAAAATATTCTATGAAGTTGCTTGAGGTATTCTGTTGTAAACCTCCCTTCCATCTCAATGATTTTCCTAATCTTTCGCCTAAATCAACTGAAGGGACCTAGGTAGACCCCCGCGCCGCCTTTTTCAATACACGTTAAATGACAATATCTTTTCAGTTTGAAATCGAAATACGTGGATTGCCGGGCTGGAGTTTTTCGGGATGTTTCTATCCACAGGCGCGGACGACAAAACAACGCGCGGATGCCGAGCCGGTGTTTTGTCGAAAGCGCGTCAGCCTGATTTGCGGATCGAGGCGTTGTCGCGCGGCCTTGCGGCAGTGGCCCTTGCGGCCTGTTCTTCCTTGAGGATCAGCTCTTTCGGCTTCTTGCCGATGATCTCTTTCCGACCCTTTCTGGAGAAGGGTTGTGCGAGCTGGGCGAGGAAGCCCCTGGCGACCTTGCCGGTGATGCCGATGTCCGTGGAGGAGGCGCGGGGCGGATTATGGAAGGTGCCGAGTAGCTGATCCCAGATCACGAGGTTTTCCCCATAATTCGTATTGCCTTCGGCGAGCACCTTGGAATGATGCCAGCGATGCAGGCGCGGAGTCGAGAATATGAGGTCGAGCGGGCCGGTGCGCATGTCGACGTTGCAATGGGTGAGCAGACCGATGAAGGCCGTGACCGCGCCGATCCAGAGGAAGACCGGTAACGGCGCACCCAGCAGGTAAAGCGGGATCTGGCCGAGCGCGATCTTGAACAGCGTGTCGATGACGTGGAAACGGCCCGTGTTGATGACCCAAAGGCGCTCGACGCTGTGATGCAGCGCATGGAAGCGCCATAGCGACAGATGCTCATGCGCGAGACGATGGGCCATATAGAGGCCGAATTCGGCGATGACCAGACCGAGCGCCACCTGGAATATCATCGGCCACTGATCCGGCCAGAAATGTGAATGATAGCTCAACGCCGGCTGCGCGACGGTCGCAACCGCCATCGGGAAGGAGGTTCCGATCGCGGCGGCGATCTGCACGCCACCCTTGGTCAGCAGCGTGTGGGCAACATCGTTGAAGGTTTCGCCATCGCGCTGCAGCCAGGTCCGCTCATAGGGCATGAGCCTTTCGAACAGGGCAATCAGCACCACCATCGACAGATAGACGACGTTGAACCAGAGGAGATGCATGTCCGACTGGAAGGCGAGATAGGCGCCGGTCAATCCCGCGCAGAAGATGGCGGGCCACAAAAGGGACGAAACAGCAGCGTAAAGACGCGAACTGCTTTGAAATCTCATTCCATCATCCTCAGATTCTGATCAGCGAAAAATGTGCGCGTGAATATGCGCGATATGTAGCGTGATGATTGTGGAGTCGAAAGCGAAATTTTTCCGGTCGGTGGCGACGGGCAGTTGGAAGGGAGGCCGAAACATGCGGATAGAGAAGGCCGGACACGAGCATCTGGAGGGTTGGGTGGGCCTGCGCGCGGAGCTTTGGCCCGACGATTCGCTTGAACATCACCGCGCGGAACTTGCGCAGTTTCGCTCCAATGAAAACGGTATTGCCTTCGTGGCGATCGATGCTGCTGGTCATATTGTCGGTTTTGCCGAAGCGACATTGCGGCACGATTACGTCAACGGCTGCGAGACATCTCCGGTCCTGTTCCTCGAAGGCATCTATGTGCGCCCGGAAAATCGGCGTGAAGGAATTGGGCAGGCGCTTTGCCAGGCTATCGCCGCCTGGGGGCGAAATGCCGGCTGCGTGGAATTTGCCTCGGATGCGCTGATCGACAATCTCGCGAGCCATGCTTTCCATGCGGCGCTCGGCTTCGTCGAAACCCGGCGCGTGGTCTATTTCCGCAAGCTGCTATAGTCCGGAGCCGCGGGGAGCAATTGTACTCAAGCGAATGTCAGCTTGGTCTTCTGCTGTCCGGCCGCGTCGAAATTCTCCGGGGCGAGCCAGCGTTCGTAACCGGCCTTCAGTCGCGGCCAATCGGCGTCGGTCATGGCAAACCAGGCGGTATCGCGGTTCTGGCCCTTGGCGACCATATGCTGGCGGAAGATGCCTTCGAAGACGAAACCGAAGCGTTCGGCCGCCTGCTTCGATGGTTCATTGAGATTGTTGCACTTCCATTCGAAGCGGCGATAGCCGAGCCTATCGAAGACATAGGATGCGAACAAATAAAGCGTTTCGGTGGTCACGCGGCTGCGGGCGATCGCGGGTCCCCACAGGATGCTGCCGATCTCGATGACGCCATGCGCATTATCGATGCGCATCAATGCCTGCCTGCCTTCGGCGCGTCCCGTGCGCTTGTCGATGGTCGCGAAGAACAGCGGATCGGCGCTGGATGCGGCTTTCTCGAGCCAGGGAGAAAAGGCGGCATGATCGGCCGGCGCATCCTCGAAGAGATAGCGGAAGCGATCTTCCGCGCCGGGTGCCCGGGCGGAGGCAAAGAGATCCTCGCCATGACGGGTCGCGTCAAGCGGCTCGATTCGAGCGTAGCGGCCTTCCAGGGTAATCCGTTCCGGGCGAGCCACGCCCTTCCAGTTTGCAAGATCCATGTCAAAGTCCTTTGGTCATCAAATGCAGCTTAGAGCAATTCCAGGAAAAGTGCGCAGCGGTTTTCCGTCCGGAATTGCGTTCTAGCGTAATCGGCCCGATTGTATCAGGTCTGTAAGGGATTGCGGCAGCTCCATCCCGTCGGGCAAGCCGGGGGCGGGCTGTGGCGGCAGCAAACTGCTTTCGATGGGCAGGACGCCGGCCCAGACGGGATGATCTGCCTCGTCCATATCACCCGGCGGCCCATTGCGGATCTTGGCGGAGGCCTCGTCGATCTTCATTCGCATCACCGAGGTCGCCTTCACTTCCTGCGTGGTCATCGGTCTTAAACTGTCCCAGCGGCCGGGAAACAGGTCTTCGACGAAACGGCGCAGCGCATCGGTCTTCTCGTCGAGATCATCGACCAGCCGGGCCGTGCCGAAGACCATGGCCGAACGATAGTTGACGGAGTGATTGAAGGCGGAGCGGGCAAGCACATAACCATCCATGATGCTGCAGGTCAGGCAGGCCGGCATGTCTTCGGCAGCGCGCAGGAAGCGGCTGGCGGCGGAGCCGTGCCAATAGACGTAATCGTCCTCCCGCCAATGCAGGGTCGGCGTGACATAGGGCGCGCCGTTGATGACATAGCCGACGTGACAGAGTGGGGCGGCATCCAGAATGGCGTGAACATCGGCATGGGCGTGGCTGCCGCGCTTCGGGCTGCGCCGGATGCGGGTGCGCTCGGTGGTCGGATAGTCCTTGGTGTCGGGCGGGTAGAGATCGGCCATGTCGTCCTCGTCGATTGAGCGTTGATCTCTGTCAGCAAAGAGGTAGGCTATAAACTGCCAGTTTTTTGATTTTAAGCAGACCAGTTGAGGTTTCATGATATCTGCGGCGCAGTGGCCGGCACTCGACCGGACTTCGGGTGATCTGGAGGGGCAAGTCTATCGCCTGATGCGCGACCGCATCCTTCACGGACAGATGCCGGCGGGGCAGCGCGTGCCGTCGACACGGACGATGGCCCTTTCGCTCGGCGTCGCGCGTTCGACCGTCGTCAATGCCTATGATCGCCTGAAGGCGGAGGGCTATCTGCAATCGGCGACCGGTGCCGCAACGCGCGTCGCTGCCTTCCCGTCGGCGCCCTTGTCCGGGCAGGCCGCTGCGCCACTACCGAACCAGCCGCGGGTTACTGAATTCAAAACCGGAGGATTGTTCGAACCGGGCGTGCCGGATGTGTCAGCCTTTCCTCATGCTGCCTGGGCGCGTTGTCTGGGTGCCCGTGGCCGTTCTTTGCGGGTGCATGATCTCGGCTACCGCGATCATGGCGGTGTCCGCGAGTTGCGCGAAGCCATCCTCGATCATATCGCCGCGACGCGCGGCGTGGTCGCCCGTCCCGAACAGGTCCTGATCGTGCCGTCGACGGGCGCTGCGATCGGGCTGCTTGCGAGCGTGCTGATCCGTGCCGGAGATCCGGGCGGTGATGTGGTCTGGATGGAGGATCCCGGTTATGCCACTGCGCAGGCGATCCTGCGGATGGCCGGAGCCAACCTCGTGCCGGTGCCTTGCGATGCAGAGGGCATCGATATCGCGCGTGGTACCGGGCTGTCGCGGCGGCTGATCTATGTCACGCCTTCGCACCAGTATCCGACCGGCGTCACCATGAGCCTGCCGCGCCGTCTCGCCTTGCTCGAATTTGCCCGGGCCAATGGCGCGATCGTGCTGGAAGACGATTACGACAGCGAGTTCCAGTATGCCTCGCGCCCGATTGCCGCCTTGCAGGGCATCGACCGCGGCGAGGTGGTTGCCTATGTCGGCACGTTTTCGAAAACGCTCGCGCCCGGCCTGCGTGTCGCCTATGCCGTCGTGCCCTCCCGGTTGGTGGCGGCGACCGAGGCGGCGCAGCGGCTGAGGGGCGCTGTCGTGCCTGTCCATATCCAGGCGGCGCTTGCCGATTTCATGCGAGAGGGACGGTTCCGCGCGCATCTGCGGCAGATGAATACCATTTATGCCGAGCGCATGGCGGCAACTGTCGAGGCGCTTAATCGCCATTGCGGCGCTTGGCTGGAGGTTGGAGCGGGCGGCGGCGGGCTGCAGCTGGCAAGCTGGTTTCGAGACACAAAGACCGATGATGTCGCCGTCGCGCGGATCATCAACGCCAATGGTTTCGCTGTTCGGCCGATATCGGCGCTGTATCTCGGCCCTGCGCGACCCGGACTGCTGTTCGGTATCGCCCGCATGGAGGCCCAGGCCGCGGATGGGGCGGCTGCCAAAATTGCCAGGCTGCTTGCGACGATGCCGGTCAGCGCCTGAGAAACATCGCCCGGTATTCGCGCGGGGTCATGTCCTTCAGCTTTTTGAACTGTCTGTTGAAGTTGGCGAGCGAACTATAGCCTACGGCATCGCTGATATGGTGGACGGCTTGATCGGTGGAGGAGAGGCGGGCGCAGGCATCGCCGATGCGCATGCGCATGAGATAGTCCGATATCGTCCCGCCGGTATGGCGGCGAAACATGCGATGCAGGCCGGAGACGCTGAGCGCCGCGATATCAGCGAGTTCATCGAGGCTGATCGCGCGGACATAGTGGAGATGCATGTGCGTCAGCACGCGGTCGATGCGCTCGCGGCTTTCCTTGAGGTCCGGCGCCTGCGCCGGGGCGCTGGCAAGCGGCGTTGCCTGGCGGTCTTCAGAGACCCTGACCAGAATGCCGAGTAAAGACAAGAGGCGCTCGACGGGCGGCTTTTCGAAAATGGTTTCGAAGGCAGGGCGGACGGCGGCGGCGGTTATCTCCGAAAAGCGCAGGCCCCTGTCTCCGCGCTGCAGCATCGCTTCGATCGATCGGAATTCGACGGCGCCGCCCGTCATCTGTAACAGCCATTCGCGATTGAACCACAGCAGCGACCCCGCGGCCGCTCGAGATGCTTATGGAGATGTGGCGGATCGCTGCGTCAGATCTCATTCCAGCGGCGGATGACCGGCTCGGTCAGATCATGTTCGTAGCCGAGTACGCTGATGCTTGTGGTATCGAGAACCAGATGCGCGCCGCCTTCCGGCGGCAGGCCGACCCAGCGGGCGGCGAAAATGCGCAGGAAATGGGCGCTGGAGAAAATCAGGACGGAGCCGTCGATGCCGCGAAGTTCGCCGATGATCCGGTCGGCGCGCGCGCCGACGTCGGCGGCCATTTCGCCGTTCGGGCAGCCGTCGCGAAAGACCTGCCAGCCCGGGCGTTCGGCAAGGATCGCCTTGGTGGTGATGCCCTCATAGGCGCCGTAATCCCATTCCGCCAGATCGTCTTTGACGACGCGGCGATCACCGAAGCCGGCCAGCGTGCAGGTATTCTGAGCGCGCTGCGAGGGGCTCGACCAGACGGCGGCGAAATCGATTTGGGGTAGGCGACCGGCGACCTTGCGAGCGGCTTCCTCGCCGGCAGCGGTGAGCGGAATATCGGTTCGGCCGGTGTGCCTGCCGGAGAGGCTCCACTCCGTCTGTCCGTGGCGTACGAGATAGACTTCGGGATAGGCGCTGCTCATGCCGGTTTTCCTTTTCGCTTGATGTGCGGAATTCTTCGCATCTGCGAAGAGTTCTGTCGAGAGTTAAGGCTGTTCGGTATGCGTCGTGACAACTCTCTGCAAATCCAAGCTCTTGCAGAGGGTTGTGAATCTCATCGTTTCACGGCGCGACGGACGCTGTAAAACAGGATGGCGAGGCAGCCGATCAGCAGGAGAGAGCCGCCCACAAGCGGCGGCATGGCGAGAAACTCCACCGCTCCGGCTATCGCGAGGATGAGGACAAGGCAGAGCGTGGCGAGACTGCCGTCATCAATGAACATGCCGATAAGCTCGGACAGGGCAATGCGGAGGACGGTCATTGGGCTGCCTTTGCTGTCGGGTTGCCGCGCAGGCCGCGGATGATGGCGTAGGAGGCGAGGGAGACGATCGCGAAGATGGCGATCAGCGCGAGATCCGCACCAGGCCAGTGCGCGCCGATGCCTTCACCGGTCCAGAAGATGCCGAAGCTGGTGAGCATGAGGCCGACGACGAATTTGAGGGTATTTTCCGGCACGCTGGCGAGCGGGCGGTGGACCAGCAGGCCGATCAGCATGACGACAACGAAGGCGGCAAGCGCGCCGAGGCCGGCATAGAGCGTGAGGCCATGCGCACCGCCGACGGCGATGACGATGAACACCACTTCGACACCTTCCAGCAGCACCGCCTTGAAGGCGGCGAGGCCGGCCAGATAGTCGGCACGGCGATCGGTGGACTGCGCCTGCAATGCCGCAGTCTCTTTCGAGAAGGCCGCCTCCTCGTCGTGCAAGGCGATGACGCCGAGCGAGCGGAGAATGGCTTTGCGCAGCCAGCGCATGCCGAAGAGGATGAGGAGAACGCCGACGACGAATTGCAGCGTTTCGATGGGTATCAATGCCAGCAATGGCCCGAAAATGAGGACGAGGGCGGCCAGCACGGCAAGGGCAAGTGCCGCGCCGGTCAGCGCGGGACGCCAGCTTCGCGTGACGCCGACGGCAAGGACGATGGTGAAGGCCTCCACGACCTCGACGAACGAGGCAAGGAAGGATGCCGTCACGGTAGAGAGAATGGGTGTGAGGCTGTTCATGAAATGATTCCCTTATGACGATTAGGGATTTGAATTTGCGTGATATTTCCCGAAGGGCTCTTCTTGATGTTTTGGATTAGCTTGCGGGTGCGAGGATAAACGCGCTTTGAGCTGGTGGCCGGCTTGCGGCTCATTTGCGTTTCCTCGTGCCGCGCTTGCTCCACGCCTTGTCGATCGCGCCGCGCAATTGGCTGAGCTGATCAAGGCTGTCGACGGCTGCTTTCTTGCCCTTTGCCGCCAGCGCGACGATCAATGCCTCGATCAGCACCATCGTGCCGGCATGCATGGCGAGGTGGCCGGCATTGCCGCGCGGGACGGGAAGGACTTCCTCCACCTTATCGGCAATGAGCGGGCCAAGGTCATCGCTGACGAGTATGACCGGCACGCCATGTTTGCCGGCGTGCTCCAGCAGCACCTCGACCTCGCGATAGAGCGGGGCATAGGCCATCATCAGCACGACGTCGCCTTTGCCTATCCAGAGCAGGCGATCCGCCATCGCGATGCCCGACGCCGAAAGCGCATGGGTCGGCAGGCCGATGCGGTTGAACTGCAGGCTGACATAATCCGCCATCGCGCCCGAAGGGCCGATGCCGAAGACATGGCGCCGCGCCGCGCTTGCCAGAATATCGACGCTGCGTCCGAAACTTACGGCAAACCCTTCACGTCGCAAGACCTCCAGGGCCTGTTCATGCATGCCGATGACATGGCGAAGTGCGTCGTTGGCCTGACTGCCGGTTTCAGCCAGCGTGCGCTCCATCCGTGTTCCGGGTGAGGGCGTTCCCGTCAGCTCCGCAAGCACGGCGCCCCGCAGCGCCGACAGGCTTTCGAAGCCGAGGGTGCGCGCCGTGCGCACAACGGTGGCGTCGCTGGTGCCGGCGAGCTGCGCGATCTGGGCAGCCGAGTTCAGCAAGGTTGCCTGCTTCTGGTCGATAAAGAAGCGGGCAATGCGTTGCTCCGCAGGCGCCAGCGTTTCGATCACGCCGAGAATGCGGTTGTCGAACGTGTGAGAATTCTGTGTCTTCTCTTCCATCGCATGTCTTTGGTTTGTAGTAGATGCTACCAATAACGTTATCTGTAGCATTTACTGCAGGAAAATGACAGCGCAAAAACAGCGGGCACCTCGCGGTATTGCGAAGTGCCCGCTGATCCGATCGATCATCAAAGGCGAGGGTGCGGCACGCGGCTGCGGCTATGCCGCCAGCGCGGCACGCACGGCCGGGATCACCTTCTGGCCATAGAGTTCGATGCAGCGCAGCATCTTGTCGTGGCCGAGCGCACCGGCGCTGTATTTCAGCTGGAAGCGGCTGATTCCGAGCGTCTTGACGACCGGAGCGAGCTTGGCGGCGACCGTTTCCGGCGAACCCACATAGAGCGAACCCTTTTCGATCTCGTTGTCGAACTCCGCCCGCGTCATGGACGGCCAGCCGCGCTCGCGGCCGATGCGGTCGCGCATCGCCTTGTAGCAGGGCCACAGTTCCTCGCGCGCCTGCTCGTCGGTCTCGGCGATGTAGCCCGGCGAATGGATGCCGATCGGCTTGACGGACTTACCCAGCTGCTCGAAGGCGCGGTGATAGAGATCGACATAGGGCTGGAAGCGGTAGGGGCTGCCGCCGATAATCGCCAGCATCAGCGGCAGATCGTAATGAGCCGCGCGCACCACCGATTCCGGGCTGCCGCCGACGCCGATCCAGGTCTTCAACTGGCCGCTCTCGATGGTCGGGAAGACCTTCTGATCGTGCAGCGGCGGGCGGATGCTGCCCTGCCAGTTCACCGGCTCGTTTTTGAGCAGGGCAGCGAACAGATCGAGCTTTTCCTCGAACAGCTGCTCGTACTGCGACAGCTCGAAGCCGAACAGCGGGAAGGACTCCGTAAACGAACCGCGGCCGAGGATGACCTCGGCGCGACCGTTCGAAACCGCGTTCAGACTGGAGAAGCGCTGGAATACGCGGATCGGATCGTCCGAGCTCAGCACTGTCACGGCCGATCCCATATGTATTTTCGAGGTGCGGCTGGCAATGGCAGCCAGGATCGTCTCGGGCGAGGAGACCGCGAAATCCTCGCGATGATGTTCGCCGATGCCGAAGAAGTCTATCCCAAGCTGATCGGCAAGGACGCCTTCCTCGACGACATTGCGCAGCACCTGCGCATGCGGCAACGGCGTACCCTTGTCGTCAAAGGTTACATCGCCGAAAGTATCGAGTCCGAATTCGACATTGTTTGTCGTCATGATTTTTCCTGTCATGTGTCGAAATGATGTTGAGACTGCATGTAGTGCCGTTGCCGGTCATCAACTACCCGGAAAGTTTCGGCTAAAATCTTCGAGGAATTCGATATGCCAAGATACGGCCGGCGTTGCCTTCGGCGGAGCCGACGTCAATATTGGCCACAGCGATATCATGCCGTTTCGATCTAAAGGAGGAAGCATATGGTCGTGCTGAAGAAGATCAATCTTACCAAGGCCTTTGCAGCATTCGATGAGGCCTGGAGCCCGCGCGTCGGCGGCGATATCAACGATTTCCAGATCAAGCTCGTGAAGCTGGATGGCGCCTTCCATTGGCACCATCATGAAGAGGAGGACGAGCTGTTCTTCGTCGTCAAGGGCACGCTGCGCATGAAGCTGCGCGAGGAAAACGGCGGCGACATCGTTCTCGGACCCGGCGAATACATCATCGTTCCGCATGGGGTGGAACATTGCCCGGTCGCCGAACCGAGCTGCGAAGTCGTGCTTTTCGAGCGCAATACGACGCTCAATACTGGCAATGTGGAAAACGAGCGGACGATCCGCGAGCCCAAGCGACTTTAACCCAAGCGCCGGTAAGGGATATCGAAGGCTCGACGGCCCCACGAAGCAGGAGCCGCCGGCCATTGTTCAGCCTGTCAGTTCAGCGCCAGCTTGTTCGATGGCGTACGGCAGGCGGCGAAGACGTCCAGCTTGGGATCGTAGACCTTCGTCGATACATCCATCATGCCGAGAACGCTGTGGAAGATATTGTCGTGGGAGTAAGTGCCCTCGGCAGCGCGCTTGGAGAGGCAGGCCATGTCGAAACCGGCTGCCTTGGCGAGATCGTCCGCCATCCACACCAGCATCGGCACCTGCGTCTGCTGCGACGGGGCGATGATGTAGGGCGTGCCATGCAGGTAGATGCCGTTCTCGCCGAGGGATTCGCCGTGATCGGAGAAATAGAGCACGGAGCCGGATACCGAATTCGAGCGCTGTTTCAGCTTGTCGATGACCATCGAGACGACGTGATCCGTATAGAGGATCGTATTGTCATAAGCATTGGTGATTTCTTCCTGCGAGCAGGCGCTGAAATCGTTGGAACGGCAATCCGGACGGAAGCGGCGGAACTCCTCGGGGTAGCGCTGATAATAGGCGGGGCCGTGGCTGCCGAGCTGGTGCAATACCAGCACGCTGTCGCCCTTCACCTTGTCCAGCCAGCCGTCGATCTTGTCGACGAGAATCTCGTCCCTGCATTCGCCGTCCTTGCAGAAACGCGGGTCGGCCGAAGGCGGCAGGTAGGTGTAGGGGACACGATTGGTCACATCGTAGCTGCCGGTGTCGTTGTCGAGCCAGGTCACATCGACCTTCGCATGGGTCAGCACATCGAGCAGGTTTTCCGTCTCAAGCCCCTTGCGGTGGGTATACTGCCCGCGCGTGTAGACAGAGAACAGGCAGGGTAGGGAGGTTGCCGTCGCCGTCCCGCAGCTGCTGGTATTGGGGAAGTAGACGACATTGCGCTTTGCCAGTTCCGGATTGGTCATCTTGCCGTAACCGCCAAGCGAGAAGTTCTGCGCGCGCGCGGTTTCGCCGGCGACGATGATCGTGACGCGCGGCTTGCCGTTATCGACCACGCCGACCCTGCGGGCATCCGTGCCCAGCGGCTGCGCGACGACGTTTGCATTCCTGTGGGAGTCTATGACGTAACGCACCGCACTGGTGATCGGCACGACCGGATTAAGCGTATCCATCAGGTCGCGATGAGCACGGCCGACGCCGGCATAGGTTTTGTAGAAGCTGGTACCCGCGACGATGAAGATCGCTACGCAGCTGACAATGACGGCGGTGTTATAGGCGAGCTTCCTGAGGATGGGGCGATGGACGATCCGGACCCATATGATAGCAAGCGAAGGCAAAACGCCCGTCAGCAGAACATATGTCACGAAGCGCGCCGTGATCAGATGCCCGCTTTCCGCGCCCGTCGATACGGCTGCATTGCGGATCATTTCCTTATCGATGATGACGCCGAACTGATCGTTGAACCAGGAGCATATGGAGGCCACCAGCACGAAGAAGATCAGGACGGGCTTGGTGATGTATTTGGCCGAAAAGAGCGTGAAGAGCGCCATGACGGCTGCGGAGATGCCGAACACGAAGGCTGCGAAGGCGGCCGGTTCAGCGATAAAATAGCCGTACGCCTTGGTCCAAAACATCCTGTTTGTCACGAGAAGTACATAAAAGGTAGCTATGAAACAAAGCGTGATACTGCCGATGGCTGGCCTGAATTTTTGCCGGCCGGGCGCGGCGTTCCTGTTGATCAATAGTATTCTCCGCGCATCTGCTGTCGGTCGGGGCGGAAATACCACTGCCGCAGAGTGTGCTTTGGTTGCTAAAGCCGGCCACCATGGCGGCCAATCCTGACATTTACCTGAATAGCTGGTTGTTGTGCAGGGCTGTTTCGAGCCCTGTTCGGATTATCTTTGCCTTTCGCCAGCCTCCCGCTGGGGGTTCAGGTCACCGTCAGAAATAGGCATCATAGCTGCCTGATTGCAACGGGGAGCAATCGTGCGGCTCTTATTGATCGAAGACAATCCGGCTATAGGCAATGCCGTGCAGGATCATCTGCATGCGGACGGCTGGTCGGTCGATTGGTCGATCAATCTGGAATCCGCAACCGCCGCAGTCGCGGTGAAAACGCATGATGTGGTTCTTCTCGACCTTCGATTGCCGGATGGCAGCGGCCTCGACGTGCTCAAGCTTATGGAAGCGCGCGGCGATACGACCCCGGTCGTCGTCATGTCGGCTTATGATCAGTTATCGGACCAGATGACCGCCATGAGCATCGGCGCCGTGGACTATCTGGTGAAGCCCTTCGCACTCGCCGAGATGGCGATCCGTGTGCGGAAGGCAGCCACTCGCGGCGGGCCGAACCGCATGCGCAATGTCAGCTGAGCGAGCGCCTTTTAGGATTGGGTCGATCTTGCCGATCGCAGGAAGTCGATCACCGCCATGGCGGCGGCAAAGACGACGAGCGACAGGAGCCAGCCCAGGACAGCATCCGACAGGTAATGCGCCCCGGTCATCACGCGCATGACCGGCATCATGATCGAGACGATCGCGAGCGGAATGCCGAGGCGGAGGCGCAGGCGTGGCGGCAGCAGCAGTATGAGACAGAGCAGCCAGCCGCCGGACGATGCTTCTCCGGAAATGAAGGAGCAGTTTCCAAGACACCGGCCGGCAAAGGAGCCTGCCTGGACAAAATCGTGCGAACCACCGAAGAGATCGGTGCTGCGTGGCCGCGGCCTGCCGGAATAGCTTTTGAGCAATGTGTTCACGATGAAGCCGCAGCCGATGCTCAGCGATATCAAGGCAGCGACATATCGATCCGTTTTCGGCGTGCGCCAGTGGGTACCATGTTTGCGCCAGGATGAAATCAAGGTCGCAATCAGGGTGACGGCGGCGATGTAGGGTAGGGCAAGCGTCACATCCCGCACGATTTCGAAAAGAGGATTCCTGGCGAGGGCAAAGGTGCCGCACACTTTGTCGGGAAGGGTGGCCGACGCGCAGGGTGTCGCTGTGAAGACGCTCCTGGCGACGAGGAGATCGATACCGGGGAACCGGTAGAAGACATACAGCAGCAGCCACCAAAGCGGGAAGAGCGCAAGAAACGCGACGAAGGATCGGCTTACCGGCGCGGTCCGTTTTGCATAAGCAATGGAATTATCGAACATCTGGAACGCCGGCCACCGTCTGAACAAGTTCAAAACGAGCGTCCGTCAGCGTTTTGCAAAATGCCAAGACGGCCACTATCGAGCGTCCACTACGGCAGAAGCCTGACAGCAGCCTGAAAGATCAAATGCGTAAGAAAATCAAACGACGGGATCAATACCGGTCAGGCCGATCCTGACTGGTCAAACGGGTCTTGATGCTGTCTTTGGCTGCGCTCTATTCGCCGGTCTGGAAATAGGCTTCCAGCCGATAACCGTCGGGATCGATGACGAAGGCGGCATAGTAGAACTGGCTGTAGTCCGGCCGGATGCCCGGCTTGCCATTGTCTTCGCCGCCATTGGCGATGCTGGCGGCATAGAAAGCGTCGACGGCAGCTTGGCTCGGGGCCACGAAACAGAAATGCAGGCCGGAGCCGCGATCGGCGGGCACGGGGCGTTCCACCTCACTGACCCAGAATTGGGCGCGCTCGGCGCCATATCCAACCGTACCGTCGAAATTGGTCAGGCGCTCATAGCCAAGCGGCGTAAGCGCTGCATCATAAAACTTCTGCGCCCGCATCAGATCTTTGACGCCGATCGAAATATGGTCGAACATGAAAACAAGCTCCCGCGATGTTGTCTGCGGAGTTTTGCGGAAGGCCGTGCCCATAAGGAAGCGCCGTACCATCGAAAGTCTGCAGGTCCAATTGAGCCTCACCATCTTGCAATGGTCATGGGAAGTCAACAAAGCGAAGCGATGCGTTTCGGATCGTTCGATCCAAATTTTCAGCGTAAAATCTTTCGGACGGCTCCCGATCTTGATGAGATGCGCGGCCGGACGTAGGATTTGTCGATGCCCGGCTGGATCCGATTTTTTTCGATACGACCGTCGATTCGCGAATGGCTGCTTCGTTGTCAATATGAGCGGGCTTGTTAAGCGGCAATGGTGCCAGCGTCTCGCTTCCGGAGGAATTTTTCATGCGTTTCATGTCTATCGTCACGTCCGCCGATTTCACGCAGCCGACGCCGGAGTTTATCGAAGCTGTGGGCAAGCTTGCCGATCGGGAAATCAAAGCCGGCCGCATGCTTGACACGGCGGGACTGCTGCCGCTTGCGACCGGCGCCCGCGTCACGATCAAGGATCGCAAGTTGAGCATTGTCGACGGTCCCTTCGTGGAGGCCAAGGAGGTCGTCGGCGGCTATGCGATCTTCGAGCTGCAGAGCAAGGAAGAGGCCGTAGCCCTGGCAGTGGAGTTCATGCAGCTGCACAAGGATTTCATGCCCGGCTGGGAAGGCAGCTGTGAAGTCCGTGCCTTCTATGAGCCGGGTACCGAGGGGGTATGCGATCCTCTCGCCGAAGCAAGGGCATGATGCTTTCGGCCTGTCATCGGGGCGGGCGGCCATGACGGCCGCCAGCACCCATCGGGCGATTCTGGCCGTCTGGCGGATCGAACAGCCAAGGCTCATTACAAGCCTGGCGCGATTGCTGCGCGATGTGCCGCTGGCGGAAGATCTGACACAGGAAGCGCTTGTGGTCGCCCTGGAGCGATGGCCGGAAACGGGCATCCCAGAGCACCCGGGTGCGTGGCTGATGACCACTGCCAAGCGTCGGGCGCTGGACCATTTGCGCCGTCGCCGGATGCTTGACCAGAAACACGAGATGATCGTTCGGGAAATGGAAGAGGACGAGCAGATCATGCCCGACCTGGATACCCCTTTGGATGACGATATCGGCGATGAAATGCTGCGCCTGATCTTCACGGCGTGCCATCCGCTGATCTCGCGCGAGGCACGCGTGGCGCTCGCCCTGCGCATGATCTGCGGTCTGACGACCGAGGAAATCGCCAGAGCGTTTCTGGTGTCGGAAGCGACGATCGCGCAGCGCATCGTGCGCGCCAAAAAGACATTATCTGAATCGGGACTGGCCTATGAAACGCCACACGGCGAGCAGTTGTCACAACGGCTCGCTTCGGTGCTCGAGGTCGTCTATCTGATCTTCAACGAGGGTTACACCGCCGCGCGCGGCGAGAACTGGCTTCGGCTGCAATTGTGCAATGAGGCGCTGCGCTTGGGCCGGGTCCTGACGTCCGTCGCTCCGCTGGAGCCGGAGGCACATGCGCTGCTGGCCGTGATGGAGCTGAATGCATCCCGCGCGGCGGCCCGGACGGATGCCGACGGCAACCCGATCCTCCTGCTCGAACAGAATCGCGGCCGCTGGGATCGATTGCAGATTCAGCGCGGTTTGAAGGCGCTGATACGGGTACAGGAGCTTGGGGGCGCTGGTGGGGTCTATGCCCTGCAAGCTGCGATCGTCGCATGTCACGCGCGGGCAAGAACGGCTGAGGAAACAGACTGGCGGCGGATCGCCGATCTCTACGCCGAACTTGCGCGGGTTCTTCGCTCCCCGATCGTCGAGCTCAATCGCGCCGTTGCCGTCGGCATGGTCGATGGTCCCGAAGCGGCATTGGGCATCATTGAAAGCCTGCGCAATGAACCTGCTCTGAAGGACTATCATCTCCTGCCGAGCGTTCGCGGCGATCTTCTCCATAAGCTTGGCCGATACGACGAAGCGCGACTGGCCTTTGAGGCGGCGGCCGCGCTTGCCGATAATCGCAGGGAGCGTGATTTCTTGCTGCGCCGTGCTGCCGAAGCCGCCGGTGCGGGCAAGGATTGACCCGCCCATCGGGCGGGTCGTCTTGGTTTGATTTACTCTGCAGCCTGATAGTTCGAGGCTTTGGCGGTCGAGGAACGCGGGCCGACGGCTGCGAGCAGCGTGATGCCGGCCGCGAGGATCGTCACGAAGCCGATGCCGGCGATATAGGGGTTCCAGCCGAAGCTCGGAGCTGCGCTGAAGACGGCCGATGCCGCCGCCAGGATGATGCCGCCGCCGATCTGGAAGGAGGCAAACAGCATGCCCGAAGCGAGACCGGCTTCATCGTCGCTGACTTCGGACAGGGCAGCGACCTGGATCGACGGATAGGTCATGGCATAGCCGACGCCGAGCAACAGCTGCGAGATGATAACGAGCACGATCGTGTCGATCTGGCCGGCCGACAGCACCCAGAAAAGGTAGCTGATGGCCTGCAGTCCGACACCGAAGGTCATCAACAGGGTCGTTCCGCGGTTCTGGCCGATCGTGGCGAAGCGTGGTGCGAGGAACATGACGCAGGTCCCGGCGATGGCGAAAGCAAAACCCGTGGCAAAGGCCGACCAGCCGACGATGGTCTGGTAGTAGAGTGTCGCGATGAACTGGAAGCCGACATAGGCTCCCTGGTATAGCGCGGCAACGGCATTGGCATGGCTGAGCTTGGCGCGCCGGAACATGGCGAGCGGCACCATCGGATCCCGATGGCGGGATTCGACGACGAGGAACAGCAGGATCAGAACAAGCGCGGCCACCAGGGAGCCCCAGGTCGCGAACGCCTGCCAGCCATCGGCGGCGGCATTGGTGACGCCGAAGACGAAAAGCAGCAGGCCGGGCGTGATCGTCAAGGCGCCGGCCCAGTCGAATCGGGCGCGCGGCCCGCTTCGCTTGTGATCGGCGGGCAGGACGAGCGGCGCGACGATCAGCGCGAGGATGGCGACGGGAGCGCCCATGACCAGGGTCGCGCGCCAGCTGATGATGGTCGCCGCACCCCCCAGCACCATGCCGAGCACGAAGCCGGCGGCACCGGTGGAGGAGAAGACGCCAAGCGCCTTGGCGCGGGCGCTGCCTTCTCCGAAGACGGAGAGAAGGAGTGCGAGCGCGGCCGGCGCCGTGAAGGCGGCGGCAATGCCCTTGATCAGGCGGGCGGCGATCAGGGTCGGAGCGCTGTCGACAAAGCCGCCGGCAATGCTGGCGGCGGCAAAGACGGCCAGTGACCAAAGGAAGACGCGGCGATGGCCGAAAAGATCGGCAACGCGGCCGCCAAGCAGCAGAAAGCCGCCATAGCCAAGCACATAGGCGCTGACGGCCCATTGCAAGGAGGTGGCCTTCATACCTAATTCCGTCTGGATTGCGGGCAGCGCCACTCCAATGGTGGAGACGTCCATGGCGTCGAGGAAATTGGCGGCGCATAGCAGCAGCAACGCCAATCCGGCCCCGCCTCGGGTTTGGGAAGAAGTCATCGGGATCGTTCCTTTTTTGGGCTGCCGCCACTTGGGAGGTTGAAAACGGCAGGGAACGAGAAAATGTACATCTTCTAACCCTATTGCAAATTGATAGTAACCATGTCAGGTATTACTGGCGATGATGAATGATGCGACGCTCCGAAAAATCGATCTCAATCTGCTGCTCGCCTTCTCCGTGCTGATGCAGGAGCGGAACGTGAGCCGTGCGGCCGAGCGCCTGCTGCTTGGCCAGCCTGGTCTTTCCGCTGCGCTCCGCCGGTTGCGCGAGACGCTGGATGATGAATTGTTCGTGCGTGTCGGGCGCGGGCTGCAGCCGACGCCGCGGGCGCTTTCCATCGCGCCGGCGATCGAGGATGCGCTTTCAGGCATCGAACGCGCCATTCGCCCGCCGGCAGCCTTCGATCCGGCAAACTGGCACGGCGAGTTCCGCATCGGGCTCTGCGACAATCTCGAATCGTCCTTCTTCGGGCCGCTGGCGGCGCGATTGCGACAGCTGGCGCCGAATGCCCGGCTGACCAGCGTCGCCTTCGACCGGCGTGACGCCGTGCGCCTGCTGGACGAGGGCGCCTTTGACTTCAGCATCTCCGTGCATGACGAGCCAGCCTCCTGGCATGTTCGCGCGCCGCTGTTCGAGCAGGCTTCGCTATGCATCTACGATGCCCGGCATTTGACGTGCGCGGCGCCGCTGAGCCTGAAGCATTTCGCCAGCGCGCCGCATGTGACCGTTTCGCTTGAAGGCGCCATATCGACCAGTGTCGACGTCGCTCTCGCGCGCCTCGGCCATCGCCGCAGGGTCGTGGCGACGGTTCCCCGCTTTTCCGCCCTGCCGACGACACTGCGGGCCATTCCGGCCATTGCGACGGTTCCCGAAGCGATTGCCCGCTGCATGGCGCAACTGCACGAGCTGACGATTTCGGAGCCGCCGTTCGAACTGCCCGCCGATCCGGTGACGATGCTTTATCGGCGCGTCGATCAGGCCGACAGCCGTTCCGTGTGGCTGCGCCGCCTGTTCGTGGAGGTGGTGACGGAAGCACTTGAGGCGAGCGGGTGCCGCATGGGCGTTTCCACGGATGCCTGCTGCTTCGATCCGCCAGTACTCGCCGAGGCGGTATGACCCTTCGAGGGGAGGGGCGATCGCAGATAGGGCACGTCGGTACCGCAAGTTCCTTCTCCCCTCGGGGAGAAGGTGGCCCGAAGGGTCGGATGAGGGGGCTGACCGATTTGAATGCGGGGATTTTCGTGCTCTTGGCAGGCACCCCCTCATCCGCCTGGCGGCACCTTCTCCCCGAGGGGAGAAGGGGGACGTGGTACGATTTTGCGGTGACCGACGGACGGAACAAAAATATGTCGCGCAAAAATGTGCAGCGGTTTTGCGATCGCGACGCGCTCTAACCGTCCGGATAGGGCATGCCGTCCTTGTGCACGAAGCGTCCGTCCATGCTGGAGCTCATCATGTCGATGTCCGAACAGGTAATGAGGTCCGTCGGCGAGCGTGTGCCGGCCTCGAGATAGATCGCCGTCGTGTTCGATTTGTTGATCATGTGATGGCCATTCCCCGAGCCTTTCGGGAAGGCGGCGCAATCGCCGGCGCGTAATATGGTTTCGCCATCATCCTCGATCAGCGTCAGTTCGCCTTCCAGCACATAGACGAACTCATCCTCCTCGGAATGCCAGTGCCGCTGGCTCGACCAGTTGCCCGGCGGCAGCCGCATCAGGTTGACGCCGAAATCCGTGAGGCCGCCGGCATTACCCAGCCGCTGGCGTATGCGCTCGGCGCAGGGGTCATTGAACGGGGCGGGATAACGCGTGCCTTTGACTTCGGGTATGGCTGCAATATCGATCTTCGGCATGATGATCCTGCCTGCGATTTGCTATGAGTGGATGTGCCGTCTGCGTAGGCAAGTCTACCAAGACTCATGACTGTCAGTCCAGCAATGTATCTCGGTAGAGTGCGTGGCAAATGGGGGTTAATTGCCTCTGTTGTCACCTGGTTGTCATCGTTCGTACACATGTGCGTCGTTTGAGCAACATGTCATATGTAGGTGCTGTCACATATGTTCAGGTCCCGCTTAAATCCTTGTAAAAGTGAAATAGTAAATGCAGCTTACCAACCGGAAGTGAAGCCTTGTGCTTCGGGTTAGGCACTGGAACTTGATGTCGAGCGGTCCCCCAGGTTCGTCCATCGCGCAAGTTCATTTGACGGATGGAGTTACCATGAACATCAAGAGCTTGCTTATCGGTTCCGCTGCTGCCCTCTGTGTCGTATCCGGCGCGCATGCGGCTGACGCCATCGTCGCCGCAGAACCGGAGCCGCTGGAATATGTGCGCATCTGCGATGCTTTCGGCGCTGGCTACTTCTTCATTCCCGGCACCGAGACCTGCTTGCGGGTCGGTGGCAAGGTCCGCACGGAAGGCCAGTGGAAGGATCCTTATAATCGCAACAGCAGCTTCGGTACCAAGTGGCACACCCGCGCCGAGCTCAACCTCAATACCGCGACCGACACCGAATATGGTCCGTTGAAGACCGAGACCATCGTTCGCTGGGACTGGAACGACGGCGGCTCGACCGGCACGAACCTGCTGTGGGCCTACATTACCCTCGGCGGCTTCACTGTCGGTAAGACGGACTCGCAGTATAACCAGTTTACCGGCTATGCCGGCGACGTCATTCAGGACGACGTGATCTACGACGGCCCCTACGAACTGAACCAGATCACCTACAACTACGATAGCGGCACCGGCTTTACCGGCGTCATCTCGGTCGAAGACAGCAACTCCGGATCGACCACCAGCGCCTATGGCGGCAGCTGGCAGCTGTCGGAGACAGACCATTACGCGCCGAACGTCGTCGCCGGCCTCGGCTACAAGGCCGGGGCATGGCAGTTCCGCGTCGTCGGCGGCTACGATTCGATCGTCGAGGAAGGCGCCATCAAGGCCCGTATCGATGCCGACTTCGGCGTTTTCTCGGCCTTCCTGATGAGTGGCTGGAACACGGATGGCGACAAGCTTAATCAGTATGCCGGTTCGAACCAGAACGTTTCCGCCTGCACGACCTCTGCCGGCGTCGTTCACGGCGCGGATTGCGGCTGGGGCGACTGGGCTGTCTGGGGCGGTGTCGGCGTGCCCTTCAATGACAAGCTGAAGTGGAACGTCCAGCTCGCCTATACCGACTCGAAGATCTTCGAAGCGACCACGAACCTCAAGTTCAACCCGGTCAAGAACCTGCTGGTCGAGCCGGAAGTCACCTATGTTCACTACGACGTGCCAGGCGATGACACTTTCTCTGGCATCCTTCGCTTCGAGCGGACATTCTGACGCTTTCGGTCTGACCTGACCTTCATCTGAAATGAGGCGCGGTATTCATATCGGGCCTTATCTCTTGCCGGACGATTTTTCTAAAATCTCCGCTCGGCCCGCATCTGCCTATAGGCACCATGCGGCGCATAGTGACCTCCTGCGCAATCGTACCCAAGCGAGCGTCCCGGTCACCCCTGACAGTGGTTGAACAGCCGATCAAGGGAAGTCGGCTCACTGTCATAAATCCAGTGCTAATCAAGGACTATCTCATTTTTGACAGCGCCTTTCGGCGCGACCAAAGGAAGCCCCATGAAGACGATCATCATACTTGCCGCAATTGGAATGTTCTCCACGAATGCCATGGCCATGTCGGCTTATAATTCCAAGTCGATGACCTGCGCGACCGTGCACGAAAAGATGGCTCAGGAAGGGTCGATCGTGCTGAGATACCCGTCGCGCCATCCGGGCCTGATGATGTATAGCCGAACCGTCCCGAATTCGATGTCCTGCCTCGGACAGGGTGCGATGGCCAGCGCCAGCGTGCCCACGAGCGATGATCCGAAGTGCAAGATCAAGACCTGCAGCTTCTCCACCGGCAAGGGCCCGAACAAGAACCACTGAGCCGAAAGCAGGGCGGATTGTCATCACGGATCAGCCGCCAGGCCTCCTCGGATCGCGATATCGGCACGGCAGGAAAGCTCCTGCCGTCTGAGGCTCCTATTACGTTTTCAGGCTGACATTGGCGGCCAAAGAGCATCTCATCGCGCATCCGTCAGGATGAAAGCGAGAACGCGTATGTTATTATCGCACCCATGAATGGCTGATATGATCAGCGTTGCGGCGCGCGCTCTGGCGCGGAAACATTTGCGGGAGTTATCCAATGCCGCTTGTTTACAGACCTGCTCGGGCGGATGATTTGGCCGCGACCGATGCTCTGGTGGTTGCCAGCATCAACGATCTTACCGTTCGCCACGGCTTCGGCCCGATGGCGGCGGCAAGCCCTCCCGGCTTTCAGCTGTTTTCGCTGAAGGACGACCCTGATGGACTATGGGTCGCAGAAGACGGGGGCGAAATTCTCGGCTTTGCCTGGAGCTGGGTTTGCGGCGATGTCTGGTTCCTCGCCCAGCTGTTCGTCGATCCCGCCCGACAGGGCCAGGGCATCGGGAATGAACTGTTGGAACGAACCATGGAGCACGCCCGGCAATCGGGAGCGGCTCACAAGGCATTGATTACCTTCACCTTCAATCGTGTCTCGCAGGGCCTTTACATGCGGCACGGCCTCTTTCCCAAAATGCCGATTTACTTTTTCAACGTCGAGCGCGAACGGATAAAGCAGACCTTGCCGGAGCCGCCATTGCGCGCCACCGCGATCGACAACGGCGCCGCGACCATGAAAAATCTTGCCGAGATCGATTCCCGCGCCATCGGCGTCTCGCGGGAGAAGCATCACCGCTATCTGCTCGACGACCCGGCGACCAAAGGGGTTTTGCTCTATGCAGGCGACGATATCGTCGGCTACGGCTATCTCGCCTCCAACGGGCACATCGGTCCCCTCGCGGTCACGCGACCCGACTTTCTTCATGATGCCTTTGCGACCATGCTGAAGCTGGCGGCAGATGGCTCTGCCGAAAAGATATCGGCATTCCTGCCAGGCACGTGCGACAGCGCCTTGAGCCTCGCGGTCCATCAAGGCATGCGGATCACCTTCCCGATGCTGTTGATGGCATCGCCCGGCTATGGCGACTGGACGCAATATCTGCCGCGAAATCCGGGCTTTATGTGATCAGGCGTTTGTGGGTGTTGCGATGCGGAATGGTCGTCCCGGCGCTGAGCCTTCTCGATTACCGGGATGCGTCCGATACTGGTTTGCGCGCCGCCTCGGGCACTTGGGAAAGTGGCGCGCCGGAGAGGAGATGCCCCATGGCCTAACGAAAGGCCTCCTAAAGGCTTGAAACAAAGCCATCTCGCCGTGACCATCGCAAAGCAATGCGACGCGATGTGAAGCAGTGGAAGCCAGTTGGCAAGTGCTTGTGTAAAAATTCATAAATGCTCATTTATGTGGCGATTAGCGTATTGCTGGTACAGCTTGCGATTATATTCGCGCTCTGAGGGAGATGGAAGTCAATGCCTTTTGGCTTTGTCGAGTTGAGTGAAAGTCGAGCGTACGATGCAATTTGGCGGCGGTTCGCACGATTTCAGGACATTGAACTAACTACAGAGATGTTGATGGTTGCACGAAAGATTCCTGCAAACCAAAAACAAAACGTTCGCAAGCAGATGCAGCAACTTTCCTATTCAGCTACGCAGGCGAAAGAGTTTTCTGATGCGGCGCTTTCTGGTGGAGACACGACCAGAGCGTTGCTGGCATACTACGCCATAACGGCATTGGCGAATGTCGAAATACTTTGGCGAGGTAGCGGTGATGAGAGTTTTGAGCGTAGGCCTTCACACTACAACGGTCATGGCCTAGAGCTAACCCAGAGCCAGTCGCTTTGGGATTTTGGAGCAAGGCCCCAAATACGGAATGATGGCTCCTTTTCGGGGCTTTTCGGGCTCTGGCGTCGTTTCGCCTCTCATTTTCCCATCTATTGCGAATGGAGGACGGCCATCGATGACACCTCTACAACTACGCTGGTTGCTGGTGTGCTCGGCCGCCCGCTTGAGTACTTTTCGTTACCAAACCGGCCTCTTACGCTGGGTGAGTGCTTGAAACATATCCCATCGTTGGCCCATAGCATTATCGCCTACGGAGAGCAGCCCCAGTTCGCCAGAGGTCGAAACGAAGTTCGCTCCAGTCTGGATGCATTCGGTAAAGAGCAATCTCGGCAGATCGATTACATCTTGCATCCTGCCGCGCCTGCGGTTTTCGAAGCAGTTTCTGAGTTTTTCCGTTTCAACTCAAGCATGACCGAAAGCCTACGAGTACAGGGTGGAAGCGGAAGGTTAGGGGTGGCGTTGCGCATCGAATACGATGTTGAAAATCCGCCTTGGCAAGATTGGGGCGTGCCTGAAATATTTGCTGACCGGCGAGACCTTTACTACATGGTTGGTCCAGGCGCGTTCCTCAATGAATTCGGTTATTTCTATATTGGCTTGTATATAGCGGGAATGGTCTCGCGTTACTACCCGCATCATTGGATTAAAGAGCTTCGCGAAGGAGCTTACGTAACCTCCCTTGTCCAAGAATTCGTTGAGTATTCACTTCAACGAGCGCCGATGCTGGTCTTAGGCCAGTTGGAGCAGACCATATTCCTCTACGATTGAAGGTGGGTCACACATCTCAGACGCAAGCCAGGTGACAGCGGCAGTCAGGTTTCCCCGATGGATGGAGGGCACTTGGCAGAGCCGTCTCCGAGCCGCCTAACTATCAAACGCCTTTCCCTTGAGGGCCACGTAAATAAACAGGCCGGCCACCACAAGATCAATGGGTGGCCAGATTGAGCGGTTAAGCCATACGGGTGCCAAAGGGTTGAACAAGATCGCGATCAATCCCATCGCTATCACTCGCCAACTGATAGTGTTGCTTGCGCGGTATCCCGTGAGTGCCGCAACGATTGCCGAAATGCTCACACCCACCGTAGGAACGTATGGTAGCCGTAGGGGAAAGGTAATGCGGCCAGCAGGAGGAGAGCCGCCGGTATGAGGAAGTAATTGCGCGTTGACCAACTCAGATACATCTCTCCGAGTTTAGGGTATTCACATAGAAGCGGCGGTTAGGTCTCGTGGTCGGTGTTACAGCGGAGGAGCATCCCACCCCCGATCACGCTTTCTTTGGCTGACCGGTGGCTGCGGAGTGAAATCCAAAGATTGCTCAGCTTGAGCTAAAAGCGATTCCATGCGTTGAACTGTAGCTTCTGCGCGAGGGTAAATCTGCGCCACAGTAGCCCGCCATTCATGAAACTGCATCAACACGGAATCCCAATCCGCTCGGCTATTTCCCTTCTCGATTTGGGCTTTGTAGTTCTCCGCCATGGATTGGATTTGGAAGGCGTCGGAGCGCATTTTCGCAAGGCCGTTCGAACAACTTTGGAAGATCTCGGGCTGATCCGGGAACATCGCTTGGCACCTGCGTAGTATGCCCGGCGTGGCGGTATCCAACATGCTTACTGTTCGCATGCATTCCGCAGCTACTTCCGCGTTTAGCCGATAAACCTCAATCTTCCTATCGCTCGCTTTGCTAGCGCGGTCCTTTTCCCAGCCAATTGCCGAAAGGATAATCGAAAGAAAATCCATCGCGTTTCACCCCACTTTCCCTGAGAGGAAGAATTGCGGAGTAGGGTGCTTGTGGTCAAGCCAAAAATGCAACCTGAGCGGAAGTTTGAGGTGCCGCATTTAGCGAGCTGCTTGCTGCTCGGGCACTTCATTTTCGGAGTCTGTGTCAAACACCCCGTGGCTCAACATTAAGGATTCAAAGAACTTTGGGGAGTGCTCGAAGTGCCAATTGCAATCAGAGTGTAAGCGGTTCAGCCTTAGAATCATAGATTTAAGTCAGAGATGCAGTGCTTCTTGCTAGAATTTTGGTAACTTTGAGGCTCTCTATGTTCAAAGACAACACTGTTTTTGTGATTGGTGCTGGTGCTAGCGACGAATTTAATCTGCCTGTTGGCGGTAAGTTGCTGAGTACGATCAAGCAAAACTCAAGATTCCGCTTCGATTACGGACTCAAAGAAGGAGTCAGAGAAATCTATGACGCAATTAGGCTGCGGTATGAGCACCAAAACGACGAGATAAATGCTCGGTTTGAAGCATGTGCAGAGATTTATCGTGCCATCGACTCTGCCGGCTCTATCGACTCATTCATCGACCGGAATAATCACGTGCCCCATATAGCCGAAGTGGGAAAGCTTCAGATTGCTTATGCCATCGCGAAGGCTGAAGGTGCTTCAAAACTCGCCGTTAGCCGAGACGGAAGTAAACGAGATCTAAATTGGGAATCCTTAGACAAAACGTGGATTGCCACATTCGCTAGAGCGCTTTTCGACGGTGTGCGGACAACCGACGTTGCCAGCCTCGGCAACAATATTACCATTATCTGTTTTAACTACGATAGATGCGTTGAATTTTACCTTATCGCTGCCATTGAACGGAGCTTCTATAAGGTTTCGCGTGAGCAGGCGTACATGATCGTTAACAACATGCAGATCATACATCCGTACGGCACATTGGGAAGGCTCCCCCAAGGTTTGACGGATCGGGACTACATACCCTACGGCCCTGATCTTGATCGATTAGATCTTTGGAAAATCAGTGAATCGCTTGTTACATGGTCTGAGTCGATCCGTGATGCGCAACAGGTGGATGCGATCAAGGCTGCGATCACGAAAGCGAGAGCTATCGTCTTCTTGGGATTTGCCTTCGCTAATCAAAACATGCGGCTACTTGAGGCCGATATTCCCGGAGGCAAACCCTATCACACCAAGGTCTACTCCACTGGATACGGCGTGCCAACTCAGGTGGAGGGGACTCTGAAGGAAAAAATCGCAAGGCTGTACAGCCCGCAGAGGGTGGACGAGTTCATGGCACGATACATCCAGATCGAACACGGGCAGAAGTGCGTTGACTTCATGAACACCCATTTGCTTAACCTGATGCAGTAGCTCCTGGCATGTCACTCAATAAAATTTAGGGTCAAATATCTCAGAGGTAATCACTTAGATGTTTGAGCATTTCAATGCATTGGGTGTCCAGAACGGACCCGGAAAACGGTGGCGCACCCGACAGGATTCGAACCTGTGACCTTTGGAATCGGAATCCAACACTCTATCCAGCTGAGCTACGGGTGCATGCCGTGGCGGTTTGAATCGCCTGTCCGATGGCTGGTTCTTAGCCTAGGAAACGCTTGGCTTCAATGAGGAAAATTCAGGAAAGCGTAAGATCGGACGTTTTGGTGGGATGAGGCCGCGGGCTTTTGGCGCGCGGCCTCGTTTTTGTTGGACGTGTCTGCTTATTCGCGCATGGCGCCGGGGCCGGGGGTGGCCTTCGGGGGGACCTTGCCGAGGATGATCATGCCCAGCACTTCGTCCTTGGTGACGTCTTCGGTGCGGGCGTGGCCGACGACCTGGCCGTTCTTCATGACCGAGACGCGGTCGGCGAGGTCGAAGACGTCGTGGATGTCGTGGCTGATGAGGAAGATGCCGATGCCCTCCTTCTTCAGCTGCTTGATCAGCTCGCCCACCTGCGCCGTCTCCTGGGGGCCGAGCGCCGCGGTCGGCTCGTCCATGATCAGGATGCGGGCATCGAAGAGGATGGCGCGGGCGATCGCGACCGATTGGCGCTGGCCGCCGGAAAGGGCCTTCACCGGCTCCTTGAAACGCTTGAAGTTGGGGTTGAGGCGCCCCATCACTTCGCGGGCCTTCGCCTCCATCGCGACGTCGTCGAGCGTGCCCCAGCGGGTCTGCAGCTCGCGGCCGAGATAGAGGTTGGCGGCCGCGTCGACATTGTCGGCGACGGCGAGCGTCTGGTAGATCGTCTCGATGCCGTATTTCTTGGCGTCGCGCGGGGTGCGGATATCGACGGGTTCGCCGTTGATCAGGATATCGCCGCTGTCGCGCTTGTAGGCGCCGGAGAGGATCTTGATCAGCGTCGATTTGCCGGCGCCGTTATGGCCGAGAAGTGCTACGACTTCGCCGGGGTAGAGATCCACCGAGGCATTGTCGACCGCGTGGATGCCGCCGAAGGAGATGGAAATGTTCTTCATTTCCACAAGCGGAGTGGTTTGATCCGTCATGGTTCAGAATTCCTTTTACTTGGCGCGCGAGCGGTAGACGATGTCGAGCCAGACGGCGATGACCAGGACGACGCCGACGACGACGTTCTGGATCGGCGTGTCGACATTGGCGAGCCCCATGCCCGATTGCAGCGACTGCATGACCAGGGCGCCGAGCATGGCGCCGGCGATCGTGCCGCTGCCGCCGGCAAGCGACGTGCCGCCGATGACCGCCGCGGCGATCGTGAAAAGCTCATAGGTCGTGCCCTGCGAATTGGCGGCGGCGTTCAGGCGGGCCGTGGAGATGGCCGCGGCAACCGCCGCAAGCAGGCCCATCAGCGCAAAGATGCGCACCGTCACCCAGCGGGTCTTGATGCCGGCGAGTTCGGCTGCTTCCGGGTTGCCGCCGATTGCGAAGACATAGCGGCCGAAGCGCAGGCGGGTGGCGATGAAAGTCATGATGATGCCGATGCCGACGGCGATCAGCACGGGTACGGCGATGCCGTAGGGAATATCGAGCCCGGTTTCCGGCCAGGGAATATTGTGCTCGGTCGCGTATTTCTTCGCGATGCCGACGGGCCAGTAATAGATGCTGAAGACGTAGATCGTCACGAGGACGAGGGCCGAGCCGAGGACGGCGAGGAAATATTCCGCCCAGAGCGGCCGGCGCGGGAAGTTGAAGCGCTTGCGCTGATGGCGTCCGCCGATGATGCCGAGAACGATGAACAGGCAGGCGAGCCCGCCGAGGATCCAGCTCCATGTCGCGCCGATCGAGCCTTCCGCGCCGCCGCCCATGATGCGGAAGGTGGCATCGAGCGGGGCAACCGTCTGGCCGCTGGTGACGTACCAGGCAAGGCCGCGCCAGGCGAGGAAGCCGCCGAGGGTGACGATGAAGGAGGGGACATTGAAGAAAGCGATGATCACGCCCTGGAAGGTGCCGAGCAGCGTGCCGACGGCGAGGCCGCAGATCAGCGTGATGACCCAGGTCCACGAGCTGTCGAAGCCGAGATAGGCCGGCAGGTATTTCGCCTGGACGACGCCCATGACCATGGCGACGAAACCGAGCAGCGAGCCGACGGAAAGGTCGATGTTGCGGGTGACGATGACGAGCACCATGCCGGTGGCAAGGACCGCAATTTCACAGGTCTGAACGGAGAGGTTCCAGAGATTTCGGGGCGTCAGGAAAAGACCGCCGGTATAAAGGTCGAAGCCGATCCAGATGATCAGCAATGCGCCGACCATGCCGAGCAGGCGGGTATCGATTTCGGTGGCACGCAGGAAGCGCGTGATTGCGCCTTCCTCTTTATTGCGCGGACCGCTCGATGTTGTGGAATGCGTCATGTCGGCCATCGCTTTGCCGTTCTCCCACTGTTGGGCGCAGGCCCGCGAATGCTTTTCGTTGATCGCTGGGCAGTATCCGCGCTGGTCACAATAGACGTCATCGCTCGCCCATCCGGTTTCTCCCGGTTCCACGACCGCCATCCGGCAGGCCGATCGGATATGCGATGACGCAACACATGCGGGAAGCCTTGCACCTCCATTCTGGGTGGAGTTGCGGGCCTCTTATCCGCATTCGACGCCGCAACGGGAAGCCCTTTGCGGCGTCGGCATTATCTTCGGGTCAACCTGTCAGCCAAGCGCTTACTTGCAGGCAGCGACGCTGCCGGCCTTGACGCCCTGGCATGCTTCAGCCTTGCTGATCCAGCCTGCGTCGATGACGACGTTCAGATTGTCCTTGGTGATCGCGATCGGGGTCAGGAAGACCGACTTCATCGCAACGTGCTTCGGACCGCCGTCGAAGGTCTGGACGCCGGAGATCTTATCCATCGTCTTGCCCTTGGCGAGGTCGATGGCGATTTCGGCGGCGCGCTTGCCGAGCTCACGCGAGTCCTTCCAGACCGAAACGGTCTGCGTGCCGAGCGCGATGCGGTTCAGAGCAGCCTTGTCGGCGTCCTGGCCGGAAACCGGCACGGAGCCTGCGAGACCCTGGGCGTCGAGAGCAGCAACAGCACCGCCGGCGGTACCGTCGTTGGAGGCGACGACCGCGTCAACCTTGTTGTTGTTGGCGGTCAGGAACTGCTCCATGTTGCGCTGCGCGTTCTGCGGCAGCCAGCCGTCCGTGTAGGCTTCGCCGACGTTCTTGATCTTGCCGGCGTCGATGGCGGACTTCAGCACTTCCATCTGGCCTGCGAAGAGGAAGTTGGCGTTCGGGTCCGAGGACGAGCCCTTGATGAAGACGTAGTTGCCCTGCGGCTTTGCCTTCAGAACGTCGCGAGCCTGCATGCGGCCCACTTCCTTGTTGTCGAAGGTGATGTAGAAGGCGGCCGGATTTTCGATCAGGCGGTCGTAGCCGACAACCGGAATGCCTTCGTCGGCGGCCTTTTCAACGGCCGGGCCGATGGCGTCGGAATCCTGCGCAAGGATGATGAGGGCGTTGGCGCCCTGGGAAATCAGCGACTCGACGTCCGTCAGCTGCTTGGAAGCGGACGACTGGGCGTCGGCGGAAATGTACTTGGCGCCGGCTGCAGCGAGCGCCTTCTTGATGGCTGCCTCATCCGTCTTCCAACGCTCTTCCTGGAAGTTCGACCAAGAAACGCCGACGACGAAATCCTTGGCGAAGGCGGCCGTCTGCATGGTCAAAACGATGGCCGCACCCGCAGCCAGCTTGATGAAAGCTTTCATATGATCCTCCCGATTGAATGCGACCGCACGTATCCTGAACTCCCGTCGGCCGCGGCGAAAATGCTGACAAGAAAAGCTTTGGACTTTTTTCTCGACAGTCGAGAAATTTAGTGTCAGAGATTTTTTCAACTGTCAACACCAGCACTGCCGGCTTTCATCGGTCATCCGAAACAAGCTGTCAGGGTTGTGGAAGGGGAGGGTTGATGAGCGGGGAGCTTGCCGATGCTGGCCAAATCGAGCACCGAATTGGTCCGTCAAAGGAACAGCGCTTTGGTCTTGGCGGCGCTGCGCCGGCACGGTCCGCTTGCCCACACCGAGCTTTCTGATTTCACGAAGCTTTCCTCCGCGACCGTGTCAGTCATCACGGCCGATCTCGAACGGGCGCAGATCATCGAAAAGGCGGAGCAGCAGATTGCCAGCGGTCGCGGGCGGCCGCGCGTGCTGTTTTCGCAGCGGCGCGATTGCGGTTATCTGATCGTCGTCGTCATTTCGTCGGATGCGGTGCAATATTCCCTGGTGGATTATACCGGCCGGCTGATCGACCGCTTTACCGAGGACAGGCAGCAGAATGTCGTCGGTGTCGACCGCTTCGTGGCCGGCCTGCGCGATGCGCTGAACCGGATCGTCACCCGTTCGCAATTATCGCGCGACAAGGTGCTGATGATTTCGATCAGCAGCAAGGGGCTCGTCGATGCCTCGGAGCCGGTGTTGCGCTGGTCGCCGATCTTCGGGCGCGAGGAAATCGACTTCGCCGCCGTGCTTCGCGACGAATGGTCGGCGAAAGTCATTCTCGGCAACGAGACCTTGCTGGTTGCGGCGGCCCTCGGGCGGCAGGAGGAAATCACCACGCATGGCGGTTTCCGTGCAATGGCGGCCCTGTCGCTTGGCCATAGCATCGGGCTTGGCATCGTGCGGCGGGATCATGAAGGCAATCATCAGATATCGGCGCCGAATTTCGGGCATATGATGCATGTGCCGGGCGGCGGTCTTTGCCGCTGCGGCGCGCGCGGCTGCATCGAGGCCTATGCGGGCTTTTACGCCATGCTGCGCACGGCTTTCGACGTGCCGCTCGACACGATCCCGGCGAAGTTCGTTCCGATTGCCGAACTCGACAAGATCGCGGCGAGTGCGCGGCATGGCGGACGCCGCAACGTGCTGGCCTTTCGCCAGGCCGGCCTGGCACTCGGCAACGGCCTTTCGCGCGTCTTGAGCCTGCACGAGCGGATGCCGATCGTCATCACCGGTCCGGGCGTCCGCTACTACGACCTGCTGATCGAAGGCATAACGGAAGGCTTGGCGGAATCGCATGTCGTGCGCATGGAGGGCATGCCGGAACTGCGCGTCATCGTCGACGAACCGAGGCTCGTCTTCGAAGGGCATCTGAACCGTGCATTTTCGATCATCGACAATGACATCGTGAGGAGGGGGGCTTCGGTCGTGGAATTGCGCGACCGGGCCGTTTGAAGCGCGACAGAGCATGGCGTGGCCGTGCGACTGGCCGCTTCCGCTGTTGAATCAATCCGTCAAGCCGACGTTCTGGTCTTCCTCGCGAATGTGCAGGATGCGGTCGATCAATCCCCATTCCAGAGCCTCTTCCGCCGTCATGAAGTAGTCGCGATCCATGGCGCGCTCGAATTCGTCATAGGTGCGGCCGCAATGCTCGGCGTAGAGCCGCGTCATGCGGTGCTTGGTGCGCTTGATTTCCTCGGCGTGGATGAGCATGTCGGAGGCTTGGCCCTGGAAGCCGCCCAAGGGCTGATGGATATGGATGCTGGCATTGGGCAGCGCGGTGCGCTGGCCTGGTTCGCCGGCCATCAGCAGGAACGACCCCATTGAACGGGCGGTTCCCATGCAGAGCGTGTGCACCGGCGCGCGGATGTAGCGCATGGTATCGTACATGGCGAGGCCGCTGGTCACGACGCCTCCGGGCGAATTGACATAGAGGCTGATCGGCTTCTTCGGGCTTTCCGCCTCGAGAAACAGCAATTGCGCGCAGACCAGGGCCGAGACGGTATCGTTGACCTCACCATTCAGGAAGATGATCCTCTCGCGCAGCAGGCGGGAATAGATATCGAAAGACCGCTCTCCTCTGCTGGACTGTTCCACGACCATAGGGACGAGTTGCATCGCTTCGCGCATCGGCGAACTCCAATCTTTAAGAATTTACTGAGAGCTTCGCCGCCTCAGGCGGCGAGCGAGAAGACGCCGTTATTGTTTGCGGCACTCGTCATCCGCTCGAACCTTGCGTCGGTCAGTTCGTGGATGATCCGCAAGCTGGTTCCGCCGGTCGCGTTCGGGGCGATCCGGAATGTCACGGTGCTTTCGAGGAATGGCGGGCTGTTGTCCCGCATCCTATAGCGGACTTCCTGGCCCGGCGTCATGGACGTCGCTTCCGGATCGGCCAAGGCTTCCTTCGGCAGCCAGTTCTCCCGAAATTCTGGGATGCTGATCGCGCGCCAAACCTTTTGCGGCGGTTCGTCGAGATCGTATTCAAGCTCGATATCATGGCTACGCTCTTCAGTCTTTCCGTCGTTCATTGGTCCATATCCTTCAGCAAGACTTTGAGAGCTTCGATGCGGGCGGGCCAATAGGCGCGGTATTTCGCCAGCCATTGCGCGATGAGTGCCAGCCCTTCCGGATCGACCTCATAATTCACGAAGCGCCCCAATCGTTCTTCCTTGACAAGGCCGGCACCGCGAAGAACCGAGAGGTGCTGAGACATCGCTGGCTGGCTGATGTCCATGCCTTCACGCAGGGCGCTGGCATTCATGCCGCCTGCCGCCAGCTTCTCGAAGATTGTGCGGCGGGTTGGGTCCGCCAAAGCCCGGAATATCTCGTTCTCGATCATGCTGATAGATAAGCACAGACTTATCTGATTCGCAAGGGGTTTCCGTCTAGGTGCCATCGGACGTCGCCGCGGGGGTGCCAAAGAAAAAGTCCGCCGCGAAGCGATTCGCGGCGGACTTATCGGGAGGATCATATTCCTTGCAGGAACTGAGTGCTGTTTAGTCGACCTTTATCAGGCGGCCTTCCTTGACCGACTGCAAGGCGGCATCGGCGAGCTTCAGCGCGGCGAGGCCGTCGGTGCCCGACGGGGTGATGGTGGCGCCCTTTTCGACCGCGGCAATGAAGCTTGCGATTTCGTTGGCATAGGCTTCGGTGTAGCGGGTCATGAAGAAATCATGCAGCGGCGGGCGGGTGTAGCCATCGCCATTGGCGAGCTCGATGGAGACGGCGCGCTGGTTTTCGGCCGATACCATTCCCTTCGAGCCATGGATTTCGATGCGCTGATCGTAGCCGTAGGTGGCCCGGCGCGAGTTGGAGATGATCGCCTGCTTGCCCGATGCCGTCTGAAGGATGACGGAAACACTGTCATAATCGCCGGCCTCGCCGATCGCCTTGTCGACCAGCACGGCGGCGGTCGCGGTCACGGCCACCGGCTCTTCGCCGAGCAGGAAGCGCGCCATGTCGAAGTCATGGATGGTCATGTCGCGGAAAATGCCGCCGGAGCGCTTGATGTAATCGACAGGCGGAGCGCCCGGATCGCGCGAGGTGATCGTCACCATCTCCACGATGCCGATGCGGCCTTCGTCGATGGCCTTCTTGACGGCCATGAAATGCGGGTCGAAGCGGCGGTTGAAGCCGACCATCAGCTTGCCCTTGGTTTCCTTGACGACCTTGATACAGGCCTCGACGCGGGCGACGTCGAGATCGACGGGCTTTTCACAGAAGACGGCCTTGCCGGCGCGGGAGAAGCGTTCGATCAGATCGGCATGGGTATCGGTCGGCGTGCAGATGACGACGGCATCGATATCTTTTGCCGCTTCGATGGCTTCGATGGTGCGCACTTCGCAGCCATAGGCGGCTGAAATTGCTTCGGCCGCCGCCGGAAAGGCATCCGCGACGGCGACGAGCTTGGCGTTGGCATCGCCGCTGACGGCCTTCGCATGTACCTTGCCGATGCGTCCGGCGCCGAGCAGACCAAATCTGACAGTCATTCTTACCTCCCTGGATTCGGAACAAATGGACCGAATATCAACCCATATGGAATTTTCATTCCATTTTCCCATGGCGACGTCAAGCCGCCCGGACTTCACAATTCCGAAAATCATAATGCCATGCCGGCATATTCGGAATTTGCCCACGACACCTTATTTTATCCAGACCGCTTCACAATTTTCCCGATGATGCGCTAAAGACATATTTTCTTGAACAGGCAAAAGAGACCCATGCAACTGATCGATCCCAGCCACCCGCTCTATAAGCCGCTTTGGGTGCGCATCCTCATCGTGGCCGTCTGTTTTGGCTGGGCAGCCGTCGAAACCTTTGGCTCGCAGCCATTCTGGGCCATGCTTTCCGGCGCGCTTGGCGTCTATTCGGCCTGGATGCTGCTTCTGAATTTCAAGCCGAAGCCGCCCGCGGCAACCAATGATGCGCCCGCGCGGGACGATGCCGCCGAGGATGAAGAGCCCACAGAGGACAAGAAATAATCATCGCTTGAGGCGGCGTATGGCTTCGTCGATCAGCTGATTGGCAAGCATCATGCGGATGGTCGCCTGTTCGCGGAACAGAGCGGCGACACTATCGGGGTGATTGACCTTGGCAAAGCCGCGGCGCTTCTCCTGCAGGATCTCGCGCGTCTGTTCGGCGGTGATTGCAAGCTCCGTGGCGATCTCTTCCCGTGACGTTCGGCTCAGATGCTCCGGCATGGCCGGCGGTTCCGGCTCTTGCGGCACGGGTTCTGGTGCCGGTTCGGGCGGAATGATCGGGTCGCCGAGATTGTCGCGATAGGCTTCGTCGGGCCGGTGTGTGTCAGGCGTCTCGCCGCCGAGCACCGTCGCGGCAAAACTGAGGTTGAGGCCGCGGATGCGATGCGCCGCCTCTTCCTTTTCCGACGTGTCCTCTTCGGTATCGAGGCGGTCGAGCACGGATTGAAACAATGATTGCCTGAACAACATTCGGGTCTCCACACCAAGTTTCATAGGAGCGGAAGTTGGCGTGGAGCTTATGGGCGCGCGGCCGCGAGCGTGAAGTTATGTCGGCGAAAGATTCCTGCTCTCTTCCAGGATCATGTCGTGCAGCAGCCGGGCGCTTGGCGGCATGGCGCGTTCGTGCGCTGTGATCAGGCTGTAGGGCCTGACGTCAATGTCGAAGTCGATCGGCAGAATGCTGGATTCGCCGGCTTGCGATGTCTGCCCGCAGACGAATTGCGCCATGTCCAGCGCGATGGGGGCGATCGCATCCGTCTTGCAGACCACGGCAAGCGTCAGCAGCAGGGACGAGGTGTTGATGACATTTTCCGGCAGCGGCACGCCTGCCGCGAGGAAGATATCCTCCACCTTGCGCCGCAGCAATGTGCCGGGTGGCTGGAACACCCAGTCGTAGCCGGCGAGATCCGGCAGGCTGGCCACTCCCTTTTCAAGCAGCGGATGGCCGTTGCGGACCACGAGGCAGGCTTTCTCGACGCCGATTTCGTGGGCGGTGAAGAGGCGCGGATCGAGGTCGTCGGGAATGCGGCTGATGATGAAGTCGTGGCGTGCGGCCAGCAGCTCGCGCGCCAGCACATTGCTGTTCTCCACTTCGATGTTGATCTCAATGCCCGGATAGGTGCGCGTTACCCGCTGGATCGCCGGCACTACGAGGCTGATCGCAGGCGCGGTCACGGCCCCCAAAAAGACGGAGCCGCCCTTGCCGGTCCGCAGCGCGCCGAGCTCCCGGCCAGCCTCGCGCAACTCCAGCAGGATCTTGCGCGCCCGTTTTGCGAGCGCAAGGCCGAATGGGGTCAGCATGACGCCCCGGGCGACACGTTCGTAGAGCGGACTTTTGACAATTGACTCCATTTCGGAGAGCATGCGTGAAGCCGCAGGTTGTGACATGTTCATGGACTCAGCGGCGGCCGAAATTTGCCCATGATCCTCGATCGTGACGATCATGCGCAAGTGATTGAGCTTCAAACCGGCTTTCAGCAACGTGTCGTCGCGAAAATTGTCGGAATGAATCTCAATGCCTTCGCTCAAATAGTCGTTATATATTTTCTCCATGACGGCCAAAATTCCCGTTCGTCGGCAAAAAAGTACTATTTTTTAACATTATATCAAACTTGGTATATATTTTACCAGTTATTCTATTTGACAGTTATACGAAATCGTACGAGTTTGCCGATCGTGCGCTGGTTACAGCTCATAAACCGTGAGAGCGTGGAGGAGACCTACTTCGTTTCTCACAATTAGAAGTAAACCATTCCTTCTACGGAACCTGCCGCAGTTTCGGGCGGGCATTTTTTGTCCGCCACATTAACAACAAGGGAGAGAGTAATGAAATCCATTATCTCATTGATGGCCGGCGCTGCGTTCGGCGTCGCTACGCTGGTGGTACCTGCCTTCGCGGCGGACAAGGGCACGGTAGGCATCGCCATGCCGACCAAGGCTTCGGCCCGCTGGATCGATGACGGCAACAACATCGTCAAGCAGCTCCAGGCTGCCGGCTACGGCACCGACCTGCAGTATGGCGACGACGATATTCCGAACCAGCTCTCGCAGATCGAGAACATGGTCACCAAGGGCGACAAGGTTCTCGTCGTCGCTTCGATCGACGGCACCACGCTGTCCGACGTTCTGCAGAAGGCCCACGATGCCGGCATCAAGGTCATTGCTTATGACCGCCTGATCCGCAACAGCGGCAACGTCGACTATTATGCGACGTTCGACAACTTCAAGGTCGGCGTTCTCCAGGCTGGCTCGATCGTCGATGCCCTCGGCCTCAAGGACGGCAAGGGTCCGTTCAACATCGAGCTGTTCGGCGGTTCTCCGGACGATAACAACGCCTTCTTCTTCTATGACGGCGCAATGTCGGTCCTGAAGCCCTACATCGACAGTGGCAAGCTGGTCGTGAAGTCCGGCCAGATGGGCATGGACAAGGTCGGTACGCTGCGTTGGGACCCGGCAACGGCCCAGGCTCGTATGGACAACCTGCTG
Source organism: Rhizobium sp. CCGE531 (assembly GCF_003627795.1). Lineage (NCBI taxonomy): Bacteria > Pseudomonadati > Pseudomonadota > Alphaproteobacteria > Hyphomicrobiales > Rhizobiaceae > Rhizobium > Rhizobium sp. CCGE531. The sequence continues at coordinate 2,844,747 of NZ_CP032684.1, read as the reverse complement.
TCGGCTTATTACACCGACACCCACGTCGACGCCGTTCTGTCTCCGTATGACGGCCTGTCGATCGGTATCCTCTCCTCGCTCAAGGGCGTTGGTTACGGTTCCGGCGGCGTGAAGCTCCCGATCGTTACCGGTCAGGACTCCGAAATTCCGTCGGTCAAGTCGATCATCGCCGGCGAGCAGCACTCCACGATCTTCAAGGACACCCGTGACCTCGCCAAGGTCACCGTCGGCATGGTCAACGCTCTGATGGAAGGCAAGACGCCTGAAGTCAACGACAGCAAGACCTACGACAACGGCGTCAAGGTTGTTCCGTCCTACCTGCTGACCCCGGTCGCAGTCGACAAGACCAACTACGAGAAGATCCTCGTCGAAGGCGGTTACTACAAGGCTGATCAGCTGAAGTAATTTTCCGACATAGCGGTCAGGGCTCGCCGAAATGCGGGCCCTGGCTTTGATATTTAAGACGATCGCGCGGTCTGCTATGTTCGGTCGCGGCGTTGGATACGGACAATGGACAATACCATCCTCGAAATGCGGAGCATCACCAAGTCGTTCCCCGGTGTGAACGCCTTGGAAAATGTCAATCTCAAGGTCCGTCAGGGCGAGATTCATGCTTTGGTCGGCGAAAATGGAGCCGGCAAGTCTACTCTCATGAAGGTGCTATCGGGCGTTTACCCGGCCGGCACTTACGACGGCGACATCTACTATGATGGCGCGGTCCGCCAGTTCAGGACCATCAAGGACTCCGAAGAAATCGGCGTCATCATCATCCATCAGGAGCTGGCGCTCGTTCCGCTTCTGTCGATTGCCGAAAATATCTTCCTGGGCAATGAGGTCGTCGCCAATGGCATGATCAATTGGCAGGAAACCTTCACCCGCACCAAGCAACTCCTTGCCAAGGTCGGCCTCAGGGAATCTCCGAATACGCTCGTGACCGACATCGGCGTCGGCAAGCAGCAGCTCGTCGAGATCGCCAAGGCCTTGTCGAAGAGCGTCAAGCTTCTCATTCTCGACGAGCCGACGGCATCGCTCAACGAAAGCGATTCCGATGCTCTCCTCAATCTCCTCATGGAGTTCCGCAACCAGGGCATCACTTCGATCATCATCACGCACAAGCTCAACGAAGTGCGCAAGGTGGCCGATCAGATCACGGTATTGCGCGACGGCATGACGGTGAAGGCACTGAACTGCCACGAGGAAGAGATCAGCGAAGACATCATCATTCGCAATATGGTGGGACGCGAGCTCGCCGACCGCTATCCGCCGCGCTCGGTGCCGATCGGCGAGACCATCTTCGAAGTCAAGAACTGGAATGCGTTCCATCAACAGCACCGCGACCGCCAGGTCCTGCACGATATCAATATCAATGTGCGCAAGGGCGAAGTGGTAGGCATTGCCGGTCTGATGGGCGCGGGACGCACCGAATTCGCCATGAGCGTCTTCGGCAAGTCCTACGGTCACAAGATCAGCGGTGAAGTCTTCGTCGACGGCAAGCAGGTCGATACCAGCACCGTTCGCAGGGCGATCGACGCCGGCCTCGCCTATGTTACGGAAGACCGAAAGCAACTCGGCCTCGTTCTGACGAACAATATCCTGCACAATACGACGCTTGCCAATTTGATGGGCGTCTCCAGGGCAACGGTCATCGACGACGTTCGCGAGTTGCAGGTGGCGACGAACTATCGCGCCAAGCTGCGCATCCGTTCGTCCGGCGTCTTCCAGGAGGCAGGCAACCTGTCCGGCGGCAACCAGCAGAAGGTGGTGCTGTCGAAGTGGCTGTTCTCGGATCCGGATGTCCTGATCCTCGACGAGCCGACGCGCGGCATCGACGTCGGCGCCAAGTACGAAATCTATTCCATCATCAACCAGCTTGCCGCCGACGGAAAGGGCGTTCTGATGATCTCATCGGAAATGCCTGAGCTTCTCGGCACCTGCGACCGCATCTACGTCATGAATGAGGGTCGAATCGTTGCCGAGCTGCCGAAGGCAGAGGCAAGCCAGGAGAGTATCATGCGCGCTATCATGCGCTCAGGGGAGAAGCATCAATGAGTTCGGCCAACCCAGCCACGGAAAGCAGCCACGTCGTTTCGATCGGCGACCACATCCGCAACAACATCCGCGAATACGGCATGTTGATCGCGCTCGTCGTCATCATGCTGCTGTTCCAGTATCTCACCAACGGCGTTCTGTTCAGGCCGCAAAACCTGACCAACATCGTGCTGCAGAACTCGTTCATCGTCATCATGGCGCTCGGCATGCTGCTGGTCATCGTGGCCGGCCATATCGACCTGTCCGTGGGTTCGGTGGTCGGCTTCGTCGGCGCGGTTGCGGGCGTGCTGGTCGTGCAGATGCATATGAACCTGGCGCTCGCGACGGTCATTTGTCTTCTGATGGGAGCCGCGGTCGGCGCCTGGCACGGATATTTCATCGCCTACCATCGTATCCCATCGTTTATCGTCACGCTTTCCGGCATGCTGGTTTTCCGTGGCTTGACCTATACGATCATCAACACGACCGGCAATGGCAGCAGCATCGGCCCGTTCCCGCCGGCCTTCCAGATCGTCGCGACCGGCTTCATTCCGGATTTTGCCGATATGGGCGGCATCCATTCGACGTCGATCTTCCTGACTATCGCCATCCCGATCGTCATGTTCCTCCTCGCGTGGCGCGGTCGCAGCGTGAACGAGAAGCATGGCATCGATGTCGAGCCTTTCAGCTTCTTTATCGGCCAGAATCTGGTAATCGCCGCCGCGACCATCTTCATCGGCTATCAGATTTCCTCCTACAGAGGATTGCCGAACGTCCTGGTTCTCATGTTGCTGCTGATTGCCCTTTACGGCTTCGCGACGCAGCGCACGACGATCGGTCGCCGCATCTATGCGATGGGCGGCAACGAGAAGGCGACGAAGCTTTCGGGCATCGATACCCGGCGCCTGACCTTCTACACCTTCATCAACATGGGCATTCTTGCCAGCATCGCCGGCATCATCATCGCCACGCGCCTGAATTCGGCAACGGCCAAGGGCGGCGACGGCCTTGAGCTCGACGTGATCGCGGCTTGCTTCATCGGTGGCGCTTCGGCCTCCGGCGGCGTCGGCAAGGTGACGGGCGCCGTTATCGGTGCCTTGATCATGGGTGTCCTGAACCAGGGCATGTCGATCCTCGGGTACCAGACGGACTCGCAGAAGATGATCAAGGGTGCGGTCCTGCTCGCCGCTGTGTTCATCGACGTCTACAACAAGAACAAGGGCTGATCGCCACGCGCGACCAGCCTAAACTTTAAAACCAAATCCATGACAGAGTCCGGCTCTCGCTGAGAGCCGGAACGGTAAACTGCATCCGATCTCTGTCTGTTAGGAAAGGATGAAAGACATGCTCATCTCGCAGATCAAGGGTTCGAACGGCGATATCGTCGTTGCCGTCCGCCGCGAGCCCGGCGAAGTTGCCAAGGCCGTCATCAATGCCGGCAGCGTCTATAAGCTTGCGATGGAAGCGGCCGACAGCGGCAAATCGCTCGTCTCCGTCATCGAGGCACATGGCCTCGGCGAAACGATCGACCTCGAAAAGGTCTATGCCGAAGGCCGTTTCCTGCCACCGATCACCCATCCAGATGCCGCCCATCTGCATCTGACCGGCACCGGCCTGACGCATCTCGGCTCCGCCGCCACGCGCGATTCCATGCACAAGAAGACGACGGAAGCGGCCGAAGAAACGCTGACCGATTCCATGAAGATGTTCAAGATGGGCATCGAGGGCGGCAAGCCGAAGGCCGGCGAGAAGGGTGTCCAGCCCGAATGGTTCTACAAGGGCAACGGCTACGGCTCCGCTGCCCCGGGTGCTGCGCTGGTATCGCCTTCCTTTGCGCTTGACGGCGGTGAAGAGCCGGAAATGGCCGGCATCTACGTCATTGCCAAGGACGGCACGCCGTTCCGCATCGGCTTTGCGCTCTCGAACGAATTTTCCGATCACGTCACCGAGCGGATCAACTATCTCTATCTCGCCCATTCCAAGCTGCGCCCGGCAAGCTTCGGCCCGGAAATCCGCATCGGTGCGGCGCCCGAGGATATCCGCGGCACCTCCCGCATCAAGCGCGGCGACAAGGTGATCTTCGAAAAGCCTTTCCTTTCGGGGGAAGCGAACATGTCGCACACCTTCGCCAACCTTGAATATCACCACTTCAAGTACGGCCTCTTCCGTGTTCCCGGTGATGTGCACGTGCACATGTTCGGCACGGCGACGCTTTCGTTCGCGGAAGGCATCAAGCCGGAAGCCGGCGACGTCTTTGAAATCGAAGTTGCCGAATTCGGCCTGCCGCTGCGCAATCCGCTGGCGGTCGCCGCCGAGGACAATGTGGCTGTTCGCCAGCTGTAATTCGTCGAGCTCGGCCGCAAGGTTCGGCCGGGCATTTTCAATACGATCCAGGAAGGCATGACGCCATGACCATTCATCAGAACTTGATCGCCGGCGAGTGGACCGGGACGAACGGCACCGAGAACATTAATCCGTCGGACACGAACGAAGTCGTCGGCCTCTATGCGAGCGCCAGCACGCAGGATGTCGCTGACGCGATCGCGGCCGCCAAGGCCGCCTTTCCGGCATGGTCGCGTTCCGGCATTCTGGAGCGCCACACGATCCTGAAGAAGGCCGGCGAGGAGATCCTGGCGCGCAAGGACGAGCTCGGCGCGCTGCTGGCCCGCGAGGAAGGCAAGACGCTGCCCGAGGCGATCGGCGAAACGATCCGCGCCGCGCAGATCTTCGAATTCTTTGCTGGCGAAGCGCTGCGCCTTGCGGGCGAGGTCCTGCCGTCCGTGCGCCCGAATATCGGTGTCGAGATCACCCGCGAGCCGCTCGGCGTCATCGGTGTCATCACCCCCTGGAACTTCCCGATTGCCATTCCCGCCTGGAAGATCGCGCCGGCGCTCTGCTATGGCAACACTATCGTCTTCAAGCCGGCCGATCTCGTGCCGGGCTGCTCCTGGGCGATCGTCGATATTCTCCACCGCGCCGGCCTGCCAAAGGGTGTCCTGAACCTCGTCATGGGCAAGGGCTCCGTCGTCGGCCAGGCGATGCTCGACAGCCCGGTTCTTTCCGGCATCACCTTCACCGGCTCGGTCGGCACCGGCAAGCGCGTGGCGCTTTCCTCCGTTGAGCATGGCCGCAAGTACCAGCTGGAAATGGGCGGCAAGAACCCGATGGTCGTGCTTGACGATGCCGATCTGACCGTCGCCGTCGAGGCGGCTGCCAATTCCGCCTTCTTCTCGACCGGCCAGCGTTGCACGGCCTCGTCGCGTCTGATCGTCACCGAAGGCATCCATGACCGGTTCGTGGCGGCGCTGACGGAGAAGCTGAAGGGGTTGAATGTCGATAACGCCGTCAAGGTCGGTACGCATATCGGCCCGGTCGTCGACGCCAAGCAGTTGAAGACCGATACGGACTACATCGAAATCGGCAAGCAGGAAGGCGCCAAGCTTGCCTTCGGCGGCGAACTCGTCAACCGCGACACCCCCGGCTTCTACCTGCAGCCGACGCTGTTTACCGAGGCGACGAACCAGATGCGCATCAGCCGCGAAGAGATCTTCGGGCCGGTCGCATCGGTCATCCGGGTGAAGGATTACGAGGAAGCCTTGGCAACGGCCAATGACACGCCGTTCGGGCTGTCCTCCGGCATTGCCACGACCAGTCTGAAGCATGCGACGCATTTCAAGCGCAATGCGGAAGCCGGCATGGTGATGGTCAACCTGCCGACGGCGGGCGTCGATTTCCACGTGCCGTTCGGCGGCCGCAAGGGCTCATCCTTCGGTTCGCGCGAGCAGGGCAAATATGCCGCCGAATTCTTCACTACCGTCAAGACGGCTTACACGCTCGCCTGATCATCGATTTCAAAGCCCAGGCGCGAACGAGGCGGCCTGGGCGACGCAAAAGGTACTGAGACATGAAAAAGAAAGCTGAATGGCCGCGCAAGCTGCGCTCCTACGACTGGTTCGGCGGCACCGGCAAGAACGCGATCATGCATCGCTCGTGGATGAAGAACCAGGGCCTGCCGGCCGACACGTTCGACGGGCGTCCGATCATCGGCATCTGTAATACCTGGTCGGAGCTGACGCCCTGCAACGCGCACTTGCGCGATCTTGCGGAGCGCGTGAAGCGCGGTGTTTACGAGGCGGGCGGTTTCCCTGTTGAATTCCCGGTCTTCTCCGTCGGCGAAAGCACGCTGCGCCCGACGGCGATGATGTTCCGCAACCTGGCTGCCATGGACGTGGAAGAAGCGATCCGCGGCAATCCGGTCGATGGCGTCGTGCTGCTCGGCGGCTGCGACAAGACCACGCCGAGCCTGCTGATGGGCGCTGCTTCCGTCGACATCCCGGTTATCCTCGTTTCCGGCGGCCCGATGCTGAACGGCAAGTGGCGCGGCAAGGATGTCGGCTCCGGTACGGCGGTTTGGCAGTTCTCGGAAATGGTCAAATCCGGCGAGATGACGCTGGATGAATTCATGGATGCGGAGCAGGGCATGGCCCGCTCGGCCGGCAGCTGTATGACCATGGGCACGGCCTCGACCATGGCATCTATGGCCGAAGCGCTTGGTATGACGCTGCCCGGCAATGCCGCCATTCCGGCTGTCGACGCGCGCCGCCGTGTCATCTCGCAGCTTTCCGGCCGCCGCATCGTCGACATGGTCAAGGAAGATCTGAAGCCCTCCGATATCCTGACCAAGGAAGCCTTCGAAAACGCTATCCGCGTCAATGGCGCCGTCGGCGGTTCGACTAATGCCGTCCTGCACCTTTTGGCGCTTGCCGGCCGCATCGGTGTCGACCTTTCGCTCGACGATTGGGATCGCCTCGGCCGCGAAGTGCCGACGATCGTCAACCTGCAGCCGTCGGGCAAGCACCTGATGGAAGAGTTCTACTATGCCGGCGGCCTGCCCGTCGTTATCAAGGCCGTTGGCGAGATGGGCCTGCTGCACAAGGATGCGATCACCGTCACTGGCGACACGATCTGGGCCGGCGTCAAGGATGTCGTCAACTATAATGACGACGTCATTGTTCCGCGTGAGAAGGCGCTGACGCAGTCGGGCGGCATCGCCGTTCTGCGCGGCAACCTCGCACCGAAGGGCGCCGTCCTCAAGCCGTCGGCCGCTTCGCCGCACCTGATGCAGCACAAGGGCCGCGCCGTGGTCTTCGAAAGCATCGAGGACTATCACGCCCGCATCAACCGCGACGATCTCGATATCGACGAGAACTGCGTCATGGTGCTGAAGTATTGCGGTCCGAAGGGTTATCCGGGCATGGCCGAAGTCGGCAATATGGGCCTGCCGCCGAAGGTGCTGAAGAAGGGCATCACCGACATGATCCGCATTTCCGATGCGCGCATGTCCGGCACGGCCTATGGCACCGTCATCCTGCATACGGCTCCGGAAGCTGCCGATGGCGGCCCGCTGGCTCTGGTCCAGAACGGCGACATCATCGCCGTCGACGTTCCGGCGCGCACCATCCAGCTCGAAGTGTCGGACGAGGAGCTGGCAAAGCGTCGCGCCGCCTGGGTTTCCCCGGTCAAGCCGCTCACCGGCGGCTATGGCGGTCTCTACGTGAAGTCGGTCATGCAGGCCGACACCGGCGCCGACCTGGACTTCCTCGTCGGCCCGCGCGGCTCGGAAATCCCGAACAATCGCGATAGTCACTGAGTTTATCTTCTGGAACTAGGAAAAGGGGCGGGACGAGAGTTCCGCCCTTTTTGTTATGCAGGGCAATCGCATTTGAGGCACATCGGCGCCGCAAGTTCCTTCTCCCCTCGGGGAGAAGGTGGCCCGGAGGGTCGGATGAGGGGGCTGACCGATTTGAATGCGGGGATTTTTGTGCTCTTGGCAGGCCCCCCCCTCATCCGCCTGGCGGCACCTTCTCCCCGAGGGGAGAAGGCGGACGCGGCAACGACCTCATTTCACATGCGATTGCCCTGCTTCGTATGGAGGGCTAGCTCTGACTTTGGCTCTGCCCCTGGCTTGCCACCGTTACCTTGACCATGAGGGTTTCGCCTGGCGTGCCGACCCGCATGCCGGAGACGGGGGCTGCGTCGCGATAGCAGAGGCCGGTCGCGATGCGGACATAGCGGGCATCCGGGCAGACGTCGTTGGCCGGGTCGAAGCCGACCCAGCCGAGGCCGGGAACATGCGCCTCGGCCCAGGCATGGGTTGCCGCCTGCTCGTTCTTGCCGTCCATCATCAGATAGCCGGAGACGTAGCGCGCCGGTAAGTCCAACGCACGGGCGGCTGCGATGAAGATATGGGCATGGTCCTGGCAGACGCCGCTCTTTGCCTCCAACGCCTGTTCCGCCGTGGTCTCCGTGTCGCTGGTGCCCGGCTTGTATTCCACGGTCTCGTGGATTGCCTTCATCAGCGCATGCATCCGGGCAAGCTCGTTGTCGCCGGAGACGCCACGCAACAGATCCTTCGTCAGTTTGCCGGCCTTGGTGCGCGGCGATTCCCGCAAATAAAGCCAAAGCGGAGCAAAGCCGAGATGCTGCCCCACGACGCCATTCAGATCCTGCGTTTCGACTTCGCCTGACGCGATGATCCTCGTCGCGTCCTGCTGGCCATCGAGCGAGACGAGCGTGATGCGATTGCCGAACTGGTCGTCGTACTCCACCTCGGGCTGGGCACCCTCGACCGTGAGCTTCCAGTCGATGACGGCCTGTCCGACACCTGCCAGTGGCGTCAGGCGCAGGCGCTGCAGGGAGAACTGCGCCGGCTCGTCGTAGTGATATTCGGTAATATGGCTGATCGTCAGTCTCATGATATCGCCCGCCTACTCGTAGAACCGATAGCCGTCAGAGATCTCGGCACCCAGCTTGTTGTTGCTTGCAACGAAATCCTCCAGGAATTCATGCAGACCCTGATCCATGATGTTCTTGACCGAAAGCCGTTGCAGCGACTGGCGAATGGCTTCGGCTGTTTCGTGCGCCTGCAGCCGCTTCTCGTGTTCGGCGCCGAGATAGCCGATGTTGCTGACGATCTTGTCGTAGCAATAGGCAAGCGAACGCGGCATCTGCCCGTTCAGGATCAGGAAGTCGGCAATATTGGCCGGCTTGTATTCGGGGTCGTAGGCCCATTTATAGGCGCGGTGCGCCGAGACGGACCGCAGGATCGATTCCCATTGCGCATTGTCGAGCGAAGAGCCGACATGCGAGACGGACGGCAGCAAGACGTAATATTTCACGTCGAGGATGCGGGCCGTATTGTCGGCGCGCTCGATGAAGGTGCCGATGCGGGCGAAATTATAGAGCTCGTTGCGCAGCATCGAGCCGTGGAAGGCACCGCGGATCAATCCGGCCCGCCGTTTGATCACGTCGATCGTCTCGGGCAATTCGGCCGTTTTCAGCCGCTTGCCGAGCAGGGTCTTCAGTTCGATCCAGCATTCGTTGGTCGCTTCCCAGGTGTCGCGGGTCAGCGCGGTGCGTACCATGCGGGCATTGTTGCGGCCGTATTCGATGCAGGACATGACGCTCGACGGATTGGAGCGATCGCGCATCAGGTAGTCGATCGCGTCGGCGCCGGTCAGCTTGCCATGCACTTCGTCGTAGGCTTCGCGCACACCGGCGCTTTGCAGGACGCCGTCCCAGTCGTCATCGACGGCGTCGCTGCGGGTTAGCGACATGCGCTGGCCGGCGTCGACCAGGCGGGCTATGTTTTCGGCGCGCTCGATGTAACGGAACATCCAGTAGAGGCCATTCGCGGTTCTTCCCAGCATGTCCGTTCAGTCCTCCAGAACCCAGGTGTCTTTGGTGCCGCCGCCCTGGCTGGAGTTGACCACCAGCGAGCCTTCCTTCAGCGCCACGCGGGTCAGCCCGCCGGGGATGATCCGCACCTTGTCGGAGACGAGAACGTAGGGCCGCAAGTCGACATGCCGCGGCGCAATGCCCTTGTTGACCAGGATCGGCACGGTCGACAGCGAAAGGGTTGGCTGCGCGATGTAGTTGTTCGGTTTGCTCTTGAGCTTTTCGGCAAAGGCCGTCCGCTCCTTCTTCGTGGCCGTCGGTCCGACAAGCATGCCGTAGCCGCCGGAGCCATGGACTTCCTTGACGACGAGATCGGCAAGGTTATCGAGCACATATTTCAGGCTGTCTGGCTCCGAACAGCGCCAGGTCGGCACATTTTCGAGGATCGGCTTGCGGCCGGTGTAGAATTCGACGATCTCGGGCATGTAGGAGTAGATCGCCTTGTCGTCGGAAATACCGGTGCCGGGCGCATTGGCGATGGTGATATTGCCGGCGCGATAGACATCCATGATGCCGGGGATGCCGAGCGCCGAATCCGGGCGGAAGGTGAGGGGATCGAGGAAATCGTCGTCGACGCGGCGATAGAGCACGTCGATGGCCTCGTAGCCCCGCGTCGTGCGCATCTTCACCTTGCCGTCGATGACGCGCAGGTCCGAGCCTTCAACCAGTTCCACGCCCATCATGTCGGCCAGGAAGGAATGTTCGTAATAGGCGGAGTTGTAGATGCCGGGTGTCAGCACGGCGACACGCGGCTTGCCCTTGCAGCCGGGAGGGGCGAGCGACGCAAGGCTCTGGCGCAGTAGCAGTGGATAGTCCTCGACTCGCTGCACCTTGTTCTGATGGAACAGCTCGGGGAACATCTGCATCATCGTTTCACGGTTTTCCAGCATGTAGCTAACACCGGACGGCGTGCGGGCATTGTCTTCGAGCACATAGAACTGGTCTTCGCCCGTGCGGACGATGTCGGTGCCGACGATGTGGGTGTAGACGCCGCCCGGCGGACGGAAGCCGATCATCTCCGGCAGGAAGGCGTCGTTCTTCTCGATCAGTTCGCGCGGGATGCGGCCGGCGCGGATGATTTCCTGCTTGTGGTAGATGTCGTCGAGGAAAGCGTTGAGGGCGATGACCCGCTGTTCGATGCCCTGGGCGAGCTTGCGCCATTCACGGCCGGAAATGATGCGGGGGATGATGTCGAAGGGGATGAGCTTTTCGGAGGAGTCCGCGTGTCCGTAGACCGCGAAGGTAATGCCCGTCTTTCGGAAGATGGTTTCCGCATCGCGGGATTTGGCAATGAGGTGGCCCCTGTCCTGGCCTGAGTACCATTCGAAGTATTTCCCGTAAGGCGCGCGCGGACTTTCATCCGCAGTAATCATTTCATCAAATGCCAAAGGTGCGGTCCCCGTGTTTTCACCCATTTGAATACAATGGTTTTTACAATGCAAGAACTATGCGCAGTTGCCATCGCGAATTTCGAAACGTCGAAAAATGCCGGATTTACAGGCGTTTAAGTATAATTTGGCCGTTGCTTGCCGGGTTTCGCCGCAATGCTCGGATCAAAATTTGAGCATCTGCTTCTTTTGCGGACTGAACGCCTGGGTTGTGACTGACGTTCCTGAAACCAGAGCGATGGTTCGCCGGGCGTGAAGAAAAATTGATCGCTGTTTTCAGCAGATCGATTTTGACCGCTCCGCCGCCATCGGCTATCAGCCTTCAACCTCTCCGCGCGAAACCCCGAGTTCGACCAGGATTCCGGCTCCGACGCGCCAAACATATCGGTCCGATTTCCATGTCCCTCGATAAACTCGCGCCGGCGATCTTCGTCCTACTCTGGTCCACCGGCTGGATCGTCGCCAAATATGCCTCGCAGCATGCGGGTCCTTTCACCTTTCTGATGATCCGTTACAGCCTGTCGGCACTCGCCTTCGTGCTGCTGTGTTCGATCGTCGGCGCCCGGTGGCCGCGTGACTGGTCGAGCGTGTTCCGGGCCATCTATTCCGGCATTTTCCTGCACGGCATCTATCTGGCCGGTCTCTGGTGGGCGATCGCAGTAGGCGTACCGGCCGGGATCTCCGGCATCGTCGCGGCGCTACAGCCGCTGATGACGGCCATGGCGGCGCCATTCCTCGTCGGTGAGCGCCTGCAGCCGATCCAGCGCATCGGCTTGCTACTCGGCTTCCTCGGCATCGCCATCGCGATCTCGCCGAAGCTCCTGACGACGGATACGGCCAATCTCTGGCAGTCTGCCGTTCCTCTGATCGTCAATCTGCTGGCGATGGTCTCCGTGACCTACGGCACGCTCTACCAGAAGCGCCACCTGCAGACCGGCGACCTCAGAACCATCGCGACATTGCAATATGTCGGCGCACTGATCGTCACCGTGCCGCTCGCCTTCATATTCGAAGGTGTCCGCTTCGACGGCACGCATGAGGCCATTCTCGCAATGCTCTGGTCCGTCTTCGGCCTGTCCATGGGCGCCGTCGGGCTGCTGCTCTACCTGATCCGCAGGGGGCAGGTGTCGCGCGCCGCATCGCTGATCTACCTGATGCCGCCCGCCGTCGCCATCGAAGCTGCGATTGCTTTTGGCGAACCACTGACGCTGCCGATCATCATCGGCACTGCGGTCGTGGTGATCGGTGTCTATCTCACCAACCGGCGCACGGCGGATATCGTGCCGGAATAGGCTCATTTGCTGAAACGAAAAAGGGGGCCGATTGGCCCCCTTTTCTTGTAATCAAGCGCGTTCGCGACGCTGACCGCCATTGCCGGGGCCGCGGCGCTTCACGCGGCCGTTGCCGCCGTTGCGCTGTTCGCCCTGACCGCGCTCCTCGCCATGACGGCCCGAAGGACGGCCATGTGCATGGCGCTGTCCGCGATGGGCGCCGCCCTCGTGAGCTGCGCCGTTGCCATTCGCCGAGTTGCCGTGATGCGGCTTGCGTGCCGGACGGAAATCGGACGTCGATGCGAGATCGTTGTCCACTTCCGGGCGCGGTGTCTGCTCGTTGCGGCGCTGGCCGCGGAAATCGGCGTTGCGGTTGTTCTCACGCTGCGGGCGATCTTCGCGGGGACGGCGATCCTGGCGTTCACCGGCCTGGCCGCGAGCTTCGCCGTTTTCGTTGTCATGGAATGGACGACGAGCCGGGCGAGCGGGACGGCCTTCCTGGCGTCCCTGACCTGCGCCACCACGACCTTGACCCTGGCCCTGGCCGCCACCACGATTACCGCCGCGGCTGTTGCCGCGAGCCGGGCGGCCGCGATCGGCCGGAGCTTCGCCGCTGGCAACGGCAATCTCGATGCCCATCAGGCGCTCGATGTCGCGCAGCAGGCGGATTTCATCCGGAGCGCAGAAAGCGATGGCAATGCCGTCGCGGCCGGCGCGCGCGGTACGGCCGATGCGGTGAACATAGGCGTCGGGCACTTCCGGCAGGTCGTAGTTGTAGACATGCGAAACGCCGGGGATGTCGATGCCGCGAGCGGCGACGTCGGTGGCGACGAGCACGCGGATTTCGCCGTCACGGAAAGCCTTGAGCGCGCGTTCGCGCTGGCCCTGGCTCTTGTTGCCGTGGATCGAGGCAGCGGCAAAGCCGACGTGGTCGAGATGCTTCATCAGCTTCTCGGCACCATGCTTGGTGCGCAGGAAGACCATGGCGCGGCCATCCGGATTGGCTGATATCGTTTCCTTGAGGATCTCGGTCTTATGGTTCTGGCCGGCAACGAAGTGAACATATTGCTCCACCTTGTCGGCTGCCTTGCCCGGAGGCGATACTTCGACCTTGACCGGGTCGGTTAGATAGTCGGAAGCGAGGTCGGCGATCGCCTTCGGCATGGTCGCCGAAAACAGCATGGTCTGGCGCTTGGCCGGGACCATCTTCGAGATCTTGCGCAGATCGTGGATGAAGCCGAGGTCGAGCATCTGGTCGGCCTCGTCGAGGACGAGGTAGCTGACTTGGCCGAGCGACAGGGCGCGGCGGCTGATGAGGTCGAGCAGGCGGCCGGGCGTTGCGACGAGAATGTCTGTGCCGCGCTCAAGCTGCAGCTGCTGCTTGTTGATCGAGGCGCCGCCCACCACGACATTGATCCTCAGCGCCGTCTTGCGGACGAACAGCTTGAGGTTGTCGGCGATCTGGTTCACCAGTTCGCGGGTAGGGGCGAGGATCAGCGTGCGGACGGTGCGGTTGTCGGGGCGCTTGGCGTCCTTCAACAGCATTTCAATGATCGGCAGGCCGAAGGCGGCAGTCTTGCCGGTGCCGGTCTGGGCGAGGCCGACGAGATCGCGGCCCTGGAGAACGAGCGGGATCGCCTGCGCCTGGATCGGCGTCGGGGTGGCGAAGTTGTTCTGCGACAGCGTATCGACGATCTGCTTGGAGAGACCAAGCGAGTGAAAATCGGTCAATTCAATACCTTTCGGGGGCGCCAAAGCAAATAGGCCGGATCGCACCATGCGGTCCGGTCTGTCTCTGGCGTCAAGAACCCCGCGTGAAGTGGGAACTTGTAAGTTGGAAAAAAGCTTTCCAGCGCATCTGACCGCCTTGGGTGCGGTCCTGTTATCTAAGGCGCTTTTGTCCTTCTCTTGCGTACGTCAAGTCCCGCAGGGCACGCTCACGCGGCGGCCGGAAGGTGAAAGCTGAGGCGCATTTGGTCTTATTCGCGACCAAAGTCAAGGGGTGTGGGCAAAAAGCTTTTCAACAGGCGGACGAAAATGCCGCCGGAAATCCAGTGGCATCGAGATCGGATACGCCGATGGCGAAAGCCATCCGCAGTTTGCGTCGTCGTCAGCGGCAGACTTCGACACGGTAGGGCCGACCCCAGCCATCATGGCGCCATGCCCAATAGCAGCTCGGGTAGGCGCGGACATAGGCTGGAGCATAATAGGTTCGATAGGCCGGATAATATGAAGGATAGGCCGGTCTGACCGCCTCGGCGGCCAATGCGCCGCCGACGATGCCGGCGGCAAGCCCGCCGAAAATGGCGCCGCGCTCGGAGGCGCCGGCAGTGGTGGTGGTTGCGGCCGCGGCGCTACCGAGTGTCAGCGCGATCAAACCGGCCGTCGTTAAACTGCGAAGCACAGACATTGACATCCCTTTCCAAAAAAACAGCGGCCTCCCAGCCGAAGCCGAGCTTGAAGGTGCGTGGAAAAGGGGGCGAAGTCGCGGCTAAAAAGAGGGTCGCGACATTAAATTTCGTTCATGATGAGACTGGTAAAAGCCTTTGATTTTCAACTAGAAATCAGTTGGAACGCCGCCTTCTTCCTTGCGTCTTGCGACAAAGGCGTCGAGCTCTTCCTCGATTGCGGAATCGAGCGGCGGCCGTTCGTAACGCGCGAGCGTTTCCTTGAAGACGCGGTTGGCATGATCGTAGGTTGTGGGCCGCCCGGCTTCGGCCCATGTCTCGTGGTTTCGCCAGTCCGAAAGGATCGGCGAATAGAAGGCGGTTTCGTAACGGGCAAGCGTATGCGCCGTGCCGAAATAGTGCCCGCCGGGGCCGACATCGCGCACGGCATCCAGCGCCAGCCCGTCGCTGCTGACGTCGAGCGGCGTCAGGAATTCGGCGACCATCTGCAGCATGTCGACATCGAGGATGAATTTCTCGAAGGAGGCGGTCAGGCCGCCTTCGCTCCAGCCGGCGGCATGCAGCACGAAATTGCCGCCGCCTTGGGTCAGCGCCCACAGCGAAAGCGCCGATTCGTAGGCCGCCTGGGCATCGAGCGTGTTCGAGGCGTTCGTGTTGGATGTGCGGTAGGGGATGCCGTAGCGGCGGGCGAGCTGGCCGCCGCAGATGACGGCTTTCATGTATTCCGGTGTGCCGAAAGCCGGCGCGCCCGTCTTCATATCGACATTCGAGGTAAAGCCACCATACATGACCGGCGCGCCCTTGCGCACCATCTGCGTGAAGGCGATGCCGCACAGCGCTTCGGCATTCTGCTGCACCAGCGCGCCGGCAATCGTCACCGGCGCCATGGCGCCCGCCAACGTGAAGGGCGTGACGACCACCACCTGTCCACGCGACGACATTTCGATGATGCCCTGCAGCATCGGCCCGTCGAGACGCAGCGGCGAGGAGGAGTTGATGATGGTGAAGAGCGAGGGTTCGCGCTCCATCTGCTCCATGCTGATGCCGCGGCCGATGCGGGCGATCTCGATCGCGTCGAGATTACGTTGCTTGCCGAGCGAATAGCAGTGGAAGGCCTTGTCGGTGAGCTTCACGATATCGGAGAGGCAATCGAGATGGCGCACCGAGGCATGGATATCGATGGGCTCGACCGGATAGCCGCCGGTCATATGGATGACGTCGTAGGACTGGGCGAGCTTGATGAGCTTGCGGAAATCCTCCTGGTTTCCGGCTCTCCTGCCGCCTTCGCGATCGGCGACGAAGGGCGCCGAGGCGACCTGTGCGAAGACGAGATTGCGGCCGCCAATCTGGACATTTCGAAGAGGATTGCGGGCATGCAAGGTAAAGGTCGATGGAACGGAAGCGATCAGCTCCAGGATTAGGTTGCGGTCGAAGCGTACGCGTTCCTTGCCCGGGGTGACATCGGCGCCGGCAGCCTTCATGCGCTCGCGTGCTTCCGGCAGGATGACGTCCATGCCGATCTCTTCGAGGATGGTCAGCGAGGCATCGTGAATATCATCGAGCGCTTCGGGCGACAGCAGTTCCGTGCGAGCGAGATTGTTGACGAGATTAAGGTACTTCGTGCCGCTCGGCTTGCGGCTGCGTTCGGCACCGCGCCCTCCGGCCCGCCGCCGCCGTTCGCCCGTCGCCGTTGCGATCTGGGCTTCGTTCAAGGTCAAGCTTCCTTCGTCGCTCATGGCGCTCGCTCCCAATTGTCCATTGACGGATTCTTGGCAGAGTTTGCCTCGGCGTGCCGCTGTCGTTTGCGACCAAGGCATGACCGTTATAGGATAGCGCATAGTCTGAACGCGACGTTGCCGTGACGGTTAAACATGGTTAACGCCTTGTTAAAGCCAATCGTGCTAGAGCGTCGTTTCATGAACTATCATGCGCGGTGAGAAGAGGGGCTCCGTTTGACCCTGGACGGTGAACTGCTTGACATAGTGTGCCGCCGGATCGCCAATCTGGACAGGCCCGCCTACATCAAGAACAGCGAGCTTCGGTACGTCGCCGTCAACGATGCCTATGCGCGTTTTTTCGGCCGCGATATTTCCGATTTCATCGGCAACCGCAGCCAGGACCTCCTCGATGCCGGCGAGAGCGCCGACAGGGAAGACAAGGAGCGTCGCGCTCTTGTCTTCGGTTCCGAAGAGGTCGCTCTGTGCTTCGATGCGTGGGGCCGCCAACGTTCGCGCGTGGAGATCGAGAGCTTTTCCCCGTCGGAAGATCGTGTCTACATATTCGGAGTGTTCCTTGCCGCAACGGCTGCCGCGCGCGATGCCTTCGCTGCCGGCGCGGCGCGAAGGCCGGCCGACGAGGCCGGCTTTTTCCGCAGCGTTCTGGAGGGCCTGCCGGTTGCCACCTTCGTACGTGATTCCAGCCATCGCTTGATTTATGCCAATGCGGCCCATGCCGATATTACCGGGCTCGATCGTGACGAAATGCTCGGAAAGACCGAGCATGAAATGTTTGCCGTCGGCGCCGACGACTTCTTCGTGGAAAACGAAGCCGTGCTGCGCGAAGGGCGGGGGCATGAATTCGAAAGCGAAATCGTCGACCGACGGCAGGTGACGCACCCGGTGAAGATCTGCCTCAACCGAGCGACGGCGGCGGATGGCAAGCATTATGCCGTGGGTTCCGTCACCGATACTTCGGCGCTGAAGCAGCGTGAGATGCAGCTCATCGAGGCGCAGGCCCGTGCCGAAGCGCTGCACCAGGATCTCGACAACATCCTCCGCTCGATGCCGATCGGCGTCCTTATCCACAACGGCGACTATATCGTCGAATACGTCAATGATGCCTTCTACGACATTTGGGAATATTCGAAGGAAGATCGCTTCGAAGGCCGCCCCTATCGCGATATCATCGCAAAGCATTACGAGCTGGCACGTTTCGGCGCCGATGGCCGCAGCATCGACGACATATATCAGGCGTGGCTGGCCACGCTGGGCAAGGCGGGCGAGCATCGGCAGACGGAAGTGAATTTTGCCGACGGCAAATCCGTCATCATCGATGCGCGCCAGATTTCCAATGGCCGGACATTGATGTCCTACACGGATATTTCTTCCGTGAAGCAGCAATCCAGGGAGATCACCGAGACGCGGCTGGCGCTGGAGCATCTCGGCGAACTGATGGCTGATGCCATGCAGGCCATGTCGCAAGGCCTGCTGATCGTTCAGGATGGTGCGATCCTGCTGGCCAACGATCGGCTGAAGGACATGCTGAAACTGCCGGCCGAGCTCACCGAGGTCGGCAGGGACTGGTCCGCGGCGTTCGACTATTGCGCGGAACGCGGTGATTTCGGCAATGGTTCCGAGGCTCTGCTGGAAACATGGGCAGAGAGCATTGCGGCGAGCAAGCCGATCTCCTGCGTATTTCAGGTCGTCGGCGACCGCTGGATACAGCTCGGCGCCGCGATCGGCGAGCATCGTCGCTGGACCGTGGTGTTCACCGATGTCACCGAGATGAAGGAACGCGAGGCGGACCTGCAGCTGCTGCTGGCGCGCAGCAACGCGGCAGACCGGGCGAAATCCGAATTCCTGACCCATATGAGCCATGAAATCCGCACGCCGATGAACGGTGTGCTCGGCATGGCGGAATTGCTCGGCAAGACGGATCTCGATCCGCGGCAAAAGACCTTTGTCGATATCATCGTCAAATCTGGCAATGCATTGCTGACCATCATCAACGACATTCTCGATTTCTCGCGCATCGACACCGGCGATATGCATCTGCGCAAGATGGCATTCGACCCCGCCGAAGCTGTCGAAGACATAGCGACGCTGCTGGCCGCCGCCGCATCGGAAAAGAATATCGAGCTGATGGTGCGCATCGCTCCGGGCGTGCCGGCGGCGATGCTCGGCGATGCCGGCCGCTTCCGCCAGATCGTGACCAATCTCGTCGGCAATGCGATCAAGTTCACCGAACGCGGCCATGTGCTGGTGGAACTGGACAGCCAGTCCGCGCCGGACGACAACATACTGCTCGTGCTCCGCATCGAAGATACCGGGATCGGCATTCCCGCCGAGAAGCTCGATACGATCTTCGACAAATTTTCGCTGGCGGATTCTTCCTTTGCACGGCGCCTTGAAGGATCAGGTTTGGGCCTCGCCATTACGGCGGGTCTCGTCGATCTTTTCGGTGGTTCCCTGTCGGTCGAGAGCGAATGGGGCAAGGGATCGGTTTTCACGGTCCATCTTTCCATGCCGCTGGTCGCCCCACGCGCCGAGGTTCCGGAGCTGCCGGCCAACGTGAAGCGGGCCGGGATCCTGATCGTGGAAGATGATGAGGCCCATAGGCGCATATTGACTGAGCAATTGGCGCAATGGGGCTTCGACAGCCATGCGGCCGAGGACGGCAAGACCGCGCTTGCCATTCTGGATGCCGCCTTCGATATGGGCGTATCGGTCGAAGCGATCATCGTCGATTACAGCATGCCCGGCATGAGCGGCTATCAGATCGCAAGTGCCGTGCGTGCCGACCCACGCTTCGAGGCGCTGCCGATCGTATTTCTGACGTCGATGGGCGTCGCCGGCCGCGACAAGGATTTTACCGCCGTCAATGGTCAGGCGCATCTCATGAAACCCGTGCGTGCCAATGTGCTGCGCAACACGATCATCGATGTCGTGCGCGCATCGCGGCGGAAGAAGGCCGGTGAGCAGCCGGACGCTGCTGCCCGGCCGTTGCCGCTAGAGGCCGAGGCCGCAGCCGCGATCGAGGCCACCGACCGCATGACGCCTGCCAGCCCGGGCAACGCCATCGACGTTCTCGTGGCCGAGGACAACGAGGTGAACCAGATCGTCTTCACGCAGATCCTGCAGGCGACCGGACTTCGCTTCCTTGTCGTGGAGAACGGCCAGGCGGCGGTGGACGCATGGCGTCAATTGCGGCCATCGCTGATCCTGATGGATGTTTCCATGCCGGTCATGAACGGCCATCAGGCGACGCGCATGATCCGGCAATTCGAGGCGCAAGTCGAGCAGGGATGGCACGTGCCCATCATCGGGGTAACGGCACAGGCACTGGATGTCGATCGCATCGCATGCATGCAGGCGGGCATGGACGACTGCCTGTCGAAACCGATCAGCCCCGAACTTCTCGAGGACAAGATCCAGCGTTATCTTGGCGACGTCGTTTTCCGCGCCGATCGTTTCAACAGCCAGGGTTCAGATCGATAGGCCGAGCGCAAAGCCGATGAAGGCTTCCGGCCATTGGGATGGCCGGTGCTCTTAGCCATCCGTCGACACGGTGACGGATTTCCATGCTTCGATCTCCCTTTTGAGACGCTCGATCCTGTCCGATACAAGTCCAAGGGCGTCGCTGCCGAGCAGGAGTTGTGGCGGAGGCGCGTCGGACTCGATCAGGCTCAATACGGCTGCTGCGAGCTTATCCGGATCGCCGAGCTGCTTGCCGCTTTTGGACTGCCTGGCCTGCCGGATCGGATCGAACAACGCGTCGTAGTCCGCGATCGAGCGCTCGGTCCGGATCATCGAGCGTCCGGCCCAGTCCGTCCGGAAGGAGCCAGGGCATAGGGCGGTTACTCGAACGCCGAATGGCGCCATCTCCGCGCGCATGACTTCCGAAATGCCTTGAAGGGCGAACTTGCTTCCGCAGTAGTAGGCGATGCCGGGCATGGTGATCATGCCGCCCATGGAGGTTACGTTGACGATGAAGCCGCTGCGCCTTTCGCGAAAGCGCGGCAGAAAGGCTTTGGCGACCGCGACGGCGCCGAAGACGTTCACGTCGAACTGACGCCGCATTTCCTCGAGGGACGACTCTTCGAGAATTCCCTCGTGACCGTAGCCGGCATTGTTGATCAGTACGTCGACCGGTCCATGCTCCTCCTCGACCTGTCGAACAATGTCGGCTATCCGGTCGAACTCCGTCACATCGCATAGGGCGGACCGTGCCGCCGGCAGGCGTTCCGCAAAAGCTGCCCGCGACTGTTCCGAGCGGACTGTGCCGATAACCTTATGGCCTTGGCGGCTCGCGGCCGCTGCGATCGCGAAGCCGAAGCCGGAATTCGCGCCGGTGATGAAGAAGGTTTTTCGTGACATGTTTGGCGTTCTCTTCTTGATTGGTGAGTGCCACTGACTGATAATCTTCGAAACTGCTGCCATCGACTGTGAAAACTATGAATACCTTGCCAAATCCTATGAAGATGGAGAATGGGAGGTCGAAGCGTCAGGAGCTGGTGGAACTGGCGGGGCTTCTTGCTCCTCGCCAGGGATACAACCCAACCGGGCTTGCCGGCGTGCGCATTCTCAGGACCGAGACGGTCCTTCACGACGTTCCCGTGCTCTACAAGCCGGGTGCGGTATTCGTGTTGCAAGGCCGAAAGCAGGGGGTGCTTGAAGGCGAGGTCTATCTCTACGATGAGGAGCACTATCTGGCCGTATCGGTACCCGTTCCGTTTCGGATGGAGTCCTCAGCCAGCGCAGAACGCCCCTTGCTTGCGGTCTACCTCGAGTTCGACATGCTTCTGGCTGCGGAGATCGCCTCGGAAGTGGGGGTGAGAGGTTTCGAACCGAAGGCCGGCAAGGTGCGGAGCCTGGTATCGAGCAGAATGGAACTTGTTATCGAGGACGTTTTGCTGCGTCTGCTGCAGGCCCTGGGTGATCCCGTCGAGCTTGCGGTTCTGGGAGCAGGCATCCTGCGCGAGCTGCATTACCGCGTGCTCGTCGGCCCGCAGGGCGGTGCGATGATCTCAGCCCTGCAGCAGCGGGGCACGTCCGGGAGGATCGTGCGAAGCCTGGCACGGTTGCGCGAAACCTACAGTTCCGAGATTTCGGTCGCCGCGCTGGCGCGGGAAGCAGGCATGAGCGTCCCCTCCTACCACGTCCATTTCAAGGCCCTGACGGGCAGCAGTCCGATACAGTATCTAAAGGCGATGCGGCTCCACGAGGCGCGGTTGATGCTCGCGCGCCACGACGGGACGATCGCGGAGGTCGCGGCATCGGTCGGCTATGCCAGCCCCGCCCAGTTCAGCCGTGACTTTAAACGGCACTTTCGGCGTACGGCATCGGAAGAGGCCAATTGGGTTTGCCGGCATCTTGGCGAGCTGGCTTGATCCCTCGCGACGGTCATCGTCCGGCTTGCGAAATGAGCCCCGACCTCAGGCCGGCTTGACGCCGCAGAGCATTTCCCGCTTGCCGGCGAAGCCCTTGCGCCGCTCCACGATAAATCCCGCCGCCTGCAGGTTTCGGCGCACGAAGCCGGCAGCTGCGTAGGTGGCGAAGGTGCCGCCTGGGGCCGTCTTGTCGTAGAGCGCCTGCATCAGCTCGGGCGACCACATGTCGGCATTGCGCGACGGTGCGAAGCCGTCGAGGTACCAGGCGTCGAAGCCCGCTTGGGCGAGGCTCACGCCGTCCAGCGCCGGGCCGCAGACGACGCTGAGGCGCGTGTTTTGATCGAGCGTCAGTGAGACGATGCCTTGCGGATCGCCAGGCCAGGCAGCGACAAGGGCTTGACGTTCGCGATCGATTTCCGGCCAGTGCGACAGAGCGCGGTCGATCGCGTCGGCGCGCATGGGATAGAGTTCGAACGACATGAAATGCAGTTGCGAACCCGGTGCGGCCTGCTGCCGCCACTGGCGCCATGTCTCGCAGAAGTTCAGGCCGGTGCCGAAGCCGAGTTCGCCGATAAGGAAATCTTGCTGCTCCCGCCAGCGGGCGGGCAAGCCATTGCCGGCCAGGAAGACGTGGCCGCATTCCAGCCGACCGTCGGTCTGGCAATAAAAATGATCGCCAAAAGCCGTCGAATAGGGCATATCGCCGTCGCGCCATTCGAGCTCCGGGCTTGCCGCATTGGTTTCGGACGCCTCAGTCCGATCGGAAACTGGATCTGTCATGGAAAGAGCCGATAATCCCACACGACCCATCGGTCAATCATCCGTCGATCTATTGATCGTCGGCGGCGGGATCATGGGCCTGTGGGCGGCCGTTCATGCCGAGCGTCTCGGCATTCGAGCCTTGCTCATCGAAGCCGGCCATTTCGGGCAAGGGGCGAGCGGCGGCCTGCTCGGCGCGCTGATGCCGCACATGCCGGACAAATGGTCTGAGAAAAAACAGTTTCAATTCGATGCCTTGGTGTCTCTGGAAGAGGAAATCGCAGCATTGGAGGCGGAGACGGGGCTTTCGGCGGGCTACCGTCGCGCCGGCCGGCTGATCCCGCTGCCGAAGTCGCATCTAAGGCAGATTGCGCTTGGGCATTCCCGAGATGCGGAAACGCATTGGCGCCAGGATAAACATGAATTTCACTGGCATGTGCTCGACGAGGCGCCTGTTCCAGGCTGGATCGATCCTGCCGCCGGCGAAAGCGGCTTCGTCTTCGATACGCTTGCGGCGCGGGTCGCTCCACGTGCCTTGCTGAATGTGCTTCAGAGATTTCTGGCCGGGACGTCACATGTCCAGCTCACCGAGGGCATTACCGTCGAAAGCATCGATCCGGATAGGGGGCTCGCGCGCACGAGCGAGGGCGATATCCGCTTCGGGCGCTGCATCCTTGCCGCCGGTCATCGGTCGTTTCCAATCCTCGACGGGTTGACGCAAGATCGCAAATCCTCGCTTGGCCAACCGGTCAAGGGGCAGGCGGCCATGCTGAAGGCCGATGTCGACGGCGGCCTCCCGGTTATTTTTCGGGATGGCCTCTATATCGTTCCGCATGAGAACGGATTGGTCGCGGTCGGCAGCACCAGTGAGAATCGTTTTGAAGACCCGTTGTCGACCGACGAGCAGCTAGACGATCTTCTGGCTGCAGCACGCGCAATGGCGCCGGTGCTGGCTGGCGCGGAGGTGGTGGAACGCTGGGCCGGCCTGCGGCCGAAGGCGGTCGATCGCGATCCGATGGTGGGCGCCCATCCCGACCACCCGTCATTGATTGCATTGACCGGCGGCTTCAAGGTGAGCTTCGGGTTGGCGCATCGGCTGGCCGAGGCGGCGGTGCGGGAAGCGGCGGATATGCCTTGCAGTTTCAAATTGCCGCGGACTTTCACTTTAGTAAGTCATATTTCAGTCATATCACATAAAACGTGAATTCACGCCTCTTCCGGGTCGTCAATCTGTCACGCAAATCACCTATCTCCTTGTCCGTCAGCCCCTACCGGTCAGCCGGTCTATCGTGCCTTGGAGGAATTTTATGCGTTACGCCATTTGCTTCACGCCGTCCGCGAGCGATCCGCTGACGCTCGTGGCGGCAAATTGGCTCGGCCGCAATGTCTATTCCGGCGAGATGGTCGATCCGCCTGCCATTCGCGGGCTCGGCATACATGAGATCGCCTTCTATACGGCCGTTCCCCGGCGCTATGGCTTCATGGGCTTGCTGAAGGCGCCTTTCCGGCTGGCGGAAGATATGTCCGAGGCCGCGATGTTGCGCGATCTCATGCGGTTTTCCGGCTCTGTCGCGCCTTTTGAAATCCCACGGCTGGAGGTCGCCCGGCTTGGCGGAGCGCTGGGCCTCGTTGCGTCCGCACCCAGCCAGCAGATGCATTTCCTGGCGGCATCCGTGGTTCAGGCCTTTGACCAGTATCGCGCGCCATTGACCGAAGCGGAGATCGAGCGCATCGACCCGGACGGCCTTTCGGCGACGCAATTCGCCAACCTGTACCGCTGGGGCCATCCGCACGTGATGGACGAGTTCCGCTTCCAGATGATGCTGACGGGCACTGTCGGCCCGGCCGATCTGCAGCGCATGGAGCGGGCATTGCGCGACTTCTTCGAGCCGGCGCTTGCCGCACCGGTTCCCGTATCCAACATCGCTTTGATGATGGAAGACGGTTCCGGCGGTCCTTTCCGCGTGCATTCGCTGCATCCGATGGGAAAGATCAGCGCCCGGAAGATCGCGTAGGATAGCGCGACGGGCTTGCCATTGAAGAGAAAGTGATTTTCCCACTTTCCGTCTCGACTTTCGCTGTGTGGATGCTACCGTCCGCTGATCAGAGAAGGTGCTTCAATGTCGGAAAACTACTCCCGCAATCTCATCGGCTACGGCCGCGATACGCCGGATCCCAAATGGCCCGGTGATGCCCGCATCGCGGTGCAGTTCGTGATCAACTACGAAGAGGGCGGAGAAAGCTGCATTCTCGATGGTGATGCGGCTTCCGAAAACCTGCTTTCCGAGATCGTCGGGGCGGCACCCTGGCCGAACCAGCGCAATCTCAATATGGAATCGATCTACGAATACGGCGCGCGTGCCGGCTTCTGGCGGCTGTGGCGCATGTTCACCGAGCTCAAGGTGCAGGCGACCGTCTATGGCGTGACGCTTGCCATGGCGCGCAACCCGGAAGCGGTTGCCGCGATGAAGGAAGCCGGCTGGGAGATTGCCAGCCACGGCTATCGCTGGCTGGAATACAAGGATTTTCCGGAGGATCTGGAGCGCAAGCACATTCTCGAGGCCGTACGGCTGCACACCGAGCTCACCGGCGACCGGCCTTACGGCATGTATCAGGGCAAGCCCTCCGACAATACGCTGCGGCTCGTCATGGAGGAGGGCGGTTTCCTCTATTCCTCCGACTCCTATGCCGACGATCTGCCCTTCTGGGTAGACGGCCTGAACGGCAAGCCGTTCCTGATCATCCCCTATACGCTCGAAACCAACGATATGCGCTTCGCCACGCCGCAAGGCTTCAATTCCGGCGACCAGTTCTTCACCTATCTCAAGGATGCCTTCGACACGCTCTATGAAGAGGGCAAGCTGGGTAGCCCGAAGATGATGTCGGTAGGCCTGCATTGCCGCCTGGTCGGCCGTCCCGGCCGCGCTGCGGCCTTGCGGCGCTTCATCGAATATGTGCAAAAGCACGATAAGGTCTGGATCCCGAAGCGTATCGAGATCGCCCACCACTGGTATGAAAATCATATGCCCGGGGGCGAGCGCTGACATGATCTCGCGGGCCGATTTTATCGGCCGCTTCGGCGGCGTCTTTGAGCATTCTCCCTTCATCGCCGAGCGCGCCTATGATGGCGGCGCCATTGCAGAGCCGCTGACCTCGGGCGGCGTGCATGCCTCGCTGGTACGGTTCTTCCGTAGTGCCACTGAAGAAGAGCGGCTTGGCGTCCTGCAGGCGCATCCGGATCTGGCCGGTCGGCTGGCGATTGCCGGCGAGTTGACGGAGGACAGCCGCAAGGAGCAGACCGGCGCCGGCCTCGATCGGCTGAGTCCCGAGGAGCATGCGCGATTCACCGAACTCAATGCCGCCTATGTGACGAAATTCGGCTTTCCCTTCATCATCGCGGTCAAGGGGCTCGGCAAGGACGACATCCTCGCCGCCTTCGAAACGCGCGTCGACAATGGCCGGGATGCGGAATTTGCGACTGCGACGGCCCAGGTCGAAAAGATCGCTTTGCTGCGCCTGCAATCCATACTTCCCGAGGGCTGATGGCGAGCTGTTTTTCACGCAGCTTATGACTAAGTATTTCACAAACTGGGGCAGTGTCATATGAGCCTGGATCGGCTAATCGCCCACCTCGATCACATGCAGCGGGCTGTGTCCGAGGCAGGTCAGTTTCTACGCGGAATTGATCAAGGCGTGTTTTTCAAGAATGTCGAGAAGCAGCGCGCCGTCGGCATGACGCTCCTGATGATCGGCGAGGCGGCCGCGCGCATTGCGGAGGAATATCCGGAGTTCGTCGTTGACCATCCCGAGCTGCCTTGGCATGTGATGCACGACTTCCGGAAGCGGATTGCGCAAGGCTATTTCGACATCGAGCTGACGGCCCTGTGGGACATCGCGCAAAAATCTCTTCCGGAGCTGCTCCTGCAACTGGACTCCATTCGCCATTGGCGAGCGGAAGGCGAATGATCATCGAATGACACAGCATCTTGAAATTCATCCACTAACGAAGGCCGCGTTTGCACCGTTCGGCGATGTGATCGAGGCCGATCCCGCAACGATGCGGTTCATCAATGGCGGCACGACGGAGCGCTTCCATGCGCTGTCCGCTGCCGAGGCCATCGGTGCCGGCGCGCGAGTGATCCTGAACCTCTTTCGCGGTCAGCCGCGCGCCTTTCCTTTCACGATCGAGATGATGGAGCGCCATCCTTTCGGAAGCCAGTGTTTCGTACCGCTGAAAGGTCGGCCGTTTCTGGTCGTCGTCGCGCAGGATGAGGGCGGCAGGCCCGGCAGGCCGCGGGTCTTTCTGGCGCGGGGCGACCAGGGCGTGAACTATCGGGTCAATGCCTGGCATTACCCCCTGATGGCGCTCGGAGAGCAGAGTGATTTCCTTGTTGTCGATCGTGACGGGCCGGGGAACAATCTGGAGGAATATTTCTTCGATAGCCCCTACATCATCGGAGCGCCAACGCCATGACCGGACTGACCACCCATGTGCTCGATACCGCCCTCGGCAAGCCGGCCGAAGGCCTGGTGATCGATCTCTTCAGGATCGAGGGCGATGCCCGCCTGCATCTGAAGACGGTCACGACCAATGCCGACGGACGCGTGGACGGCGGTCCCATCCTGATCGGCGACAGCTTCGTTGCCGGCACCTACGAATTGTTGTTCCGGGCCGGAGACTATCTGCGTGCCAGCGGCGCCAAGCTGCCGGAACCGGCTTTTCTCGACCTCGTACCGATCCGCTTCGGTATCGCCGATACGACGGCGCATTACCATGTGCCGTTGCTGATATCGCCCTACGGTTATTCCACCTATCGCGGGAGCTGAGACGTGCGCTTTGCTGCCATCGCGGACATTCACGGCAACCACCTGGCACTCGAGGCGGTGCTTGAGGATATCCGCAAGCAAGGCATCACCGAGATCGTCAATCTCGGCGATTGCTTCAGCGGGCCGCTGACCTCGGGCAAGACGGCCGATATGCTGCTGGCGCAGAATGCGCTGACGGTGCGTGGCAATCACGATCGCTACCTGATCGAGCAGGCGCTGGA